>CAJUFU010000004.1:0-1549 GCA_910585555.1 uncultured Lachnospiraceae bacterium
TCAGACGTGTGCTCTTCCGATCTTGTTGACTGTTTTAGAACAGCCCAACCCTAAAGGATGCTGGAAACCTTGATTTGATTGAGGTTTGTGGCATTTTTTATTTGCTGGAAATATGAAAAAATGGTTTTGAAGTCTGCCCATGGAGATGGTATTATGAAAGAAGTCAAAGACACAATCCGAGGAAAACCAGCATGTACATATCACAGACAGCAGCCCAGTCGATTGTAGAGGAAATCGGCCGGGAGATTCATGAACATATTAACTTTATGGACCAGGAAGGCTACATTGTGGCCAGCACGGACAAGGCCCGTCTGGGTACTCTTCACACAGGCGCCAGGCGTATCATTGAGGAGAAGCTTACGGAACTCTATATCACGGAGGAAATGGAAAATCCGACCACCAAGATGGGCATCAACCTGCCCATCACGATCAAAGGAGAGATTGTAGGTGTGGTTGGCATTACGGGGGAAAAGGACCGGGTGGCCGGTTACGGGAACATCGTGCGCCGGATGACGGAGATTATGGTGGAGGACAGCTGGCTAAAGGACCGCAGAAGATATGACAGGCGTGTCAAGTATCGTTTCATGGAGGAATGGATTGCCAGATCTGGGGCTTTCTATGACAGAAGTTTTGTGGAACGCGGTATTCAGATTGGGATTGACATCACCCGTCCCCGCAGGGCCATGGTCATTCATTTTGAGCATTATTCCAGTCTTTCGGCGACCCAGGAAGGGCAGAGAAAGCTGGATGAGATGGAGTCTGCAGTACGTCATTATGTGGACAAGGAGGGGATTTTATATTTGCGGGAACCGCCTAAGCAGATTTGTCTGACTGCCGCCTGTGGCGATGAGGGTATCGGAAAGCTGGCGGAAAATATCAGGAAGTTATTGCAGGATAAATATGAAGAGAATGTGGTGATTGGGATAGATTCCGTGGATGGAGGAAGTATCCATATCAGCCAGCTGTGTAAGGAAGCAGAGCGGGCGGCGGAGGCTGGCAGAGCGGGCGAGATTGTCTTTTATAAGGATTTGTATGTGGAACTCTTTCTGCGGGATATTTCGGACGAAGTCAGGGCGGAATATCTTGGGAAGCTGTTTCCGGGGATCCGGGAAGAGGAGCTGGATGCTTTTATGAAGATCATCGATGTGTTTTTTGAGGAGGACGGTTCCCTGGCCCGGATGTCGGATAAGTTATACATGCACAAGAATACGATTCAGTATAAGTTAAAGAAGATGGAGGCTTTAAACGGCCGGGACATCAGGACGCCTGGCGGGGCTGCCGTGTATTATATGGCACTGCAGTTTTATCAGAACGCGGGAAGCGATATGCCTTCTTTGCTGCGAAATCTTAAGGCGGACTAAAATGGCAGCAGTTTTTGAGGATGCGAAGAGAAATTCCTGAAACTGTTCTAAGAAAATGTGATTGTTCCACGGGACAAAAATTAGTAAAAACATATGTATTTTGTAACATATACAAAGCCGATAATATATAGTATTTTAAAAGAAGATTACAAAAAAATCTTCTTTTTTTAAATAGATCGGAAGAGCAC
>CAJUFU010000004.1:1559-3949 GCA_910585555.1 uncultured Lachnospiraceae bacterium
TTTAAATTTTATTAGTCAAATTACACAATTGGTTAAGTAGAGTTTTATCTGATGAAAGAGAGGCGCCATGGGATTACGGGAAGAAGCGGATCAGATTATCAAGAAGTCTATTCAGGCTGTACTGCCGGATGAGGCAGTGGCGAAAGCGCTGAAGGGCAGGGAATTTGGACAGGGAAAGATTTATATGGTGGCAGTCGGCAAGGCGGGCTGGCAGATGGGCAAGGCGGCGGCGGATATTTTGAAGGACAGATTGGAAGCCGGCGTAGTAGTGACCAAGTACGATCATGTGAAGGGCGAGATTCCAAAGACGAAATGTTATGAGGCAGGACATCCGGTGCCGGATGAGAATTCTTACTTGGCGACCCAGGCGGCGCTTGATCTGGTGGAGCAGGCATCCGCTGAGGATGTGGTGGTATTTCTGCTTTCGGGCGGCGGCTCCGCATTGTTCGAGAAACCCTTGGTGTCCGGAGAAGAATTGAAAGACATTACCACGCAGCTTCTCTCCTGCGGGGCGGATATTGTGGAGATGAATACTATCCGCAAGCGGCTTTCGGCGGTAAAAGGCGGCAGGTTCGCGCAGGCTTGTGAGCCCGCCAGGGTATTTAGTATTGTGCTCAGTGATATTTTGGGCGATCCGCTGGATATGATTGCATCCGGTCCGGCTTATCCGGATTCTTCCACTTGTGAGGAGGCACTGGCCATTGCTGAGAAATACAGGCTTAAGCTTTCAGACACTGCAAGAGGGCTTTTAAGGCAGGAGACACCGGAGGCATTACATAATGTGGAGACGCAGATTACGGGCAGTGTGTCCGACCTGTGCCGTGCGGCGGCTTCGGCCTGTGAGGAACTGGGGTATGTGCCTTATATCTTGACAGACCAGTTAAGCTGTGAGGCCAAAGAGGCAGGGAAGTTTCTTGCGGCCATTGCCAAGACCTATCAGAAGACAGACAAAAGTCTTGCCTTTCTGGCAGGGGGAGAGACTGTTGTGCACCTGACCGGCAAGGGCAGGGGAGGGCGTAACCAGGAGCTTGCGCTGGCGGCTGCAGAGGGCATTGCGAACCTTAAGGGTACGGCGGTGTTCAGTGTGGGAAGCGACGGTACGGACGGACCCACCGATGCGGCGGGCGGTTACAGTGATGAGGCTACCAGGGATACACTTCTTGCAGAGGGGATTTCTATTTATGAGGTGCTGCAGGACAATGACGCCTATCATGCGCTTGCCAAAGCAGGAGGACTGATCATCACTGGCCCAACGGGGACGAATGTAAACGATGTGTCGGTATTGTTGATAAAACGATGAGAAGATCAGACTGGGCTGATAATCTTAAGAGCATCGAAGGAGTGACAATACGAAAGCAGAGATAGAAAGGAAGAAGATGATATGATAATTCTGCGCACTTTATTGGAAAATCAGCTTTCACAAAACAGAGCGCTCACGGCGGAGCATGGACTTTCTTTTTTGGTGGAGACAGGCGGGAAGAAGATTCTTTTTGACTGCAGTGCAGGTAAAGCGGCGCGCCAAAACGCCAAAAAGATGAATGTCTCTTTGAAAGATGTGGATTATGTGGTGTTGAGCCACAGTCACTACGATCATGCGGGCGGCTATTTGGATATGGTGGAACACGGGGTGAGGGCACCGCTCATTACGGGTCCCCGGTTCTTTGAGGAAAAGTATGCCCGGGATGGCGGTAAGTATGTGTACTTGGGCTGTGGGTTTGGTGAGGATTTATTAAAGAAGTATAAGATCGAACATCAGGTCTGTGAGAAAAGCATTACGCTTTTTGAAGGCTGTCATGTGGCAGGCGGTTTTGAACGGAAATATGATTTCGAGAAAGCGCCGGCGCGGTTTGTACGTCAGACAAGTACAGGCATGGAGGCGGATGATTTTCCGGATGAGGTCTGTCTGGTGATTGAAACCCCCAAAGGCCTGGTGGTGATTGTAGGATGCAGTCATCCGGGTATCTTAAATATGGTGGAGACAGTAAAGAACCGTTTCCACAGTCCGGTATATGCAGTCTTTGGAGGCTCTCACCTGGTGGAGGCGGATACAGAGCGTTTGTCCAGGACCATGGATATGCTGCGGGAAATGGGAATTGGCATGGCGGGATTCAATCATTGCACCGGCGATGCGGCGTTAAAACGTATGGGAGAGTGTGAGGATGGCACGGTCTATTCCCACTTGAAAGCAGGAGACTGTATTTTTCTTTCCTGAATAAAAGAATCTACAAGGAAAGGGGGATGGAGAGGAGTATTTCTTGAAAATGACTTTAAGTAATATGTCTTGTGGGGCATAAGTGATCAAAGGAGGGTAAAAGTATGTCAGCTTTATTTATGTTTACAGTTATCATTCTGGCGGTTGTCGCCATGGTAATTGCAATCTCAAAATTCAA
>CAJUFU010000004.1:3959-74066 GCA_910585555.1 uncultured Lachnospiraceae bacterium
GACGTGTGCTCTTCCGATCTTCTGGTGCTGGTGGTAGTGGCAGTGGTGGTTGGTCTTGTCTGTGGTATCCCCACAGAGGACGTGATCACGACGGTCAAAAACGGCTTCGGTAATATTCTGGCCAGTATCGGTATCGTTATCCTGGCAGGTACGATCATCGGTACAATCTTAGAGAAGACAGGTGCAGCGCTTACGATGGCCAACAGTATTCTCAAGGTGGTAGGTAAGAAAAACAGTGTGCTGACCATGGGTCTTACAGGTTATGTAACGGGTATTCCGGTGTTTTGTGATTCCGGGTTTGTTATCTTAAGCCCTATTTCCAGAGCACTTGCAAGTCAGAGTAATGTGTCTTTGGCGGTGATGGCCACAGCACTTTCAGGCGGTCTGTATGCGACCCACTGTCTGGTGCCGCCCACGCCCGGTCCCATTGCCATGGCCGGTACGTTGGAGGCGGATTTGGGTCTGACCATCCTGGTAGGACTTCTGATTTCCATTCCTGTCACGCTTGTGGCCATTGTCTATGCCAAGAAAGTGGCAAGCAAGATTGATATTCCGGCGAATCCGGAGTACACAGTGGAAGAACTGGTAGAGAAATACGGCAAACTGCCGGGGACTTTACACAGCTTTTCACCGATTCTTCTGCCGATCGTTTTGATCGCACTCAAGTCGGTGGGTGATTTCCCCAGTGCGCCTTTTGGGAGCGGTGTATTTAAAATGATTGTTTCCTTCGTGGGTAATCCGGTGATTGCGTTGATTCTGGGCGTTTTCTTAGCCATGACTCTGATTCCGAAAGAGGAGAAGAAAAACACCTTGACTTGGATTACAGAAGGGGTTACCAACTCCGCAGGAATTCTGGCGATTACCGGTGCAGGCGGTTCTTTCGGAGCCATCTTACAGCAGCTTCCGATTGCAGATACCCTCAGCGGTTCCATGATGGGGCTTGGTATCGGTATTGTGCTTCCTTTCGTGATTGCAGCGCTGTTAAAGACCGCTATGGGCGCTTCTACGGTGGCCATGATCACAACATCGGCGATGATTGCACCGATGATGGGCGCTTTGGGATTTACCAGTCCCATTGCAAAGGTTTTGGTCATCATGGTAATCGGTGCAGGTTCCATGACAGTATCCCATGCCAACGATTCCTACTTCTGGGTAGTATCCCAGTTTTCGGATATGGATACCAAGACAGCTTACAAGTGCCAGACCGGTGTGACAGCGGTGATGGGTGTTACCACCTTGATCATTGTCTTCCTCTTATCCTTGTTCTTAGTATAGGCTTGGTATGAGAATGCGAATTGCATCATAGGCAGTAAAATGAACATCCCGAAGGAGATGATAGGTCTCTTTCGGGATGTTTTGGATGGCCTTAGCTGCTTTTGGCGGAAAAAGTGCCTGCAGAATCCGGTAGCATTGCAGTGATCAGATAAAATGGCAGACTCAGTACCATGAAATAAACATAACGAAACTCCGTAGCCACAGGCGTAGCGATTAGGACTGTGAAAAGAAGCGCTATGCTGGGCAGATAGCAGACCAGTTTACGGTTTTCCCGGCGGATGATTACGGTGCCGATACTAAAGAGCATAATCCAGCAGGTCACGCCCATACTCCACAGGGTGCCATAGATGGGGACCATGCTTCCCAGCTTGATGGCAATCTCTTTGCCCTTGATCACCAAAGGCCCGCCAATCAAGGGCGTGTGGGATACGCCGTATTTGGTGGCGCTGATGCCCTCGGCTTCCGCCACCAGGTAGAAGGAGTCCGGATACCAGTAGCCGTAGGTCTGTTTCACATAGGCGGTGAGATAATCTCCCGGATAGCGCAGACCCAAGTCTATCCACAACTTCAAAAAGTCTCCTTTATGGGCGGTCAGATACTCCTGGTTGCCGGTCCTGACCAGTTCTTTGATGTTATCGGCGAAGGTGGGATTGTACAGGTCCTTGATATAGGTTAAGTCCACCACCTCTTCCACAAGGGCAAGCTGTTCGTCGGTCAGCGCTCTGTCATTGCATATAACGGCTGTTATTTGCTGCATGGGAATACAGACGGACTCGATAAAGTCCGGCTGCTCCACATGGAAGGCTTTCATCACAGGATATTTGATGATGACGGCGCAACAGAGAATGGCAAGAAGCGCTGGGTAAAATCTCTTTGCCTGTCTGCGGTATACGAACAAAAGAAAGGGCAGGGACAGCAAAAAACCGTACCAGCCGTTGGAGCGGAACAGACATATCATGATGCCTGAAAGGATAAAAACAGTCATTTCCGCCAAACGAATCCTTTCCATATATAGCAGCCGCAGAATCGAACAGCCAAAGAACAGCACAGCCGCCGCGAAAGGAATATCTTTCCAGATGGTGACAGAAAAGACTGCGTGGTAGGGAATCAGTGCATAGAAGGCCGTGATCAGAAGAAGAACAAAAGGTCTTATTCTTCTGGCGCGCAGGGTGTTGATAAAGTAAGCCACACTGCCTGACAGCAGACACATTTGGAAGAACGTATAAAAAGATACGGCGGTAACCATATTGCCGGTCAGAAAATAGCCCATGTGGTAGAAAAATCCGAACAGCATCGTATGAGACCAGGGATGATGGTTGCTGTAGGGGGAAATGCCCAAAATCTGGGTGAACTGGTTGATGCTGTCAGGGGTCATGATGCCGGGATACTGGTAGAGAAAGTAAGGCAGCCAGCAAAACAGGCAGATGACAAATGTGCACAGCGCTGTGTGATATCTATAGAAGCTGCTGATTTTGCTGAACCAGGCAGAAAGCCGGGGGTACTTCACATGGACATAGCAAGTCGGACTATAATCTGACAGCAGGAATTTGTAGAGGTTCATCTTGTTGCAGGTGTAGGAGAACAGAAATTTCAACAGGTAGTAAAACAGAGTCACAAATCCGGTAAATACCACGGTAAGGATAATGAAACGGTAGAGTCTGCTGGTGAGAAGTTCTATATAGTAGGGGTAATCCACCAGCATATATAACAGGGTAAAAATGACAGAAGTGATGAGGGCGACATGGTCTGTCACCTTGTCGTCATGTAAAATGGAAGTGTCTGCGGCACCGTTTTCGATCAATTCTCCCTGTAGAAAAAGAGGATGCCTTTCGTCTAACCGGCGGCTTACATGTCGATAGAAGAAAAAGGAAAGCAGGAAGAAGACAAAAGTGAGAATGTTGCCAGGTTCCATGCGGGACGCTTTCATCAATGCCCAGGTGGTCAGAAAACTCTGGAACAGGTGTAATAATAATGTAAGATTTAATTTGTTACTCATATTTCCCCCTGCATACGAATAAAATCTTGCTGGATGCCATATCATTTCAAAGGGATAAAACATTCCCTCTATCAGGATACCGAAGCAGATGACTATAGATTAATAGATATCGGCAGTTCTGTCAATCATCTGTCAATGGATGCGGGAAAAGTGCTTGCAATAGGGAAAAATTGGTGCTATAATGACAAAAGTATTAAATAGTTACTAAGATAAAGAGTGGACTTGCGAGTCCACTCTTTTCAGGTCTTAAGAAGCGGACCAAAGGAGTATGGACATGTCGAAAAGAGAAGTATATGAGGAGAGGACCGAGAAACTGTTAGGTCCTATTGTGGAGAAATTCGGAGTGGAAGTCTATGATGTGGAGTACGTAAAGGAGGGAAGAGACTTTTATCTTCGGGTTTATCTTGATAAGCCGGAGGGCGTCAATATTTTGGATTGTGAGAATGTAAGCCGTGAATTGTCCGATCGGCTTGATGAGGAGGATTTTATTCCGGACGCCTATATTTTGGAGGTCAGCAGTCCAGGACTTGGCAGGGCCCTTAAGAAGGACAGACATCTGTTAAAGAGTCTTGGAGAAGCGGTGGAAATCAAAACCTACAAGCCAATCGATACCCAGAAGGAATTTGCAGGAATCTTAAAGGCATATGATGACGCGCAGATTACCATTGAAGAGGAAAACGGTATGCGCACATTTGAGAGGGCGGATATTGCGCTGATAAAGCTTGCACTGAATCTGTAACAGTATTATAAATCTGGTGAACATAGGAGGATAATGGAAAATGAATAAGGAATTGATGGAAGCGTTGGATATCCTGGAGAGAGAGAAAGAGATCAGTAAGGAAACTCTCTTTGAGGCAATCGAGAACTCCCTGATTACAGCCTGCAAGAATCATTTCGGTAAGGCGGATAATGTAAAAGTGGAGATTGACAGGGATACCTGCGATTTCTTCTGCTATGCGGAGAAGGAAGTGGTGGAGGAGCCAGAAGATCCGGTGCTGCAGATTTCCCTGGAAAAGGCCAGGGAGATTTCCGAAGATGCCAAAATCGGGGATACCATTCGGGTGGAGATTAAATCCAAGGAGTTCGGGCGTATTGCCACCCAGAATGCCAAGAGCGTGATCTTACAGAAAATCCGCGAGGAGGAGAGGAGCGTCATCTATAACCAGTATTACGAGAAAGAGAAGGATGTGGTTACCGGTATAGTGCAGCGTTATGTGGGAAGGAATATTTCCATCAACCTGGGGAAGGCGGATGCCATCTTAAATGAAAACGAGCAGGTGCGGGGAGAGAATTTCAGACCCACCGAGAGAATCAAGGTATATATCCTGGAAGTGAAGAATACGCCCAAAGGCCCCAGGATTTTAGTGAGCCGCACCCATCCGGAGCTGGTAAAGAGATTGTTTGAGTCTGAGGTGACGGAAATCAAGGACGGTACAGTGGAGATCATGAGCATCGCCAGAGAGGCCGGCAGCAGGACGAAGATTGCCGTGCGCTCCAACAATCCCAATGTGGATGCGGTAGGCGCCTGCGTGGGTATCAACGGCGCCAGGGTCAATTCTATTGTGGATGAACTTTGTGGTGAGAAAATCGATATTGTAAATTGGGATGACAATCCAGGTAATCTGATTCAGAACGCCCTTTCTCCGGCTAAGATTGTGGCGGTGTTTGCGGATCCCGATGAGAAGACGGCGAAGGTGGTAGTGCCCGATTATCAGCTTTCCCTGGCCATCGGTAAGGAGGGGCAGAACGCCAGACTGGCCGCCAGGCTGACCGGCTATAAGATTGATATTAAGAGTGAGACGCAGGCCAAGGATGCCCCGGGCTTCCGTTATGAAGATTATCTTTACGATGATGAGGAGGAAGCTTACGAAGAGGAATCAGAGTATGAGGGTGAAGCGTATACAGAAGGATATGAGGAAGGGTATGAGCAGGAGCCTGCTGAGAATACCGAAGAGTATGTAGAGGACGAGGCGGTAGAAGAGTAGAGAACCGGCGCCTGCCGGGATAGAGAGGACGATGCTATGGCAAAAAAGACAGTCCTGCGTCAGTGTGTGGGATGCGGTGAGATGAAGGATAAGAAAGAAATGATGCGGGTGTTAAGAACCGCAGAAGGGCCGATCGTCCTGGATATGACCTGCAGAAAGAACGGCAGAGGAGCTTATCTGTGTAAGAATAAGGAGTGTTTGGTGCAGGCCAGAAAGAAAAAGGGGCTGGAGCGTTCCTTTAAGGTGAGCATACCCGACGAGATATACGAGAATCTGGAAAAGGAGTTTGAGGAGGGCGAGCATGAGTAGTGTGCAGGGAAAGAATAAGGTGTTGTCCATGCTGGGGCTTGCCGCCCGCTCCCGAAATGTTGTCAGTGGCGGATTTGCAACGGAACGGGCAGTGAAGAACCATAAAGCGTGTCTGGTCATAATCGCGGAGGATGCTTCGGATAATACCAGAAAGAAATATGGCAACATGTGTAAATTCTATAAGGTGCCCTATGCGTATCATGGCACCAAGGAGGTGCTTGGGCATTCCATGGGCAGGGAAGAGAGATCGGTTCTTGCTGTGACAAATAAGGGATTTGCAGATTCCATACAGAAGCATTTGGTAGATTCGGAATAGTTGGAGGTAGTAAGTATGGCGAAGATGAAAGTACATGAGCTTGCTAAGGAGCTTGATAAGAAGAGCAAAGATTTGATAGATTATTTACAGGCAAAAGGATATGAAGTAAAGGTGGCGCAGAGTTCCATCGAGGATGAAGCCATAGATCTTGTGCGCAGGCAGTTTGGGAGCGCAGCAGCAAAGGAGACAAACGTGCAGACAAAAGAGCAGACGGCGGATAAAGGGGCCGAAGCGAAAGCAAAGGTAGAAGATAAGGTGCAGCAGACGGCGGATAAACCGGCCCATAACAAAGCCGTAGAGGCGGCGCCTAAGGCGGAAGAGGCGAAAGAAGCCAGAAAAGAAACGGCCAGGCAGGGACAGAAATCCGAACAGGCAAAGACAGAGCCGCCCAAGAAGAAAAAGATTATCTTCGTGAGTAACCCTCATAATTCCAAGATGTCAGGACAGCGTCCCGCCCAGGGCCAGGGAGGAAACGGCGGCGGAAATCGGAATGGAAATAACAACAGACCGGCAGGAAATGGCGGCCGGCCGGTGCAGGTGCAGAATGCGCCGCATAAGATTGTAAGACCTACCCAGAAACCCATTCCGGTGACGGCGGAACCCTATGAGGTGCGCCAGCGTCAGCAGCAGGAGCGCAGAATGGAGCAGCGCCAGCAGGAAAAACGGGAACAGAGAGAGCAGCAGGAGCAGAGGGAGCAACGGGAACAGAGAGAACAGAGAGAACAGAACAGAAAACCGGCAGCACCTGTACAGGGAGGCAGACCGGCTTCTGGGCAGGGTAACAGACCCATGTCGGGACAAGGACAGGAGAGGACAGGAAATGCAGGAAATCATCGCAGACCTGAAGGCCAGAACAGGCCGTCTTATAACAACAATCAAAATGATCGGGGCCGTAACGGCGGCGGTGTCGGCTCTAACCGCGGCGGTGCGGGTAATGAGCGCTTTTCGAGAGGAAATGGCGGGCAGGACAATAGATTTCGGAAAAATAACGGTCCGAAGGACTTTGTGCCCGAGACGCCTGTCAAGGACGTGGAGAAACACAGGGATGAAGAGAAGCGCAGAACAAATCAGGAAAGAGATAAACGCTCGAAGAAAGATTTGATTTACGAAGAGGATGATGCAGCGGTTAAGAACCGCAATAAAGCGGGCAGATTTATTAAGCCGGAGAAGAAAGTAGAAGAAAAGGCGGAAGAACAGATTAAAGTGATTACGATTCCGGAGTCTCTCACCATCAAGGAATTGGCGGATAAGATGAAGATTCAACCTTCTGTGATTATTAAGAAGCTGTTCTTACAAGGACAGATTGTGACCCTGAACTCGGAAATCAGCTTTGAGGATGCGGAGAACATTGCCATTGAGTATGAGATCATCTGTGAGAAGGAAGTCAAGGTGGATGTGATTCAGGAGCTGTTAAAAGAGGAAGAGGAGGACGAAGCTTCTATGGTGGCGCGTCCGCCGGTGATCTGCGTTATGGGTCATGTAGATCACGGTAAGACTTCTCTTTTGGATACCATCCGTAAGACCAATGTGACGGATAAGGAGGCAGGCGGTATCACCCAGGCTATCGGTGCTTACACGGTAGGCGTCAAGGGACAGAGTATTACCTTCTTAGATACGCCGGGACATGAGGCCTTCACGGCTATGCGTATGCGCGGTGCGAATTCCACGGATATTGCGGTTTTGGTGGTAGCGGCGGACGACGGCGTTATGCCCCAGACGGTGGAGGCTATCAACCATGCGAAAGCGGCAGGCATTGAAATCATTGTGGCAGTGAATAAGATTGATAAGCCCAATGCCAACATCGACCGTGTGAAACAGGAGATGACGGAATATGAGCTGATTCCGGTAGACTGGGGCGGGACTACAGAATTTGTGCCCGTATCGGCCAAGTCGGGAGAGGGCATCGAGAATCTGCTGGAAACCATTCTGCTGACAGCGGAGATTATGGAATTAAAAGCCAACCCTGACAGAAATGCCAGAGGTCTGGTCATCGAGGCGGAACTTGATAAGGGCCGGGGCCCGGTGGCTACCGTGCTGGTACAGAAAGGCACGCTCCATGTGGGAGACTTTATCTCGGCAGGGGCAAGCCACGGCAAGGTGAGAGCCATGATCGATGACAAGGGCAGGCGTGTGAAAGAAGCCAAGCCTTCCACACCGGTGGAAATCCTGGGCCTTTCCGATGTGCCCAGCGCAGGTGAGGTATTTATCGTGCATGAGAATGACAAGAGCGCGAAATCTTATGCGGAAACTTATATGGCACAGCATAAAGAGGAGATGCTTGCAGATACTAAGACCAGAATGTCCTTAGACGATCTGTTTAACCAGATTCAGGAAGGAAATCTGAAAGAACTGAACCTGATTGTCAAAGCGGATGTACAGGGCAGTGTGGAGGCAGTGAAACAGAGTCTGATGAAACTGTCCAATGAGGAAGTGGTGGTGAAGTGTATCCACGGCGGTGTGGGCGCTATCAACGAATCGGACGTATCTTTGGCTTCTGCTTCTTCAGCGATTATCATAGGCTTTAACGTAAGGCCGGATGCCACCGCTAAGACGGTAGCGGAACGCGAGGGCGTGGATGTGAGACTTTATAAGGTCATCTATCAGGCAATCGAGGACGTTGAGGCGGCTATGAAGGGTATGTTAGACCCGATCTTCGAGGAAAAGGTAATCGGTCATGCGGAAGTCCGCCAGATTTTCAAGGCATCGGCCATCGGCAACATCGCCGGTTCCTATGTACTGGACGGTGAATTCCTAAGAGGCTGTAAGATTCGTATCCGCAGAGGCGACGAGCAGATTTATGAGGGTGAACTTGCCTCCTTAAAGAGATTCAAGGACGATGTGAAGGAAGTCAAAGCAGGCTTCGAGTGCGGCCTTGTGTTTGAAGGCTTCGATAAGATGCAGGAACTGGATATTGTGGAGGCATATATTATGGTAGAAGTACCCCGCTAAGCGAGGGCAGAGAACTTCTGAAACACTATTTAAGTAAGAAAGGGCTGGGATCATGCGTAAGAACAGTGTAAAAAACACCCGGATTAATGGGGAAGTACAGCGTGAATTGGCGCAGATTATCAGGGGAGGCATCAAGGATCCCAGGATTGCACCAATGACTTCTGTGGTGGCCGTGGAGGTGGCACCGGATTTAAAGACCTGTAAGGCGTGGATTAGTGTGCTCGGAGACGAGAAGGCGCAGGAGGATACCCTGGCAGGGCTTAGGAGTGCGGAAGGATTTATCAGGGGCAGACTTGCGAAGACGATCAATCTGCGCAATACCCCCCAGATCACTTTCATCATGGACCAGTCCATCGCCTATGGAGTCAATATGTCTAAGAGGATTGAGGAAGTAGTGGCAACAGACCGTAAGGCAGTAAAGGCAGATGAGGGAAATGGAAATGAAGTTGATCAGTGAAGTAAAAGATGCAAAGAAAATAGCGATTGGCGGGCATGTGCGGCCTGACGGAGACTGTGTGTGCTCTGTCATGGCCCTGTACCGCTATCTGCAAAAGGAATTGCCCGAAGCGCAGATTGATATATATCTTGAGAAGCCGTCGGAGGTCTTTCGCTGCATTCAGGGAATGGAGGAGATTCATTCTGATTTCCAGACCGAGGAAAAGTACGATGTCTTTGTGGCACTGGATTGTAACGACGAGCGGTTAGGAGAGGCGCTGCCAATTTTTCGAAGGGCAGGCAGACGGATTAATATCGACCATCATATCAGCAACACCGGATGCGGAGATTTGAACATCATCGAGCCGCAGAAAAGTTCCACAGCGGAACTGTTATACGAACTGATGGAGCAGGATGCGGTAGACGAGGAGATTGCCAAGGCAATCTATATTGGTATGGCCCATGATACGGGGGTATTCCGGTATTCTAATACTTCTCCCCGCACGCTGGAGATTGCCGCGAAACTGCTTGGGTTTGGCTTCGACTTTTCTGCGCTGCTTGAGCATACGTTCTTCGAGAGGACTTATGTACAGACGCAGATCATGGGCAGGGCGGTGTTGGAGAGCGTTCGTTTTATGAATGACCGTTGCATCGTCAGTATGGTGAGCCGGCGTATGATGGAGTTTTATCAGGTGGGCCCCAAGGATTTGGACGGTATTGTGAACCATCTGCAGGTGGTGAGCGGTGTGGACTGTGCGATTTTTATGTATGAGATCGGTACGCTGCAATATAAGGTAAGTATGCGGTCCAACGGTAAGGTGAACGTGGCGCAGGTCGCCGTGCAATTTGGCGGCGGCGGGCATCTGCGGGCAGCAGGCTGCACCATGAACGGTACATATCATGATAATATCAATAATCTGTCCAAGGAAATTGCCGGGCAGCTGAAGAAGGAACAGGCATAGAATATGGCAGGGACCTTTCTCTATAATGGAATCATCAATGTATATAAAGAGGCAGGCTACACTTCCCACGATGTGGTGGCCAGACTCAGAGGAATCTGTAAACAGAAAAAGATTGGACATACAGGAACACTCGATCCGGATGCGGCCGGCGTGCTTCCTGTATGTTTCGGTTCCGGCACAAGACTGTGCGATATGCTGACAGACTGGGATAAGGAGTATATCGCGGTGCTTAAGCTGGGCGTTATCACGGATACCCAGGATATGTCCGGGCAGATACTGGCGGAGGCGGAGGCTGTCCAAATGGCGGCCCTTAGCGAAGATGCCGTGGGCAAGGCGGTTATGGGGTTTGTGGGAGACTACGAACAGATCCCGCCCATGTATTCGGCCTTGAAGGTGAACGGTAAGAGACTCTATGAACTGGCGCGGGCGGGGAAAGAAGTGGAACGGAAACCCAGGCTGGTGCAGATTAAGGAGATTGAAATCTTACAGATGGCGCTTCCAAAGGTGCAGTTTAGGGTGGTGTGTTCTAAGGGAACCTATATCAGGACGCTGTGTCATGATATCGGAGAAAAGCTTGGCTGCGGCGGCACTATGGAATCCCTTGTCAGAAGCAGAGTGGGCATATTCAGCCTAAAAGAGGCGCTGACCTTAGAGGAGATCGAAAAACTTAAGTGCGCGGGGAAACTGGCGGATGTCATAACAGCGCCTGATACGGTCTTTTCTGACTGTCGGGTGGTCACAGTGACACAGATGGGGCAGAAGCTGGCGGCAAACGGAAACCGTCTGCAGGTTGGTCTCTTTGTAGGTCAAATCGCGCCCAAGGACCAGGAACAGGTGCGGGTTTACGATGAGGCAGGCAGGTTTTACGGTATGTATCAGTTTCAGAAAGCATCCCGGGATTTTAAACCCGTAAAGATGTTTTTATAGAAAGTAGAGTACAGTACAGGCGGGATGACAGAATGTTGATTATAGAAAATACCACAGAGTTTGCGCTGCAGACAAAAAGTGCTGTGGCAGTGGGCAAATTTGACGGGATTCATCTGGGGCACAGGAAACTGCTTGCTAAGATTTTGGAGCAGAAAAAGGCCGGACTTACGGCGGTGGTATTCACATTTGACACTTCGGCTTCGGCTTTCTTTGGCGGAGAGGATAAAGAACTGTCCACGAAGGAGGAGAAGCGGGCGGTTTTTGAGAAGATGGGGATTGATGTGCTGATTGAATTTCCTTTAAACAGGGAGACGGCGGCTACGGAACCGGTGACGTTTGTGAAACAGTATTTAGCCAGGCAGATGCGGACGGCTTATCTGTGCGCAGGACCGGATATCTCTTTTGGTAAGCGGGGAGCGGGTGACAAGGCGCTTTTGGCCCAGTATCAGAAAGCGTGCGGTTATCAGCTGGAATTGATTGAAAAGGTACAGGTGGACGGCGGGGAGGTAAGTTCCACCAGAGTAAGAGGCGCAGTCCGGGCAGGACAGATGGAGGCGGTAGCCCGTATGCTGGGGACGCCTTACAGTGTGAGCGGTCTGGTGGAGCATGGAAGACGTCTGGGTCGTACACTGGGGATGCCTACGGCGAATCTGCTTCCGGAGACGGACAAGCTTCTGCCGCCCAATGGGGTTTATTATTCCAGTGTGCTTCTAAACGGCAGCACCTACCGGGGGATTTCCAATATAGGCTGCAAACCCACCGTATCGCAGGAGAATGTCATGGGAGTGGAGACTTATCTCTATGATTTTGACGAGTCCATTTATGGCAGCCGGATTACGGTACAGCTTCATGCATTCCGCAGGCCGGAGGAGAAATTCTTAAATGTGGAGGCGCTGCGGGAACAGCTTATGCTTGACATTGAAGCGGGCAGGGCATTTGAAACGTGACGGTAAGTGTCGATGGGCGTCGGATTTTTTGCTATAAGGACTTGTAAGTATGTTTTTTTTTAGATACAATAATATCGGCGGCATTGAAGCGAAAGAACAAAGGAAGGAAACTTAAATTGAGATGAATCCAACAATCATTCTTTCCATGGCAGGCGGCCTTGGGCTGTTTTTGTATGGTATGCGCATCATGAGCGACAGCATTGAAAAGGTTGCCGGTGCAAGGTTGAGAGGAATTCTGGAGCGGTTGACCACAAACCGCTTTATGGGAATTTTAGTGGGTGTTTTCTTTACGGCAGTTATCCAGTCATCGTCGGCATGTACGGTTATGGTGGTCAGCTTCGTCAATTCAGGGCTGATGAATCTGACCCAGGCGGCAGGGGTGATTTTTGGCGCTAATATCGGTACTACGGTAACGGCCCTTTTGGTCTCCTTGAAATTGGAGAAGGCGGCGCCGGTGTTTTTGCTGGTGGGCGTGCTGATGGTCATGTTCTGCAAGAAGCAGAAAGTATCAAGATGGGGAGAGGTTATCATCGGTTTCGGCGTGCTCTTCATGGGGCTGAGCACCATGTCGGGGGCCATGTCCGGTATGAAAGATTCCCCGGCAGTCTTACATATGTTTGCATCTTTACAAACGCCAATCCTGGCAGTCCTTTTGGGCACTGTTCTGACAGCCATTATCCAAAGTTCCTCTGTGACGGTCAGTATTATGGTGCTTTTAGCCAATCAGGGACTGATTGGAATGGATATCTGTATGTTCATTATTCTCGGCTGTAATATCGGTGCCTGTACGTCCGCGCTGTTAGCTTCTTTAAATGGTAAGAAGGATGCGAAACGGGCGGCGGCAATCCATTTGATTTTCAACGTGATCGGTACGATTGTTGTATATATTCTTTTCAAACTGGCTGTCAGTCAGGTGGTGGCAGTGCTTACCGTGATAGCCGGCAGCGACCCGGGCCGTGTGGTGGCTTATGCCCATATTGCGATCAAAGTATTTCAGGTTATCATTATGATGCCGTTTATCAAGGGTATCGTAAAACTGACCTATCTGCTGGTGCCTGGTGACGATAAGAAAGTCGGATACCGGGACAGCTATCAGCTCAAATATATCGGTGAAAAGGTGGTCTTAAATCCCGCCACTGCCGTGGTGGAAGTGATCAAGGAGCTGGACCGTATGGCTTCCCTGGCTGACGAGAACCTTAACCGCGCCATGAACGCGCTGATGACATTGGACCAAAGCGAGATTGACGAAGTCTATGAGGTGGAGAAGAATATAGATTTCTTAAGTCATGCCATCACCAACTACCTGGTGAAGATCAATCAGACGACTCTGCCGATCGAGGACTTAAAGAGTATCGGCGCCCTTTTCCATGTGGTCAATGACATCGAGAGAATCGGTGACCACGCGGAGAATATTGCAGACGCGGCCGTCAGGCGGATAGAGACCGGGGTGGGATTCTCCAAGGCGGCACAGAAGGAGATGGGCGAGATGATAGATATGGTGAATACCATACTGCATTTTTCCATCGCTATGTTCGTGAAGAGTACGGAAGAACATGTGGAGGATATCAGAAATCTGGAAGAAGCCGTGGACGAGAAAGAGAAAGAATTGCAGCAAAAGCATATTGCCAGACTTTCCAACAACGAGTGTACGCCGGAGGCGGGGGCATTATTCTCGGAAGTGGTGTCCGGTTTAGAGAGAGTGGCCGATCATGCCACCAATATTGCCTTTGCGAACACCTATTATGAGACGGGTATGTAATAAAATCATCGCACAGGGATTGACAAAGTCTTACGGACTTGTTATAATAAGCTCACATTTGTTACAAAAGTGTTACGAATGTTACAAATTAGCGAGAGGACAATCCTTCGATGAAGAGACGAGAAATATCTTTGCTTTTGGCAGGTTTTTTACTTTTTATGATTCCCATGCAGATGCAGGCAACAATCGCTCTGCCGGATATTGTGTCAACAAAACAGATTAATTTTAACAAAAGTATTACAGAAAATATTCAAAATGTCACAGAATTGGATGTGACGCAGGATAGTGCCGATGCCTGGACCGTGGCACAGGCGGCTTCCAGTACACAGAGTGAGGCAGGGCAGATTCCGGCAGACAGTATTCATGACGTGCTGGGAGATTCTGTTGGTTCCGCCAGCATCTTCTCTGCGGATAAGACAGTGGAGGACTATAAGCTGGCGTATGAGCGGGCTAAGAACGCCAACTGGGGCTATACGAACCTGGGCATCGCCAATGTGAGCGATAATCTGAATATCCGGGCCGTGGCGGCGGAAGATGGGAAGCTGGTAGGTAAACTGCCCAAGGATGCGGCCTGTGAGGTACTTGATACAGATGATACCTGGGCGCACATCAAGTCCGGCAGCGTAGAAGGATATGTGAGCAAAGAGTATCTTCTGACAGGGATTCCGGCGAAACATAAAGCAGAAGAGCTTGCAACAACAATGGCCAGAGTCACCACGGACAGTCTGAATGTCAGGGCAGAGGCCAGCACGGATTCGGAAGTTATCACCATGGTGCCAAACGGCGAGGAGCTGGAAGTGGCTGCTGTGGAGGGAGAATGGGTTAAAGTACTTTTGGATGACGACGAGGTTTATGTGTCGGGAGAGTTTGTGGAAGTCAGTGCAGAACTCGGAACGGCAGTCACCATGTCAGAACTGCTCTACGGGCAGGGCATCTCCAACGTGCGCGTGGATTTGTGTCAGTATGCGAAAGAATTTCTGGGGAACCCTTATGTATGGGGCGGCACCAGTTTGACAAAGGGAGCGGACTGCTCCGGTTATGTGATGAGTCTTTATAAGAAGTACGGCGTGAATCTGCCTCATTCGTCCAGGGCGCAGGCCAACTGCGGCACCACGATCAAGGTATCCGAGGCACAGCCGGGAGATCTGATTTTCTATGGAAAAGGCAAGACCATCAATCATGTGGCGATGTATATTGGCGGCGGCAAGGTAATCCATGCCAGCAGTCCTAAGACAGGGATTCGTATTTCCAATGTGTCTTATAGAACGCCTTTTAAGGCAGTGCGGATTCTGCAGGACTAGGAGATAGATATAAAGCAGTAGGATGGATGCTGTGGCAGAAGGAAAGCGTATGAGGAAAAGATAGCAAAAGCGCTTCAATATACGCTTTACAATCACATGGGTTTGTGATACACTATAGCAGTGTGATTTGAGCCGATACCCGGAGGCGGGATGCTCCGACCCCCTTCTTGGTGTCAGGCGTTTATCAGGGCAGCCCCCTGAAGGAAAGGAGAAATTATGATTTCTAAGGAAAAGAAAACAGCGATTGTCAAAGAGTATGCCAGATCGGAAGGCGACACAGGTTCACCGGAAGTGCAGGTAGCAGTCCTGACAGCGAGAATTCAGGAACTCACCGAGCATCTGAAAGAGAATCCCAAAGATCATCATTCCAGAAGAGGACTTCTGAAAATGGTAGGTCAGAGACGCGGCCTGCTTGGCTATCTGAAAGAAAAAGATATTGAGAGATATCGTTCCTTAATTGAGAGACTTGGACTTCGTAAATAAGATGGACAATAAAGCGGAGATAGGGTTAGCAGAGTTAACCCTAAATCCGCTTTTCTGTGTATATTTGCAGTGGTCTGGTTTAAGCAGGCGGCTGCGCACTTTCGGCGGGAGGAGGATCTGCCGGAAGGAGGAAGAGAGAAGAAAAAGGAGAGAAGATTATGTACAAGAGTTATACCATGGAACTTGCCGGGCGCACCCTGCGTGTAGATATCGGCAGAGTGGGCAAGCAGGCAAACGGCTGTGCTTTTATGCAGTATGGGGAGACTACCGTGTTGTCTACGGCAACGGCTTCCGACAAGCCCAGGGACGGGATTGATTTCTTTCCCTGCAGTGTAGAGTATGAAGAGAAGTTCTATTCTGTCGGCAAGATTCCCGGCGGATTTAACAAACGAGAGGGCAAGCCTTCCGAGAATGCGATTCTCACAAGCCGTGTTATCGACCGTCCAATGAGACCGCTTTTCCCGAAGGATTACCGCAATGATGTGACGCTCAACAATATGGTCATGAGTGTGGATCCGGCCTGCCGTCCGGAGCTGGTGGCTATGATTGGTACTGCCATTGCGACCTGTATTTCAGATATCCCTTTTGCGGGTCCCTGCGCGATGACCCAGATGGGTATGGTGGACGGCGAGTTGATCGTGAATCCCTCCCAGGAGCAGTGGGATAAAGGCGATTTGAAGATGACGGTAGCATCTACGGCTGAGAAAGTGATGATGATTGAGGCTGGCGCCAACGAGGTGCCGGAGGCTAAGGTATTGGAGGCCATTTATAAGGCCCATGAGATTAACCAGACATTGATTGCTTTTATCAACAACATTGTGGCGGAAGTGGGCAAGCCGAAACATACCTATGAGAGCTGTGCAGTTCCGGAAGAAATGTTTGAGGAGATGAAGAAAATCGTGACACCTGAGGAGATGGAGACGGCTGTCTTCACCGATGAGAAGCAGGTGCGCGAGGAGAATATCAAGAATGTGACAGCCAAGCTGGAGGAAGCTTTCGCAGAAAACGAGGAGTACTTGGCAGTGCTTGGCGAGGCAGTGTATCAGTATCAGAAAAAGACAGTCCGCAAGATGATTTTAAAAGATCATAAGCGTCCTGACGGCAGGGCTTTAGATCAGATCAGGCCCTTGGCTGCGGAAGTGGATATCATCCCCAGAGTACACGGGTCAGCAATGTTTACCAGAGGACAGACACAGATCTGCAACGTATGTACGCTGGCGCCTTTATCCGAGATGCAGAAGGTGGACGGCTTAGATGAGAACATTACCGGCAAGAGATATATGCATCACTATAATTTCCCGTCTTACTCGGTAGGTGAGACGAAGGTCAGCAGAGGACCGGGCCGTAGAGAGATCGGCCACGGTGCATTGGCGGAGAGGGCACTGCTTCCGGTGCTTCCTTCCGAGGAGGAATTCCCCTATGCAATCCGTACCGTGTCAGAGACTTTTGAGTCCAACGGTTCCACGTCCATGGCTTCTACCTGTGCTTCCTGTATGTCTCTGATGGCAGCGGGCGTACCGATCAAGAAGATGGTGGCAGGTATTTCCTGTGGTCTGGTGACAGGCGACACGGATGATGATTTTGTGCTGTTGACAGATATCCAGGGACTTGAAGATTTCTTTGGAGATATGGACTTTAAGGTGACGGGTACCCATGAGGGTATCACGGCAATCCAGATGGACATTAAGATTCACGGCCTGACCAAGCCCATCGTGGAGGGCGCTATTGCAAGATGTCGTGAGGCCAGAGAGTTTATCATGGAAAACTGCATGAAACCGGCAATTGCTATGCCTCGTAAGGAAGTGGGTAAGTATGCGCCTAAGATTATTTCCATTCAGATTGACCCGGATAAGATTGGCGATGTTGTAGGACAGCGGGGTAAGACGATCAATGAGATTATTGCCCGCACAGGCGTGAAGATTGACATCACGGATGACGGCAATGTATCGGTGTGCGGCACAGACCGTGACATGATGGCTAAGGCTGTGGATATGGTCAAGATGATCACCACAGATTTTGAGGAAGGACAAGTCTTCCAGGGAACGGTTGTCAGCATTAAGGAGTTTGGCGCGTTCATCGAGTTTGCACCGGGCAAAGAAGGCATGGTTCACATCTCCAAGATTGCGAAGGAGAGAATCAACCATGTGGAGGACGTGCTGACC
This sequence comes from uncultured Lachnospiraceae bacterium, assembly GCA_910585555.1. GTDB lineage: Bacteria > Bacillota > Clostridia > Lachnospirales > Lachnospiraceae > UBA3282. The sequence continues at coordinate 21,766 of CAJUFU010000004.1, forward strand.
CTGGGTGATAAGGTGACTGTGGTGTGCCTTGGCAAGGATAAGATGGGAAGGATTAGCTTCTCCATGAAAGATGTAGCTCAGGCGTAAATTCCTTCGGAGATTAACTGCAGTAAATTCCTTCGGAGATTAACTGCAGTAAATTCCTTCGGAATTAACTGCGCGAGCTTTGCTTCGCAAATCTCGGATTGGGGTGCGGAAGTTTTTGAAAATAGAAGAGGAGCCTTTGGGGATGGTTGTTTGTCCTTGGGGCTCCTTTTTGGTGGTTTTTTTAATATGCTTTTTACCACTGCATGGCGGAGTGGCTGGCTTTCTCTTCGCAGTATTTGCAGCGGTAGATTTCCTTTTCCTCATCAGCCAGTACGAAGATATGGGGGAGTTCTTGTTCGATGGAAGTGATGCAGCGGGGGTTTTTGCATTTGATTACGTTGTGGATTTCCCGGGGGAGCACCAGTTCTTTCTTATCGACAATCTTCCCGTCCTTGATGACGTTGACGGTGATATTGTGATCGATAAAAGCCAGAATATCCAGATTCAGCGTGTTGATGTCACACTCTACTTTCAGGATGTCCTTCTTGCCCATTTTGTTGCTTCTGGCGTTCTTGATGATGGCTACCGGGCAGTCCAGCTTATCCAGTTTTAGGTGGTGGTAGATGGACAGGCTTTTGCCTGCTTCTATATGGTCGAGCACGAAGCCCTCTTCGATTTTTCCTACGTTTAACATGATAACTCCTTTCTACACCTCAATTTCCAATAGGGTTAAGATCAATGCCATTCTCACATAGACGCCGTACTGTGCCTGTTTAAAGTAGACGGCGCGGGGGTCGTCATCCACTTCCACGGAAATCTCGTTGACCCGGGGCAGGGGATGCAGCACCAGCATGTCCTGTTTGGCGGCAGACAGTTTGTCCTTGTCCAGGATATAGAAATCTTTCAACCGGACGTAGTCTTCTTCGTTGAAGAAGCGTTCTTTCTGGACCCTGGTCATATAGAGGAGGTCTAAGTCCGGCATACAATCCTCTAAGCGGATGACTTCTTTGTAAGAGATGCCCTTCTCCGTCAACATGTCGGTGATATAGTCCGGAACTTTCAATTCCGGCGGGGAGATGAAGATAAAGTGGATATCAGGGTATCTGATCAGGGCGTTGATCAAGGAGTGTACGGTACGGCCAAACTTGAGGTCACCGCAAAGCCCGATTGTAAAACCGCCCAGTTTTCCTTTCAGGGAGCGGATGGTGAGAAGATCGGTGAGAGTCTGGGTAGGATGCTGATGTCCGCCGTCTCCGGCGTTGATGACAGGAATCCGGGACCGGCTGGCAGCTACCATCGGCGCGCCCTCTTTGGGATGGCGCATGGCGCAGATATCTGCATAACAGGAAACGATACGGATTGTGTCAGATACGCTTTCACCCTTGGCAGCCGAGGAGGAAGCGGCATCTGAGAACCCCAGGACCTGTCCGCCAAGATTCAGCATAGCAGCCTCGAAGCTTAGGCGCGTGCGCGTGCTGGGTTCATAGAAACATGTAGCCAGCTTCTTCCCGGCACAGACGTGGGCATATTTAGCCGGATTGGCCTCAATGTCGGCAGCCAGGTCAAAGAGCTTTTCCAGTTCTTCCACAGTAAAATCAAGTGGGTTCATTAAGTGTCTCATGATTGTAATCTCCTTTATTGATGTCTAAAAAAATAGAAGAGAAAGAATCTCTTCTATTTTGAATTGCTTATGATTGATAGGATAATAATTCCTCCACAGGTTTTCTTCTGGGTGCAACAGGTGTCTCGTCAGGATAACCAACAGGAATAAGTGCCACCAGTTCCCTGTCTTCGGGAATCTGTAATAAGGACTCTGCTTCTTTCTGATCAAAGAGTCCTAGAATAACGGAACCAAGGCCTTTTTCATAGGCCGCAAGACATAGGCACTGAGACGCGATACCGGCATCATACATCTGCCAGCCATCGCCCCGGGGTGTACTGAAAGACCCGTCGCGCTCATAACCGCTGCGGTTTTTGATGATAGTGATTGCCATCAAAACGGGTGCTGCGGCAATGATATTACCGTTGGGAGGGTACAGGGATGTACATTCTTTGGCAATCCGATCTTTCAGAGCGCCTTCTACTGCAATATAGCGGGTAATCTGTGTATGCTTCCAGCTGGGAGCGTAAGAAGCTGTCTGAACAATCTCTGCAAGCAATTCATGAGAGACGGGATCGGCCTTAAACTTGCGGATACTTCTGCGTTCTAAGATACAATCTTTTGCGGTCATGTGTTTTCCCTCCTTATTATGTGGTGATGTGATAAGCATTCTCTATATCTTGTATATCATATCACAAAGGCAGGGGTGTTTCAAGTGGCGGCGCGGATAAAATTACCTGAGGAAAATTACCTGATTATTTTATGAAGAGGAATGTAATAGTTCAGCTGTTTGCTTGGGGAACTTGTGAAATGAATTGGGGTATGATATAGTAGACAGGGAATATATCCCTTGGTAAATCGGGTGGAAGATATCGGAAGGAGAGTATAAATGATGGAAGAAAACAGGGAACAGGAACGGAAGGAACAGCAGGGGCCGGGAGCAGACGGGAGAGATGATGATGCTCTAAAAGGGTCTGCCGGGGAGTATGTGGAGCGCAAAAGATGGTTGTTCTTCGGGCTGCCCTTTACTTTTACAAAATATACGATTAACGAACAGGTGGTCACCATCAATGCAGGATTGTTCAGCACGACGGAGAACGACTGTTATTTATATAAGATACAGGATGTGGAACTGCGGACGAGTCTGGCAGAGCGCATTTTCGGACTGGGTACGGTGGCGTGTTATACAGGAGACAATACCCATCCGCAGCTTTTCTTAGAGCATATCAAACATGCGAAAGAGATTAAGAATTATATTCTGCACGCTTCTGAGGATGCCAGAAGAAAGCGGCGCACCTTGAATACCCTGAATATCAACGCGGATGATATAGATGATATGGATTGAGGTGTCATGTAAGCGAAAGCCTCTGAGGCTGACGGGACTGCGAAAAGAGGAGGTCAGTCAGGCCGCAGGCTTTCATCGTTCTCCCGCAGGATGCGCTCAAACAAAAGACCGGTGAGAAACCAGAAAGGCGCATAGTCGAGGCGGACTACTTTGGCCAGGTTCCAGCGTGATTTTTCGTAGTTCCAGGGGCATAATTCGCGTCTGTTGAGCCATATGCCGGTGAGAAATTCACCGGTAAATATTAGGCAGGTATAGGTGAGTCCCCGGACAACCAGGCTGCAGTTTCGCATAATACGGCAGACAGGGGCAAGGAAAGCCGCCATGCCATAGATGGGAAACATCCATATGGAGGTAGCGCCAGGGAGCTTTAAATCTCTTCTGCGGAAGGCATGGAAGGCGGTGAAGGTGATTTCCAGAAACCACCCCAGCAGGCCGCAGTGAATGAAGTTATGCATTAATTTTTTCATAATCATAGTATAGACGGATAGGGTGGTTTTATACAGGGGGCGTACATGAATTACAGGGAAGCCATGGAATACATAGAACAACTGAAGCCTTTAGGCAGTGTCATGGGGCTGGAGAGCATAAGAAGCCTGTGCAGGCGTCTGGGCAATCCCCAGAATCGGCTTAAGTTCGTACATATCGCAGGCACCAACGGCAAGGGCTCTGTGCTTTCTTATATTTCCACGGTGCTGCAGGCGGCAGGGTATAAGGTGGGCCGCTATATCTCACCTGCTGTGCTTGACTACCGGGAGCGGTTTCAGGTGGACGGCAGAATGATTACCCAGTCCGGGCTGTGCAAGTACTTAGAAGCTGTGAGAAAAGCGGCGCAGGAAATGGTTGAGGCGGGGGAGACCCATCCCACCCTCTTTGAGGTGGAGACGGCGGCGGCTTTCCTGTATTTTCTGGACAAAGGCTGTGATATCGTGGTATTGGAGACTGGACTTGGGGGGTCTCTCGATGCCACCAATGTGATTGATACTACGGTGGCGGCAGTGTTTACCTCCATCAGTATGGACCATATGGAAATTCTGGGAGAATCTTTGGAGCAGATAGCGCTGGCAAAGGCAGGTATTATAAAGAACAAATGTTATGTAATATCGGCCAAACAACAGCCGGAGGTGATGAAGGTCCTGCGGCAGGCGGCGGCATTTCGCAGGGCAAAGTTTTTTACAGCGGATGCGGCTAAGGCGAAGCATGTGAAAAGCGGTGTAACAAAACAGCATTTTAGCTACGATAAGTATAAGAATCTGGAAATCAGTATGCTGGGGCAGTTTCAGATCGAGAATGCAGTGGTTGCAGTGGAGACGATTACCATGTTAGGACGGTGCGGCTTTCCCGTGCCGGAAGAGAAACTGCGGGAGGGCATGATGCAGGCGAAGTGGCCGGGGCGTTTCCAGGTGATTGGCAAAAAACCTTTCTTTATCGCTGACGGGGCCCACAATGAGGATGCGGCCAGGAAACTGGTGGAGAGCATCAGATTTTATTACCCGGACAGAAAAATCATTTTTATCATGGGTATGCTGCGGGATAAAGAATATGATAAAGTCATCCGCATCACCTTTGCCTTGGCAAAGCATATTATCACGGTGACGCCGCCTATTAGAGAACGGGCGTTATCAGCTTATGAGCTGGCACAGGCAGCGGGGGAATATCATGACAGTGTGACGGTGGCGGACAGCGTGCAGGAAGCGGTGGAGATTGCTTATCTGCTGGCGGGAGAGGATAAGGATACGGTTATCATAGCTTTCGGTTCTCTATCTTATCTGGGAGAACTGATGAATATAGTAGAACATAGAGATACGATCAGGAGAGATTCTCATGGTAGATCAGAACAAAATTAAAAAGGCAGTGGAATTGTTATTGGAGGGAATCGGGGAGGATGCGGGCCGGGAGGGCCTGCGGGAGACGCCAGACCGGATTGCCCGGATGTACTGTGAGATTTTTGCAGGGATGGAGGAGGATGCCGCGAAACATCTGTCCAAGACATTTCCGGTTGCCAGTAATGAGATCGTGGTGGTTAAAGATATCACCTTTTATTCTATTTGTGAACATCATCTGATGCCCTTCTACGGCAAAGCCCACATTGCCTACCTGCCCAACGGCCGGGTGGTGGGGCTTAGTAAGCTGGCAAGAACGGTGGAAGTCTATGCAAGGCGTCCCCAGATTCAGGAACAGATGACCATACAAATAACAGATGCTATTATGGAGCACTTACATCCCCAGGGAGTGATGGTGATGTTAGAGGCGGAGCATATGTGTATGACCATGCGGGGCGTGAAGAAACCGGGCAGTCAGACAGTGACAGTGGCTTCCAGAGGCTGCTTTAAAGAGGATGCGCAGTGGCAGAGACTCTTCTTTGAGATGGTCAGAGATGGCAAAAAATATAATCAGGATTTAAAAGATTGCTGATTGGTGGATAGGTGTCATAAAAACAAGAAAAAAGCAAAAGAAGGAGGAAAGGCGAATGAGGATTGGACAGAGGGATTTTAGAACAAAAGGGCATACGTATGTGATGGGGATTCTTAACATAACACCCGATTCTTTTTCGGACGGCGGCAAGTACAATGAGCTGGACAAGGCCCTGTTCCATGTGGAAGAGATGATAAAGCAAGGTATGGATATTGTGGATGTGGGAGGAGAATCCACCAGGCCCGGATACACCATGGTTTCTGAGCAGGAAGAGATAGACAGAGTGGTTCCTGTAATCGAAAAAATCAAATCACAATTTGATATTCCGGTATCACTTGATACTTATAAGTCCGAGGTTGCCAGGGCTGGTATCGCGGCGGGCGCAGATATGATCAATGATATCTGGGGGCTGAAATATGATGAAAAAATAGCAGATGTGATTGCACAGGCGCAGATACCATGCTGCCTGACACATAACCGCAAAGAGGCTGTATATAAGAATCTGATAGAGGAGATTCTCTGGGATTTAGAGTCTTCTTTGGATATTGCGCACAAGGCTGGTATTGCAGACGACAGGATTATCATCGATCCCGGCGTGGGATTCGGTAAGAGTTATGAGAACAATCTGGAGATTATCGACAGGATTCAGAATTTCCATTCATTGGGGTATCCCCTGCTTCTGGGCGCAAGCCGTAAATCAGTCGTGGGCATGGGACTGGACCTTCCGGTGGCAGAGCGTATGGAAGGAACGCTGGTGACCACAGTGTATGGTGTAAAGAAGGGTGTTATGTTTGTCCGTGTACACGATGTAAAAGAGAATGTGCGCGCTGTCAAGATGACGGAGGCGATCAGGGATGGCTATAAACATGGATGAGATTATCATTGAGAATCTTCAGGTATATGCCCATCACGGTGTGTATCCGAAAGAGAATGAGATAGGGCAGAACTTTTATGTCAGCGCCAGAATGGAGACGGATACCAGAAGAGCAGGCGTGATGGACGATCTGTCCCTTTCCACCAACTATGGAGATGTGTGCAGATTCCTGCATTCTTTTTTGAGGGAACATACTTATAAGTTGCTTGAGACAGTGGCAGAAAGAGCCTCAGAAGAGCTGCTGCTTGCTTTTCCCAATATCAGGAGGGTGACGCTGGAGGTGAGAAAGCCGGAGGCGCCTATTCCCTTTCCCTTTCAATCCGTGTCGGTCAGGATTACCAGAGGATGGCGCCGCACATACATCGCCTGCGGCTCCAATATGGGAGACAGGGAAAACTATTTAAACACAGCGGTGGCTTGTTTTAAGAGGGACCGGAAATGTAAGGTGGTGCGTGTATCGGACTGGATGGAGTCCACAGCCTACGGCGGTGTGAGGCAGGCGGACTTCTTAAATGGTGTGATAGCCTTAGACACGCTCTATACGCCCAAGGAACTGCTGGAGAAGATTCATGAGATCGAGAAGAGCCAGAACAGACAGCGTCTGGTACACTGGGGCCCCAGGACCTTGGATTTGGATATTCTTCTCTATGAAGACTGTGTGATGGATATGGAGGAATTGACCATTCCCCATAAGGATATGAGAAACCGTGATTTTGTGCTAAAGCCGTTATCTCAGATAGCGCCTTATGAGAGACATCCCGTGTTTGGTAAATCTATCCTGGAATTATATGAGGAGTTACTGCAAAACGGAGAAGAACACATCATAGAGTAAAAAATCGAGCAAAAATTGATTCAGGCTGGCACCGGGTGGTGTCAGCCTATCTTAGTTTAGTCCATATTTTCGATGGCGGCCTGCTTGGCGGCATCAAAAGTGGTCACATTGACGGGACCATAGGTACTCGTCTTATAGACGGGAACGGGCGCATCAAAACCATTAAAGTATACATAGCTTGAGGTGATGTTGATGTTCTGGAACACGCCTTCCTGCACGGTTTCCTGAGAACTGCCGTCGATCATCATCCGTTTGAGGGCGGGAGCGTCCGGGGAACTGACCTGGTAGTAAATATAGTCCCGATAGACATTAAACATGTCGATACGCTCATTGGTCAGTACTTCCACCACATCGCCGGATAGGGAATAGCGGCATAAGCGATAGTTTTCCGATACATCCATATAGTAGACGTAACCATCCTGGACGATAGGATTCCAGATATTTCCCTTCCAGATCACAGAATCTTTGTCGGTGGCCACATCCAGAGCATGGAGATAATGATCTCTGGCAGTACCCTGGTAATAAATCTTACCATTTACATAACAGTTTGGATTGATGATTTCGTTAGCCACAGTCTGTTTTTCTTTCTTGTCAATCCGTATTTTATCTAAAGAAGTGCCTTCCTTGTTATCATATTTTTCATAGTAAAGATAATTGCCGCACAGCTGCATACTGACAATATGGCATCTGTCCAGATTGACAGCGGATTTGCCTTTCAAATTGCTCCTGTAGATGCCGGAAGTCTGCATCATATATCCCAGGCCGTCTCCACCTGACTTTTTGGAGCCGCTGGTCATGGCATAATAGAGATATTTGCCGGCAGCATTGATGGAGGAGACGGGGCTGTTATTTAATTTTCGTATATCTGTCCCGTCGGCATTCATGGAGTAGAGGGTGTTGTTGTCATAGGCGTTGGCGAAATATACCCGCCCGTTTGACTCGCAGAAGAACCCGCCGTTATTCAGATTTCCTGCGGAATTGCCGCTTACATAATCTTCGTTCATGGTAACTTTGCTGGTTAAGAAAAAAATTACAAATAATGCGATTATTATAACACCTGTTATAGATACAATCAGGATGTTCTTTGCCTTGCTGCTCATTTGACTGTCCTCCCATTTCCTGATACCTCTATTATATCGATAATCCCGCTTGCTATCAAGGGGGATTTGGGGTAAACTGATGTTAAGTTTGTGAGAAACAGCAGACGAAAAGAAGTGACTTTACGAAAGGAAAGGACGGTATGGATTTACTGACATTACGCGGAAAGCTGGATGAGATTGACGAACAGATTGTCAGGCTTTATGAGGAGCGCATGACAATTTCATCTAAGGTGGCGGATTACAAGATAGAGACCGGCAAGAAAGTTTTTGATAAGACCAGGGAGGAAGAGAAGCTTCAGAAGGTGAAATCTTTGACCCATAATGATTTCAATGCCTGCGGGGTGCAGGAACTGTTTCAGCAGATTATGTCCATGAGCCGTAAGCTGCAGTACAAAAAGCTGACGGAAGCGGGCGCTCTGGGCAGACTGCCTTTTATCGCGGTAGACAATCTGGATGTGGAGACAGCCCGGGTCGTTTTTCAGGGAGCGGAGGGGTCCTATTCCCAGATGGCCATGACCCAGTATTTTGGGGAGAGGGTGCATTCTTTTCATGTGGATACTTTTCGGGATGCCATGTGTGCCATCGAGGAAGGAAGCGCGGATTTTGCGGTGCTTCCCATAGAAAATTCCACGGCCGGTATTGTGAATGAGATATACGATCTGCTGGTGGAATTCGAGAACTATATTGTAGGAGAGCAGATCATCAAAATTTCCCACTGTCTGCTGGGCGTGCCGGGGGCGGACATCTCCGGGATTAAGACGGTGTATTCTCATCCCCAGTCCCTGATGCAGAGCGCAAGATTCTTAAGCGCTCATGAGAACTGGCAGCAGGTCAGTATACAGAATAATGCCTTTGCGGCCAGAAAGGTGAGTGAGGAGAAGGACATTACGCAGGCGGCCATTGCCAGCGAGCAGGCGGCCAAGATTTACGGCCTGGAAATCTTAAAACGGGGGGTCAACCAGTCGGAGACCAATTCCACTCGTTTTATCATCGTCACCAACCAGAAGATATTTTTAAAGGCGGCGGAGAAAATCAGCATCTGTCTGGAACTGCCTCATGAGAGCGGGTCCTTGTACCATATGCTGTCACATTTCATATACAATAATTTGAACATGACCAAGATTGAGAGCCGCCCGATTGAGGACAGGAATTGGGAATACAGATTCTTTATTGACTTTGAGGGGAATCTGGCGGACGGTGCGGTCAAGAACGCTTTGCGGGGACTGCGGGAAGAGGCCCGCAACATGAAGATTTTGGGAAATTACTGATACGGAGAGGCATAAGACAATGAGAGAGGAAGAACTGGTTATTTATCGAGAATTCGCAGACGGCGCGATTTTAAAAGATATGGTATGGCTGATGGAGCACTACCGGGCAGGCGACGGCAGAGCGAGACCCCTTTTCTATGCGTGCATACACGGGCTTTTAAAGACAGCGGCGGACCATGGTTTCTATGGAAATCTTTGGCACTGTTATCTGACCAACTTGTTAGTCAATAACGAGAACAGTTACAGCGTGGCCTGCGAGATTAGAGGCGAGGTGGAAGGCAGCATCAATGATCTGGTCCTGCATGATATCACGGTTTTTAAGGAGTTTTACGATTATGATTTCACGGAGATGATGGAGATTCTAAAAGTACCGGAGTTTATGGTGATTTTATCCTATGAGAAACCCTCTCATGCGGGTAAGGTATACAATAAGCGTATCCGGGACAGAATCTGTACGCTGGCGAAGCAGTTTGTGGAGAATGAAGACGCCCGTGCCATGAAGGCAACGCTGACGCAGTTTTACCGGGAGTACGGGGTAGGCAGTATGGGACTGCACAAGGCTTTCCGGGTGGTGCATACCGAAGCGGGGGCGGAGATTGTGCCGATCTTGAACATCGCCCATGTACATCTGGACGATCTGGTGGGATATGAGATTCCCAAGAAGAAATTGATTGACAATACGGAGGCCTTTGTGGCGGGCAGACGGGCCAATAACTGTCTGCTGTTCGGAGATGCCGGTACAGGAAAATCTTCCTGCGTGAAGGCCATTGCCAACGAGTATTATGACAGAGGGCTTCGCATCATCGAACTCTATAAACATCAGTTTCAGGATTTGAACAGTGTGATTTCCCAGGTAAAAAACAGAAATTATAAATTCATTATCTATATGGATGACCTGAGTTTTGAGGATTTTGAGATTGAGTACAAGTATTTGAAAGCTGTCATTGAGGGCGGGCTTGAGAAAAAACCGGACAATGTACTGATTTACGCAACTTCCAACAGGCGGCATCTGATACGGGAGAATTACAGCGATAAGCAGGACCGCAGGGAAGAGGACATGCACGCGGGGGATACGGTGCAGGAGAAATTGTCGTTGGTCTACCGGTTCGGCGTATCCATATTCTTCTGTGCACCGGATAAAAAGCAGTTCCAGAAGATTGTTAAGACCCTGGCGGACAGAAACGGTGTGAATATGGAAGAGGAAGCACTGTACTTAGAAGCCAACAAGTGGGAGCTTGCCCACGGCGGACTCTCTGGCAGGACGGCCCAGCAGTTCATTGATTATCTTCTGGGACAGCAGCCGGTATAGAAAGTACAAATAGGGAACAAGACGATATACCAAACGAAACTATATGGGGAAGAGGGGGATTCATATGAAAACATTTGCGGCCATAGACGTGGGTTCTTATGAGCTGGGGATGAAGATCTTCGAGATATCCTCTAAAAGCGGGATTAAGGAGATCGACCATATCAGACACCGCATCGACTTGGGGTCTGATACGTTCGCCAATGGAAAGATCAGTTATGAACGGGTGGACGAACTGTGCAGGGTCCTGCGGGACTATGCGTCTATCATGAAAGGTTATAAGGTGGAGGCGTATAAGGCATATGGAACCAGTGCCGTCAGGGAGACGGAGAATACCATGATTGTCTTAGACCAGATTGCCCAGCGCACGGGCATCCGGATTGAGGTCTTAAGCAATTCGGAACAGCGGTTCTTAAATTATAAGGCAATTGCCTCTAAGGGAGATGTATTCAACAGAATCATAGAGAAAGGTACGGCCATCGTGGATATTGGCGGCGGCAGTATTCAGATTTCCTTGTTTGACAAAGATACATTGGTGACTACCCAGAACATGAAGCTGGGGGTTTTGAGACTACAAGATCAGATTGGGCGGTTAAATATACGGCCCGGACAGTATGACGGCATCCTGGATGAAATGGTCAGTTCTCATCTGGCAGTTTTTAAAAAGTTATATTTAAAAGACAGGCAGATCGACAATATCATCGTGGTAGATGATTACCTATCGGAAATTGTTGGCAAGAATATTCTGGGTTTGGAGCAGAGCAGTGTGGAGGCGTCCGCCATAGAGCAGTTTTTGGAGCGGATTAAGAGTAAATCGACCCAGGAAGCGGCTCATGCCCTGGATATGCCGGAGGAGAATATACCGCTTCTGTTTATTTCCGGTGTTTTAGTCAATCGGATTGCCAAAGTGATGGATGCCAAGTTAATCTGGGCTCCCGGCGTGACGCTCTGCGACGGTATGGCATACGAATTTGGAGAGAAGAACAAATTTATCAAAGAGAATCATGATTTTGAGCAGGATATTATTGCCTGTGCACAGAATATCAGTAAACGCTATATGGGAAGCAAGCGCCGGGGCGAGACGCTGGAAAAGATAGCGTTGACCATCTTTGACAGTATGAATAAGGTACACGGCTTAGGGAAGAGAGAGAGACTGCTCCTTCGGATTGCCACGCTTTTACATGACTGTGGCAAGTATATCAGTCTGGTGAATCTGGGTGAATGCTCCTACAATATCATCATGTCTACGGAGATCATCGGACTTTCCCATATAGAGCGGGAAATTGTAGCCAATGTGGTGAAGTATAATCACATGGACTTTGCCTACAGCGAGGTGGTGGGAAGCAGCGGTGCCATTGACAGGACAGCTTATTTAACGATAGCCAAGTTGACGGCAATCTTGAAGATAGCCAACGGCTTAGACCGCAGCCATAAGCAGAAGTTTAAGAATGTAAAGACCACGCTGAAAGAGGAGACATTGGTGATCACGGTGGATGCGTCCGTGGATATCACGCTGGAAAAAGGGCTGTTTACAAAACGGGCAGAGTTCTTTGAGGAAGTCTATAGTGTGAAGCCGGTAATCCGGCAGAGAGGTTAAGACCATATAATTTGATAGAAGGAGGCCATAGGGGGATGGCGGAAGTTAAGGATTTTTCTAAGGATGAGTATTATAGTAACAGGGAGCTCAGCTGGCTGCTTTTTAATAAAAGAGTCTTGGCGGAGGCCAAGGATAAGCAGCTGCCTTTGTTTGAGAGGTTGAAGTTCTTGAGCATCACGGCTTCCAATCTGGATGAGTTTTTTATGGTGCGGGTGGCATCTTTGAAGGATATGGTGCACGCCGGGTATAAGAAGCGGGATATCGCTGGACTGACCACAGAGGAACAGCTTGCGAAGGTGAACGAGGAGACCCATCGTCTGGTGACACAGCAGTATAATACCTACAACAGGTCTTTGATGCCCCAGCTTTTGGAGAGTGGCCTGCGTCTGATCAGTCATCATGAAGACTTAAGTAAAGAGGATGCGGCTTATGTAGATCATTATTTTGCGGATAATGTTTATCCGGTGCTCACGCCTATGGCTGTGGATTCTTCCAGGCCTTTTCCGTTAATCCGTAATAAGTCCCTGAATCTGGGAGCTCTTGTGACGAAGAAAAACGGAGATGGAGAGCTGGAATTTGCCACCGTACAGGTGCCCAGCGTCCTCTCCCGTATTGTAACGATTCCTTCTGAGGAAGGGATGAAATTGATCTTGTTAGAAGAAGTGATTGAGCGCAATATTCATAAGCTGTTCTTAAATTATGATATTGTCTGTACTTATCCTTTCCGCATTATGAGAAACGCCGATCTGACGATTGAGGAAGAAGAGGCGGAGGACTTGCTGCAGGAGATTGAGAAACAGTTGAAAAAAAGGCAGTGGGGCCAGGTCATCCGTCTGGAAGTGGAAGAAGGGATTGACAGCAGGCTCTTGAAACTGATCAGGGAGGAACTTTCGATTCCCAAGGAAGATATCTATGCCATCAATGGGCCGCTGGATCTGACTTTCCTGATGAAGATGTACGGCTTAGAGGGTTTCGATCACTTGAAAGAGCATAGTTATCTGAAACCTCAGCCAGTGCCAGAGCTGCCAGAGGACGCGGATGTATTTGCAAAGATTCGGGAGGGAGATATCCTGATGCACCATCCCTACCAGACTTTCGAGCCGGTGGTAAGGTTCATCAGACAGGCGGCCAGGGACCCCGAGGTATTAGCCATTAAGCAGACGCTCTACCGGGTCAGTGGAAATTCGCCCATCATCGCCGCTTTGGAGCAGGCGGCTGAGAACGGCAAGCAGGTGTCGGTGTTGGTGGAATTGAAGGCCAGGTTTGACGAGGAAAACAATATCGTCTGGGCCAGAAAGCTGGAAAAAGCAGGCTGTCATGTAATCTATGGTCTGGTGGGGCTTAAGACCCACAGCAAGATTACCTTGGTGGTCAGGCGGGAGGAAAACGGCATCAGACGGTATGTGCATCTGGGCACTGGCAATTATAATGATTCCACGGCGAAGCTCTATACGGACGTGGGGCTCTTTACCTGTTCGGAAGCTGTGGGGGAGGATGCAACGGCAGTGTTTAACATGCTTTCCGGTTATTCGGAACCGCGAAGCTGGAACAAGCTTTCCCTGGCGCCTTATTGGTTAAAAGACAGGTTCCTGTATCTGATCGGCAGGGAGCGCGATCATGCTTTGGAGGGCAGGCCGGCCAAAATCATTGCCAAGATGAATTCTCTGTGTGATAAGAGTATCATTGAAGCCCTCTATGCGGCCAGCGCCGCAGGGGTAAAGATTGAGCTGATTATCCGGGGCATCTGCTGTCTGCGGACAGGAATCAAGGGCGTCAGCGAGAATATCACAGTGCGTTCCATCGTGGGCAATTATCTGGAACATGCCAGGATTTTCTATTTTGAGAATGACGGCAAACCGGAGTATTATTGTGCCAGCGCGGATTGGATGCCGAGAAACTTAGACCGCCGTGTGGAGATTTTATTTCCCATAGAGAAGGCGCCTTTACAGGAAAAAATCTGGCATATCTTAGAGTGTCAGCTTAAGGATACGGTGAAGGCTTCCATTCTGCAGCCTGACGGCAGTTATGAGAAGGTGGATAAGCGCGGAAAAGAAATATTTAATGCCCAGCTTGCGTTTTGCAAGGAGGCAAAATCTGTGTCCAGGGAAGAGACGCAGACTGCACAAAAGCGCATATTTATTCCGAAGATGCATCATAATGATTGATGTGATATCGCAGCAAGGAAAGGAATGGATTTCAACATGAAAATATATCTGGCTTCGGCGTCGCCCAGGCGAAAGGAACTGTTAAGACAGGTGGGGATTCCCTTTAAAGTCATGCCGAGTATGATAGAGGAAAACGTCACCAAAGAAAGACCGGATGAGGTGGTGGAAGAATTATCTTATCAAAAGGCGGTGGATGTCTGCGGCAGATTGACGGCAGAGGGAAAAGAAGACTTTGTGGTCATCGGTGCGGATACGGTGGTGGCTGCCTGGGGCAAGATTCTGGGGAAACCCAAAGACAAGGAAGATGCAAAGCGGATGCTGGGTGATCTGCAGGGCGCGGGGCACCAGGTCTATACCGGGGTCACGATCGCCTGGAAATACAAGGATATGTCCGCCATGTACGCTACTTTCAGCGAGTGTACGGATGTGACCATGTATTCCATGAGCAGCGAAGAGATTGGGCGCTATGTGGACAGCGGCGAACCCATGGATAAGGCAGGGGCTTATGCGATTCAGGGTCTTTGCGCCGCTTACATCCAGGGAATCTGCGGGGATTATAACAATGTGGTGGGACTGCCGGTGGGGAGACTGTGTCAGGAACTGAAACGAAGAGGTCTTTTTCCGGTTGCGTAAGGAGGATTACAATGTTTGATGAGAAGGTAATACAGTGTTTTTTGGACAATCAGCTGCAGTTATATCCGGAGAAAATAGCCGAAACGCCTGAGGAGGCTGAGAACTTCCTGGAAGAGTGTATGGCAGTGGTGGTAAATTCTGTCAGGGAAGTCTGGGAGTTCTTTGAGGAAGAGGGCATAGATATGGAGGGCGCCGACGAGGATGAGATTCTGGAAGCGTCCGAAGTATTTGAAGTGGGCGACGGCAGATATCTGATTGTGGAAGGATAGCGGCCCGGCATAGTTTACAGAATGGGGCGTCTATGTGAGAATGCGGGATGGCGGCTGGTGTTAGACTGTCAGCGCAGCAGACTGCGCATGGTCTTGGCCAGACCGTCATGATCGTTATCCAGGCTGGTGATCACATCGGCCTTTTGTTTCACATTGTCTGAGGCGTTTTGCATGGCGATGCCGGTGCCGGCAGCTGTGAGCATGGAAATATCATTGTCCGCATCGCCGGCGGCGTAGGCGTCGGAGAGGGGGACATGAAAGTAGTCGCACAGAAAGCGCACCGCGTTTCCCTTCCCGGCATCCCAGTCAAACAGTTCCAGATACATATGGTTGGAGTAGATGGTGCGGACTTTGTTTTCGGCCCAGGAGGCGATGCTTTGGCGGAAAGCTTCCAGTTTCCGGGTATCCTCCAAGCTGATGGCTAACATCTTAAAAGGGCCTTCTGTAAGTGCGTCCCTCAATACGGGAGAGACTACAAGCGGCAGATGGATTTTTCTGCGGTAGTAGGTTACCTCCTCGTCTTCAGCGGGAGAAACGATGGCATCGCTTCGATAGGTCTGGATATGCAGGTTATATTTGTCCGCCTGGCTTTGCAGATAAGGGATATAGGAAAGAGGCAGTCTCTTTTCCAGGATGCTTGTGGAGCGGTCACAGTCATAAATCTGGCTGCCGTTACTGCAGGTCAGAAAGATACCGGGCTGGGTGAGCCCGGCTTTTTCTTTGACTTCCAATATGCTTAAGAGGGGCCTGCCGGAGGATAAGATCAGCTTATTACCGGCCAGGAGAAATTCATCCAAAAAAGCTTTGGTGCCGGGAGATACCCGGCTTTCGTTATTTAAAAGTGTTCCGTCTAAATCAGTAAATAAGAGTTTCATATCCGTTACATTCCCTGCTGTTTATTCCCGCGCATCTTTGATAGAATCCAGAATTTCTTCCGGGATGAATAACCGGCCGTAACCGGTTCCCAAATCCAGGTTTGGTTTGTTGGCCCCATGGAAATCGGAGCCGCCGCTTAAGAGCAGATCGTACTTGGCGGCAATTTCACGCATATCCCGTTCATCCTGCGGGGTATAAGTGCTGTAGAAGGCCTCGATGCCCATGAGCCCTGCCTCTTTTAAAGAGGAGACCAGCGTACAGAGCCGGTCGGTGCTCATATGATAGAGCGTGGGGTGCGCCAGAATGGGGATACCCTTTGCCTGCAGGATTAATTCCACAGCCTGGGCAGGGGTTACCTTCTCACGGGGCACAAAGTATTTCGTGTGATCTCCCAGATATTGGGAGAAAGCATCCTGACGGCTTTTTACATAGCCGTGCTCTAAAAGATAAGAGGCGTAGTGCGCCCGGGTGATCACGGCATCGGGGTTTTCGGCCTGCAATTTATCGAAAGTGATATCGATGCCCGCCTCGTTAAGATTCTGGCACATCTTGTGATTACGATGGATGCGGGAGTTCACAAAGGCATCGAGTCTCTCCTGAAAGGAGGGGGCGTCGTAGGAGATGTAGAGTCCCACGATGTGTACGTCCTTTTGTTCATATTTGGTTGAAAACTCAATACCCGGAACGACTTCGGGACAGGGCAGTCCCTTCTCTAGAAGCGCGCCAGCATGTGAGAGCGCTTCCCCCAATCCGTCCGTGGTGTCATGGTCTGTGACGGCCACGGCGGCAAGGCCCTTTTCCATAGCGTAATCTACCAGCTGGGTTGGGGTAAAACTGCCGTCTGATTTACAAGTATGGGTGTGCAGGTCGATGGCTCTCATGATCAGTCGTCCTCTTCTTCGTTTGCGGTACTTGTGTAAACGGTACGTTTTCTTGCCATTTCATCGCTTTCCAGATATTCGTCATAGGTGGTGATCTTATCCACTAAAGTACCGTCCGGCAGGATTTCCATGATACGGTTTGCCGTGGTCTGGACTACCTGATGGTCGTGACAGGAGAACAGCTCCACACCTTTAAATTTCTTCATACCTTCATTTAATGCGGTGATAGCTTCCATATCCAGATGGTTGGTGGGCTCGTCAAAGAGCAGGCAGTTGGCGCCGCTGATCATCATCTTGGAGAGCAGACACCGCACCTTCTCACCGCCGGATAAGACCTTTACCTTTTTCACACCGTCTTCTCCGGCAAAGAGCATACGCCCTAGGAAGCCGCGCACATAGGTCACATCCTTAACGGGAGAGTAACCCATGAGCCAGTCGGTGATGGTATAGTCATTGTCAAATTCCGTGGTATTGTCCTTGGGGAAATAGGCCTGAGAAGTGGTGACACCCCATTTGTAAGTGCCCTCGTCAGGTTCCATTTCGTCCATCAGAATTTTGAATAATGTGGTCTTGGCCAGTTCATTGCCGCCCACTAATGCAATCTTATCATCGTGCCCCACAATAAAGGAAATGTTATTAAGGACCTTTTCCCCGTTGATGGTTTTGGACAGTCCTTCTACGGTCAATACCTCGTTGCCGATTTCACGCTCGGGTCTGAAATCAATGTAGGGGTATTTACGACTGGAAGGACGGATGTCATCTAACTCAATCTTTTCTAAGGCACGCTTTCTGGAAGTGGCCTGTTTGGATTTGGAAGCATTGGCGGAGAAACGGGAGATAAACTCCTGCAGTTCCTTGATCTGTTCCTCTTTCTTCTTGTTGGCTTCCTTGCGCTGCTTGATGATCAACTGACTGGATTCATACCAAAAGTCGTAGTTGCCGGCATAGAGCTGAATCTTGCCGTAGTCGATGTCTGCGATATGGGTGCAGACCTTATTCAAAAAGTAGCGGTCATGGGAAACCACGATGACTGTGTTGTCAAAGTCGATCAAGAAGTCTTCCAGCCAGGCGATGGCGTCTAAGTCCAGATGGTTGGTAGGCTCATCCAGAAGCAGGATGTCGGGATTGCCAAAAAGTGCCTTTGCCAAAAGTACTTTGACCTTTTCGTTACCGTTTAAGTCAGCCATTATACTATAGTGCAGGTCTGTCTCGATGCCCAGACCGTTTAAGAGCATGGCCGCATTGGTCTCCGCATCCCAGCCGTCCATCTCTGCAAACTCCGCCTCCAGCTCGCTGGCCCGGATGCCGTCTTCATCGGAAAAATCTTCCTTGGCATAGATGGCGTCCTTTTCTTTCATGATCTGGTAGAGGCGTTCGTTGCCCATGATGACCGTATCCATGACAGGATAGGTGTCATATTTGAAGTGATCCTGCTCCAGGACAGACATACGCTGTCCCGGGGTAATGGACACGTCGCCGTTGGTGGTCTCCAGTACACCGGAGAGAATCTTTAGGAAGGTGGACTTTCCGGCGCCGTTTGCACCAATCAGTCCGTAACAGTTGCCCTCGGTGAATTTGATGTTTACATCTTCGAAGAGGGCTTTTTTTCCTACACGTAATGTTACATTATTAGCCTGTATCATGTTGAAACCTCATATTTTCTTTCATTTGCAACTTTCGGTTACTCATACCATTATACATGAAAACATTGTTTTTTCAAGGGAAATCATGAGGAGGGCTTTACCAGATAAAAATAGTAAAAGCAAAACTGGAATCTTGCGGTATTGTAACAACCGAGTTAGATTTATAAAAATTTATCACCGTGAATCCAAGGTGTGAAGTCTATTGTGATATGAAGGCTTCACACCTTATTTTAATTACGGCTTTTGGTACGGCTTTGAAACTTTTCTCAGAGATAAATCGTATTACTATATATAGGGATATATGTAGCTTTAGGGGAGGGATGATATGGGCAGCTTTTTATGGACACCGATGACACGTTTTTATGCCGAGGCCTTACAAAATATGGGAAATACTGCCGGAAAGGGCGTAAGCGGACCGGTGGATGGAACCGGTGCAGGCAGCATCAAAGAGGGAAACAAATTTGCCGATGCTGTGCAGGAGAGGCTTTCTTTGAAAGAAGCCGCTTCCCATGGTACGGCCGGGTCGGTTACCGGGAGGAACGAGGCGCTTATACAGGCCATGTCCAGGGAAGAATATAAACTGTATATTTATCAGAAGATCGCAAGTATCCCCATGCATCCGTCCCAGAAATGGGATGCCGTGTCGGTCAATATTTCGGAGGAAGGGTTTGCGGCCATGCAGGCGGACCCGGCCTACGAGAAGTGGGTGCTTGACATCCTGCGTAAGGATTTTGCCTTTTGTAATCCCTGGAGCGCCTATGCTGGCGGAAGCTATCGGATTCATTCCTTTGGGGCCTCCAGAGAAGAGTACCGGGCAGAGTGTTTTTCCATGGGACCTCGTAATGGCAGAAAGCGCACGGACGCTTCGAATAAGAAGAAAGAAAAGGGATTCTGGGAAAAACGTGCCAAACGGCATAAGCTGTATATGGATTTGGCCCAGAAGGCCTGGTATAAACATGAGAACGAACAGCATTACCGGGAAACCATTGATATCCAGCGAAAGGAAGTGAGCAGCGCCTTGTTACAGCAGTGGGCCATGGAACGTGCCACGGGGGAAGAAGTGGAACTGGGCGTGAATCCTTCGATACTGTCTAAGGCGGCAACAGACTATGCCCAGGGATATGTGTTCTTTAAGATTCCCAGCGCTTTGATGAATCCTCAGCCGAAAAGTACGAAGTAGAACGGTATATGATAAAGCCCACTCTATTAAGAAATAGGAGCATCGGAGACGGTGCTCCTTATTAATATTGCTTATATTTGAAAAATAAATGTTACTAATAAATACTATCAAATACCACAAAAACATCTTGAAAACACAGAACGTATGTACTATACTATTGATAGTGTTTCAAAGAATAGGAGAACTTATACTATGGATAATTATATGGAAGATTGGATTGGAATTGAAGCCGCGGCTAGTTATTTGGACGTGACGAAAGACACTATTAGAAATTGGATAAAAAAGACTGATATTCCGGCACACAAAATAGGAAAATTATGGAAATTTAAAAGAGTTGAATTAGATGCTTGGGTAAAAAGTGGGCATAGTGCAATAGATTAGAGTGGTTAGAAATTGATTATTAAGAGCAAGGAGACCATTATATGAGCATTGAAAGATTAAAGCAATTGGTAATGCAGTATAAAGAGAGTGTGGGTTATTATCATGATGTTAAAAATGCATATAATGAGACAGAATGTCGAGATGAGTATATTAGTCCGTTGTTGGAATGTTTTGGGTGGGATGTACATAATAAAAAAGGTAAATTGCCTCAATACAAAGAAGTTGTAGTAGAAAAGTTTTCGAATAGCTCAGAAAGACCAGATTATATATTGACTTTAAACGGGGTGTCTAAGCTTTTTGTTGAAGCGAAGAAGCCAAGTGTCGATATAACTATTGAGTTTGAACCTGCAATGCAGAGCAGAAAATATGGATGGAATGCTAATCATGCATTAGCAATATTAACGAATTTTGAAAATTTCCTCATTTATGATACTACGAACAGACCAGAAGAAGGAGACAGTGCCAGCACCTCATTGTATAGAAAATATTACTATGAAGACTATGTGGAGAAATACCAAGAAATTGCAGATTTGATTTCCAGAGATAATGTGTATTCTGGACAATACGATGAATTCATTAAATCAAATTTTCAGAGGGATACCAGATATAGTACGAAGATTGATGAAACTTTTCTTAAGCAAATTAATAAGTGGAGACTTGAAATTGGTACTTATCTGTATGAAAGCAAAGAGGACTATAGAAATATTAGTGTACTTAATGATATAGTACAAGATTTTATCAATCAAATTATTTTTCTGAGAATCTGTGAAGATAGAAAATTGCCCTTATATATGAAATTATACGAAATGGTGGAAGATAGGGCATCCTTGCAGAAGGTATTAACTACTGTTTTTAAGGAGGCAGATAAGAGATACAATTCAGGATTGTTCAAAAATGATAGTCCAATTTTTGATTTGGGCTGTGATATTATTTTTGAGATTATAGAGTCATTGTATTATCCAAAGACACCGTATATGTTTACAATTATTGAACCAAGTATCTTGGGGAAAATATACGAATCTTTTTTGGCGGAAAGCCTTGTATTACAAAATGGAAAAATTGCTCTAGCCCAAAAGAAGGAATATTTGTATAAATCAGTAGTCAGTACGCCGGTGGAAATAGTGAGATATATGGTAAAAAATACATTAGAACCATTATGTAAGGGGAAGATGCCTCAAGAGATTTTGGGTCTGAGAATTGCTGATATTGCATGTGGTTCAGGTATCTTTTTAGAGGAAGCATATCAATATTTGGTTGACTACTGTACCGATTGGTATAAGTTAAATGATAACGAACACCTATTGATGGTGGAAGATGGTATGGAGAAACTGCCTTTAGTTGACAAGAAAGCGATTTTGACAAATTGTATTTATGGTGTGGATATTGATATTCATGCAGTAGAAGTGAGTAAATTCTCTTTGTTATTAAAGTTAATTGAAAATGAAACGGAGCCATCTGTTATGAGCAGTGAACCAATATTGCCAGAATTGGAAAATAATATTAAATGCGGCAATTCTTTGGTGTCGAATGAAGATGTTGAGGGATTAAATATTACATCGGAGGATTTGATAAATATAGATTCGTTTGATTGGCAGGAAATCAATGGTGGAGGTAAGTTTGATGTAATTATTGGTAATCCCCCTTATGTTAAGACGGAAGATATTAAAAAACTTCATACCAACGCAGAAGTTAAAATTTATAAGAAGTATGAAAGCTCGCATAAACAGTTCGATAAATATTATTTGTTTATTGAAAAGGCATTGGAATTGATTAATGAAAATGGCTTAATGTGTTATATTGTGCCAAATAAATTTCTTCATACAGAATCGGCAGAGAAACTTCGTCTTATGATTAAGGATAAGATTGTAAAACTTGATGATTTTGGAGCTACCCAGTTGTTTGAAGACAAAACTATATATAGTTCAATTCTCACCATAGGTACAACTAATGTTGAAAATTTAGCATATAGGACAGTTGATAAGGCTGCTCATTTGTGGAATGACGAGGGTGAACAGTATAGTCTTATTCCTAAGCAAAGTTTGAATTGTATGCCATGGGCTGAAACGTTGAATATTAATGATGCTTCGCCATGGCTAGTTTCAGATGACCATGCGTATTTAAATATGATGAAAAATGCAAGAACTAAAATTGTTCCCTTGTCGGATGTGGTAGAGATATATAATGGGATTCAAACGAGTGCAGAGAAAGTATATAAGATAGAAGGTAAGACAATTGTGTTTGAAGATGAGAATTATCTGAAGTTCAGAGTTCAGGATAAGGAATATATGATTGAAAGAGGAATTTTGAGATTGTATTTTAAACCTACCAGAACAGAGCAAGGTGCATTAGATACTTATAGTGATATTAATCAGGTTAAGGTTAACTATAATATTTTCCCATATGATCAAAATGGCAATTTTATTACTAAGGATATAATGGAAACAAAATATCCGTATGCGTGGGAATATTTATTAGAACATAAAGATACATTGCTGCCAAATTCATTAGGTGGAAATAGGGATGTACAGCCTATTGTTTCTGATAAAGATGAATGGTATCGGTATGGAAGAAGCCAAGCGATTACAAGTCTTAATAATAGAGATAAAATAATTGTTGGAGTTAATCGTAAAAAAGATGATCCATTGTATCTCATGGATAAAACCCATTACTTAATTGCTTCTGGTGGAACAGCAGGTTATGTGGGAATATCCTTGAAAGAAGATAGTGAATATCAGCTAGAGTACATACATGCATGGTTATCACATCCATGGACAGACTGGTATTTACAATCTATTGGAAGTGATTTTGAAGGAGGTTTTATAGCAAGAGGAACATACACATTGCCAATGGTTCCTTTTATCAAGTTGGATTTTTCGGATAAAAAGCAAAAGGTATTATACGACAAGGTCGTAGTTAATTCAATGCGAATTAGTGAATTAAACAAAGAATTGTTAAGTAAGAAGGATAAGGCGACACAAAATGTGTTAGAAAAGGAAAAGAATAGGCTGATAAAGAAGAATGAAGAAATGATAACCAGTGTTTATCAGCAGAATTTTTAGGTAATCATATGAAATTAAAAGAAGATAGTTCAGCGCAGAAGCTTAGAGGTGCTTTTTATACACCATTGCCATTAGCAGAGATGATGGTTAAGCTATTTGCAAATAGAACGGATTGCAAAAAGGTTTTAGAGCCTAGTTGTGGTGATGGTGTGTTCCTGGATGCGTTAATTAAAACAGATTGTATTGATCAGTATATGAGTATAGATGCTATTGAAATTGATGAAGCAGAGGCGAAAAAAGTTGAAGAAAAAATGGAATCCTATGGGAATGTAAAGGTGTTAAATAAGGATTTTTTCGACTTTTATAAAACTAATAAGGAGTCTGCTCAATACGATTTGATATTAGGAAACCCGCCGTATATCAGGTATCAATATTTGGAAGAAAATCAGAGGAAGTTAATGTCTGATATATTATTATCTCAAGGAATGAAAGCCAATAAACTCGTTAATACATGGGTTGGTTTTATTGTTTCTTGTGTAAATGTGTTGAGTAAAAATGGTAAAATAGCGTTTGTAATTCCGGCTGAAATCATGCAGGTTGCATATGCTGAGGATTTGAGACTCTTTTTGTCAAATAATCTTTCTAAAATTACACTTATTACATTTGAGGAACTGGTTTTTCCTTATATAGAACAAGAAATCGTTGTTTTTATCGGTGAAAAGGGTGATGCAGAAAAAGGCATTCGTATTGTAGAACTAAATAATTTAGAAGATTTAGAGTCATTTGATATTGATGCTAATGGATTTCAAAAGTTACAGCATGTACATGAAAAATGGACAAAGTACTTTACTAATGATGAAGAAAATGTTTTGGTTAAACAAATAAGAGAAGACAAGCGTTTTCAGAAGTTATCAGATATTGCATTAATCAATGTTGGAATTACAACAGGTAATAACAAGTATTTTTCTGTGGAACGAAAAACTGTAGAAAAATATCAGATGCAAGATGTTGTAAGACCGTTAATTGGGAGAAGTTCTCATGCTAATAGCATATATTTTACGCACGAGGACTGGTTACAGAACGTAAATAAAAATAAAGCGGCTTACTTAATTGATTTTCCTGATATTGAATATAATTATTATCCTAAAAAACACAAGGAATATATCAAGCAAGGTGAAGAGAATGGTGAGAACAAAGGTTATAAATGTTCTATTAGGGAGAGATGGTATCGTATTCCATCTATATGGGTACCAGACGCATTCTTTTTACGCAGAAATAATTTATACCCTAAATTTGTTCTAAATCAATGTGATGCAGTATCTACTGACACGATGCATAGAATCAAGTTTAATGAAGGTATTGAACCAGAACGAGCTATTTTATCTTACTATAATAGTATTTCGTTTGCGTTCACTGAACTTTGCGGAAGAAGTTATGGTGGAGGAGTGTTAGAAATTCTTCCGGGTGAAGTGGGAAATATTTATGTACCTAAATTAGATACAGTTTCTATTGAAGAAATACGAGAACTGTTAGAGCAAATTGATTCAATTGTGAGGAATAATCAAAATATTGAAGATGCACTAGACATAGTGGACAAGAGGATATTAGTAGATACTCTTGGCTTTGGGCAGAAAGTATGCTTAGATGCACGGAGTATTTGGAAGAAGCTACAGCGAAGACGATTGAACAGAGGATAAAAGAAAGGAGAAATCAGAAGGAAAATATTAAGTTTATTTCTATTAAGTTTGAAATTGACGAAAGTGATTTAGAAGAATTGTCTGAATTAACAGGCAAATCAATACAAATTATGTTCCATTCATGTTCCTGGCAGCGTCACCGTAAAGATACTGCCCCCGCCCGGCCGGTCGGAAACGGTGATGGTGCCGTGATGAAGTTTCACAATCTCCAAGGCGATAGACAGACCCAGCCCGAAGTGCCCTTTGGTGCTTCGGGATTTTTCTGCCCTGTAAAAGCGGTCAAAAATCTTCTTTTTATCTTCCTCCGGGATGCCGATTCCGGTGTCTGCCACAGTGAAGCAGAAGCGGTTCTTATTATGATTCTTATTATATAGAAGAGACAGGTCGATTCGTCCGCCGGCAGGGGTGTAGCTGATGGCGTTGTGCAGAAGAATGGAAAGGACCTGACTGATACGCTCATCATCTACGGTGCAGACAGGGATGGAGTCCCCCGGCAGAGTTATGCTGAGAGTCAGCTTTTTTTCCCGGGCCAAGGGTTCGAAGGCCTCACAAGTGTTCATCAGGAGCGTGTCCAGTTCCACTTCTTTTGGACGAATCGGAAAATTGTGATTATCGGAATTGCTCAGAGTGAGCATGTCGTTTATCAGAGATGACATCATGGTTCCTTCCTGCTGTATGGTATCCAGAAACCCTTTCTGCCTTGCTGCATCGGCGCTGCGGCAGCAGTCGGCAGCGGACAGAATAACAGACAGGGGAGTGCGCAGTTCATGAGAAGCGGCGGCAATAAAAGCAGTTTGACTGCGGCGGTTCTCGATGATAGGCTGAAGCAGTCTGCCTGTGAAAAAGAAGGAAAAAAGCGTCAGGATGAGCACTGCGGTCACATCGATCAGAAGAAAACGGACCCTCTGCGTTTGTATTTGCTCTTTCAGAAAGTCCAGAGAGTACAGTGCGACCATCTGCAGAGACGAGTCGTTGCGGTTTAGTTCAATGACACTGGCGTAGAATTCATGTTTTCCATCATTGGGATTAAAAGGAAACTCAGCGTGATAGCAGGTATTGTAGAGACCGAAATTAACTTCTCCGTCCGTGCTTATGATTTCATGTTCAACCCTTTCATGATAGGTTTTGAGGCAGTTTTCTAAAAGCGTCTTTGTGCCTGACATTTCGGAAAGACCACCGAGACGATTATACAAAAAGGGGATACCGTTATCTAAGACATAAAAGGAATAATTGCCGCGGGCTTCCATTTTGGAGAGCCATTCCATGGAGATGACAGACTGCTGTTCTAAACTGGTGACGATGGTATTGATATCGTTTTGAAAAGAAGTAAATTGATTTTCGTACAGTCCTTTTTCCGAGATATACAGATAACATAAGGACATGACAATCATGATGGCGGCAGTGATGCCTGCGCACATTGTCGTCAAATACAGGTGTACTTTCTGAAACATATTTCACCTCAATTCTGCGCTGTTTTTACTCATTATCTATGTAAATGGCGTCTCAGGATGGTATGACAATACAATACCCCACGCCCCGGACGGTTTTCAGTGTGAGGCGGCTCCCTACGCTTCGCAGACGTCTGCGCAGGAAGTGAATATAATTATCCAGATTGCCTTCTTCCACATCACTGTCGGGGCCCCAGACTTTGAGAAGCAGTGTGGACCGGGAAACTGTCGCCTCGCCGCCTTTTAAAAAGACCTCTAAAAGGGCGGCTTCCCGTTTGGAAATCGTACAGCTCCCTGTTGGTCCTGTGAGGCGGTTCTGAGAGGCGGACCAGGTGATATCAAAAAGTGTTACAGAGGCTTCGTCTACAATCTGCCGGGGACGTCTTGTGATACAGCGGATTCTGGCCAACAGTTCTTCCAGGGCAAAGGGTTTCACCAGATAGTCATCTGCCCCCATATCAAGCCCGGTGACCTTATCGGAGAGCGTGCCCAGTGCGGTGATCAGGATAATGGGGGTATTGATGTGATTGTCCCGCAGGGCGCTCAGTACATCCGTGCCCTCCATGTGAGGCAGCATCCGGTCTAAAAGTATCACGTCATATATGTTCTGCTCCCCATAAAAAAGAGCGTCCTCTCCGTCAAAACAGGAATCCACGTCAAAACCGGCCTGTGTCAGTCCGTAGGTGAGGGTTTCATTTAGTTTGATATCGTCTTCTGCAAGAAGTATTCTCATGGTGGGTTTTCCTCGTTTGCAAAATCCGCAGTGAAGCTCGAAAAACCTGCGGTTTTCCTCGCTCGCGGGCTTCGCCCTATGCAGGCATAAGAAGAAAAAGTGTCTGCAAGCAGTCATTTTTTCTTCTTATGTCTGCGCACTGCTCATTGGGTACGCGTCCATTATATCATATCATTCTTAAAGTAATCTCTAAAAAAATTTGGTTAATTTGGTTGAGGATGCAGCTGGCGATGTTGTAATTGACCGTAATTAGTTGTGTTATGTAAACTTGATTGCAAAGTATACCCCAAAAAGTGCAAAGTATACCACGAACCGGAAAAATCTATTGATTTATTTTAGAATAATTTGTGTAAAAATGACGGAAGAAAGAGGTGTATGACGGTGGCTAGGACGATGAAGGGGAGGCTGACAATCAGTGTGATCTGTATTGTTGCAGTGAGTATTTTGCTTACGACAATCGGTATTGTGGTGATTGCGGGACGGCGTATTATGACGGAGCAGAAGGATATTTTGCAGCTTTATGCGGATAAATACGCGGAGGAGATTAATACCTGGATTGAAAATGAGAAGATGCTGGCAGCGGGTACTGCGGGAAGCATTGAGGCGGCGGAGAGTCTGGATGCAGATTTTATTCAATCTGTCGTGGATGTACATGCGGCGGGCAGAGAGGAACTTTTGAATTTATATTGTGGCACGAAGGAGAGCGCTTTCATACAGTCCAACAAGGAAGCGGCCATACCGGAAGGCTATGACCCTGTACAGCGGGGGTGGTATCAGCAGGCAGGCGCCGCGAAAGAGACGATTGTGACGGACCCCTATTGGGATGTGCTGACGGGACAGATGTGTACCACCATCGCATCGCCGGTGTATGTGGAGGGAGAGCTTGCGGCGGTCATCGGCCTGGATGTAACGCTCGGTACGGTGACGGATTTGACGGGCAGTATCAATTATGCGGAAGGGGTTTACAGGTTTCTTGCAGACAGCAGTGGGCAGTATGTAGCGCACAGAAACAAAGAATATGAACCTTCCGAGGAGACGGCTGTGGCAGTCAGCGAGATGATGCCTGCTTTACAGCCCCTTATGGATGGAAATGGGCAAAACATCCTGCGGGAAACAGATTATGATGGGACGGCGTGCTATTTTGCAGCGGCGCCGATTACGGGTAGCCACTGGAAGCTGGGTGTTGTGTGCCCGGCATCCAATGTGTGGAGTTCTCTTGTAGCTATGGTCGTGGTGGCTATGGTGACAGCCCTGGTGCTTATTGTTCTTTCAGCGGTATTCATGGCGGGACTGATTGGCAGGACCCTTGCGCCGGTGCAGATGCTCAAGCAGTTTGCTTCCGGAGATTTCTCGGAAGATGCAGTGGTGGAGAAGGAGATTCCCAGACAATATAAGAACGAGACACAGCAGATTCAGACGGCAACGGCGGAAGTCAGACAGCAGATTCGAGGGATTATCTTAAATACAAAAGAGGAAGCGGATTCCATCAACACGATTGCGGAAGGCACCTCAACCAAAATGACGGCGTTAAATGGGGATATTGCGGCCATTGCATATAACGCGGGCGAGGTCATGCGGCAGACCGCTGAGGCGCAAGAACTGGCGGAGAAGATCAGGGATACCAGCAAAGAATTGAGCAGAGTGATTGAAAATGTGGCGAGAAAAGCAGGGGAAGCGGCAGAGCAGTCCGGGGATATCATGGGACGGGCAGGCAGACAGCATGAGGCTTCACAAAGATCGGCTAAGGAGGCGGTGGAACTGTGCGGTTCTACCATGGAAGAATTGAGTGCCGCCATCACGGAAAGCCAGAAAGTGAAGGAGATTGATACCTTGACGGCGGAGATTCTTGCTATCAGTTCTCAGACAAACCTGCTGGCATTAAACGCCTCCATTGAGGCTTCCAGAGCCGGGGAGGCGGGGAAGGGATTTGCAGTCGTTGCAGAGGAAATCAGGCAGCTGGCAGATCATTCTAAAAATGCGGTAGACCAGATTCGCAAAGTGACAGATGGTGTGGTACATAGTGTGGCTTTTCTTTCAGAAAGCTCCGAAAAATTATTAAAGTTCATGAATGAGAAGGTGATGAAAGATTACCAGGGAATGGCCAGGCTGGCAGGCATGTATGAGCAGGATGCGGCTTTTTACAGTGATATCTCAAGTGATTTGGGAGCTTCCTCCCAGGAGATGAGCGCCAGTATGGAAGGCATCAGCGATTCCATTGTTACGATTACGCATCTTGTAGGCGACATTTCGATGTTTATGGGTAAAATGGAGCAGGCGGCGGCAGATTCCAACGTGAGTTCCAGAGAGGTACTTGCGCAGATGGAAGAATTGTCGGTGTTGAGTGAACAGTTAAAACAGACCGTGGCGTCATTTAAGGTGTAAGAGAAATAACAGCGTAAAGGCCCTTGGAACCGGGGTAGTGTGGAAGATATTCTGGAATATGGCAGGAATAGCGAACGATTGGAATTCATGGAGAAAAACGGTAAATTCCCGCCAAATGTATAAAACTGAATCAAGATAACAAAATGCCGCTGTATGGATAAAGCCAGACAGCGGTATTTTTATCTCTGCCTGTTCAAGGGAATCTTTAAGAACCTGCAACGATTCTGCAACATTCTGTTAGAGATATTTTAGAGAAAATCCTGCTATGATGTGTAACTACAGTAAGGGACATAACAAATTTCTGTTTCCGGCGACTGCCAAAGCTATATACGGAAAGCGCTTACAGGGCCGAAGGAAATTTCCAATGTCTCTAACGATAAAAAGCGGGCAATACATACAAACAGGACAAAAGACAGCCTGCGGAAAGGATGAAAGAGAATGAGAACAAGAAAAAGGTTGGTGATGGCAGGATGTGTGGGTATGCTGCTCCTGGCGGGATTCACAGGATGTACGAAAACGGAGGAGGCGTCACAGCAGACACAGGAGGAGAGCGGTGCTGAGGAAGACAGCCAGAAAACACCGGGAGGAACAGGTAACGAAACGGACAGTAAAGAGACAGCGGGTGAGACAGGCGACGAGGTGGACAGACAGGAGACCCAGAGCGAGCCAGGTGGCAAAGCGGACAGCCAGAAAACATCGGGAGGGACATCTGACGAAGCGAGCAGCCAGGAACCCACAAATGCGGCAGAACATATGGATGAGCAGTCTGCATCGTTTAAGCTTTCGCCAAGCGAGGGAACAGAACATCTTGGCGGGAAGGTACAGAGCGTGGCGGATGAGGGCATGATTTTTGCCCAGACCACTGTGATGGGAGAGGGAGAAAACGCGCGTATGGTCACCTTAGTGGACGAGAAGGATGCCAAAAAGATTCCTGTCGTGTTTACGGCGGATACCAAGGTGGAACACTGGGTAATCCGGGACGGCGGTGCTGGGATTGACAGGACAGATGCGGCACTATCGGATGTAAAGCCGGGGCAGGGTGTAGAGTTAGAAGGATATTACGAGGGTGAAAACTTTGTGGCAACACGGATTCTGATTGAGGAATATAAGTAGGGGTGGAAGCGTTAGAGGTTTCTTAGAGATTTTTTAGAGAAAGATTTGGTATGATAGGAAGGAGATTATAAAATGATGTTACGGATGATGAAAAAGAGCAGGGCGGTTATGACACTTATTTGCGTCGGTATGGTGATGATGCTGGCGACAGGCTGTGGAGAAGAGAAGGAAGCGCCGATTCCGGTGGATTTGTCTTCTGAAAAGGGGGATGAACAGGAGAACCTGGTGCAGGATGTGGGAGAAAATAGTTTGGCTGATTCCGCAGAGGAAGGAGATAACGCACAGGCGCAACAGCCTTCCGGTATGGACGAATTAGACGGGAATGTGACAAGTGTGGGGCAGGACAGCTTTGTTATCTGTAAAGAAACTACATCCTCTGACGGTGACGGTGATCTTGCAGTGGCGCCGGCGCCGGGGGCTGAGACGGCAGAGGATTTGGTTACTGTGTATGTAAATCAGAACTGTTCTTACCAATACGAGACCGTCAAAAACGGCGGCATTAATCCGGAGGATATTTCCGCCAGGGAAGGTTCCTTTGGGGATTTGAAGGACGGACTTTCATGTAACATAAAAGGAAGCTGGAAGGATGGTTCTTTCTATGCAGACAGTATCAAGATGATGGAATTTGTCTGATAACACGATTGATTTAAGATTCCGCAGAGGCGGCATCTTAGTGGTTAGCGTAGAAAGGAAGCGTGACAGGAATTTATGAGTCAATATTTATATAAGAAAAGTAAGGAACATGAAAATAAGAAGAGAAGGCGCATGATAGCCGTGTGTCTCATGCTTTCCATGATGGCAGGGCTTCTTACAGGATGTGGAGATAACAGCCCGGCCGCTTCTTCCGGGGAACAGGGAGCGGACGTTTTGGAAAGTGACGTATCCGGCGCGCAGACAGGGCAGGAGGATGCGGAGAACACAGGTAACGATAACAAAGCCATGGGGCGTTATGTAGAAAATTCTGTGGACATTTCAGAGTATACGACTTTATCATGCGGGATTACCGCACTAAGCGACGGCAGGTTCTTAGTTTTGGATAAGGAAGCGGGTATGCTGGTATCTGAGGACGGCGGTGTGACCTGGCAGGTGGAGGCCGTACCGGGAATTTCGGACCTTGCTGCTTTTACGAAGGAGAATTATATCTTTACCATGAAAGCCGATACGGACGGTACTGTTGCAGTGTTGTCATCTCCCAATACGGATGGGGATGGAGATTTTCATACAGGACTGCTTATGACAGGGCCCGATGGCAATACCAGGACAATCACGGAACTGACGGCTTCGGAGGAAGGTTATGTGTCGGATATCTGGTTTGGACCGGACGGGCGTCTGTTTGCCAGAATCATAGGCGGCAGCGGCCTTTATGAGGTAGACACAGAAACCGGTGAGATGCACAAGTATATGTCTCTTCCCAACATGCCGGATTTATTGCAGTTCCAGGGAGATTATATGATTCTTCTCACGCCCCAGGACGGAATCACTTTCTATAATATGAAAGAAGAGAAGTGGGTGGAGGACTCTGTGCTTGCGGAGTTTATGCGGCAAAACTATCTGGATGGCTACTATTGTCATGACACTTTTAGCGTTTATATGGTGCCGGGAGAAGAGGGGACTCTCTATGTGGCAGGAAAAGGCGGCGTGTACCGGCATGTGATCGGTGGCAGTGCCATGGAACAGATCATTGACGGAGGGCTTTCCAGTTTCAGTAATCCGTCCATGAGTATCGTCAATATGATTGCGCTTCCAAATAACGAGTTCATGGTGCTCTTTACCGGCGGTAAGCTGGTACACTATGTCTATGACCCGGAGGTGCCCACAGTGCCGGATGAGCTGGTAACGGTCTATTCGCTGCGGGAGGAAAATAAAGTGCGCCAGGCAATCGCCCAATATCAGGCCCAGAATCCCCAGGCCTTTGTCAGATATGAGGTGGGAATGAGCGGCATGGATGCAACGGGCAGAGAGGATGCCATTAAGAAGCTGAATACGGAATTGATGGCGGGCAGAGGCCCGGATATTTTAATCTTGGATGGCCTGCCGGCAGACTCTTATATTGAAAAGGGAGTGCTTTTAGATTTGAGCGGTCATATCGGTCAGATGACGGGAGAACAGGAACTGCTTCCTAATATTGTGGAGAGTTTCAGGCAGGATGGCAAGATTTACAGTATGCCGGTTTCTTTTACGATTCCGGCGGTGTTTGGCAGGGAAGACGATCTTTTACAGATTCATGATCTTGCATCTCTTACGGATACCATGGAACGGCTGAGGGCGGAGAATCCGGGGCAGGAGATTATCGGTATGTTTTCACCGGAGACAGCCGTGAAATGGCTTTTGCCAATCTCGGCGCCGGCATTTGTGGATGAGAACGGGAGTCTGGATGTACAGGTGATTTCGGATTATCTGGATAAGATCAACCGGATTTATACTGTAGCTATGGATGGGCTTTCCGAGAACGTGCAGGAGTATCATGATAATCGGCGGGAAATGTACCGGGCGTCCGACGAGGATGATTATTTTACGGAAGCCTATAACAGCCTGGGCAATGCGACTATGGAGATTCTTTTGCAGGATGCGGTATTCTCGGCAGGGAGTCTGAAGAACACCTATAGTTTTCAGGAAGTGAATTCCTTCAAGTGGATAGAAGGATATGAGGATATGAAAATTGCACCTCTTGACGGACATTGCAGTCATGTTTTTGTGCCGGATGTTATGACAGGTATCAATGCCTCCTCCGCTCATCAAAAAGAGGCCGAAGCCTTTTTCGATGTGTTGATGGGAAAAGACGTGCAGCAGCTTCTTTATGATGGATTTGTGGTCAATCAGGCGGCTTTGGAAAACCAATTGAGTCCCGCTTGGGTGGTCCTTGCAAACGGCGGTATGAACGTGGATTATGGCGAGGTTTCAAGCAGTATCGGCGGCAGCACGGGAGACGGCAGGGATTTTACGATGGCAATCTATATGCCGACGAAGGAAGAGTATCAGGCATTGTATGATATTTTCTGTGAGCTTGATACACCGTATATTGTAAGGCCCGTATTGGAGGAAGCAGTCGTAGAGTTTGGCACCCAGTATCTGGACGGGTATCTGTCTTTGGACGTTGCAGTACAGAAGATTAAGAGTAAAGTGGATTTGTATATGGCGGAATAGGTATTGCGATGATTGTAATAAGGCCCGAAGAGCGGAGGAAGAATTTGGTGCATAATGTGAAGAGAACTTCTAAAGTATGGCAGCAGATGAAAACAAAGAAAGAACAAAAAAGACAGGCGGCACTGTGTCTGGCGGTGGTATGCGCCGTATCCCTTATGGGATGCGGCGGCCAGGCAGGGGGACAGCGAAACGGCACGCTGTCTAAAAGTGCTGAGGAAAAGAAGGATGCCGTTGCCATGGGACGGTACGTGGAGGCCGTGACAGAAGTGGATGCTGGTCCTGTCATGGACGTTAGGGAACTTACAGACGGACGGCTTGTGCTTTTGGAGGACGGTGCTGCGGGGCGGATGGTGTCTGCGGACGGCGGCGCCGTCTGGGAGGAAGATATGCTGCCGGACTGGTATCAGCTGCTGGAGGCACGATATTATATGCAGGACATGAAGGCGGCACCTGATGGAAGTGTGGCGCTCTTGTGCAGACATTATGGCAGCAGTTCAACCCAGGAAGAGGCGGGGGAAGAATCGGACAAGGACCCGTCGTTGACTGTCAGGGAGGCGCCTGAGACGGAGACGGCTGTCTATTTGGTTAATCCGGCAGGGGAGACACAGTGGGCCAAGATTGCCCTGGATGAGGAAGAAAAGCTGGAGAGCCTGTGCTTTTCGGAGGATGGCAGCAGGCTATTTGCCGCATCAGAGGCGGGAAAGATTTACGAGATTGACAAAAACACGGGAGAGAGCAGAATGCTCATGACAGTGGATATCGCGCCGGATGCGTTCTGTGTCTGGGATAACTATATGGCGGTGAAGCGGGAACAGGAGGGGGTTCTTCTATATGATATGGATACCACCGAGCGGATTGTGGATGAGGTGTTGTCAGACTTTGTGGAGAAGAACTGTAAGGGAAGTTCTAACACAATTCTTTTCACGTACACGATATTCCCGGCCGAGGAAGGGAGCCTTTATCTTGCCTGTAGTCAAGGGATATACCGGCATGTGATTGGGGGAACGGTTATGGAACAGGTGGTAAACGGGGGCCTTTCCAGCTTTAGCGATCCCACAAAACATATATCGAAGATGATACGGTTTGGAGAGGATGGTTTCTTAGCGGCCTTTTCCGAAGGCAGAATTTCAACCTTTACTTACAATCCGGATATCAGCACCACTCCTTCACAGAAGATAACAGCTTACAGTCTGACAGAGAATACGATTCTTCGGCAGGCGATCATTCGCTATCAGGGGGCACACCCGGACGTCTATGTGGAATATGAAGTGGGGATGGACGGAGAAGACAGTGCAAAAAGAGACGATGCAGTCAAAAAACTGAACGCGGCAATCATGGCTGGCACGGGGCCTGATTTTCTGATTCTGGACGGCCTGCCAGTGGACTCTTACATACAAAAAGGGGTGCTTGCGGATATCAGTTCTTATCTGACAGAACTGGAAAAAGAGGAGAAACTTTTACCGAATATCAAAGAAAGCTTTTCACAGGAAGGCAGTATCTGTGTGATTCCTGCGGCAATTATGCTTCCTATGTATTTTACAGACCAAGAGAATATGACGGAAGTGTCGGATTTGCGCTCCCTGGCAGATACGATGGAGCAGCAGCGAAGTCTCCATCCCGGAAAAGAGATTATGGAGACTTACAGTGAGGAAATGCTGCTGGATGCTCTTATGCCGGTTTCAGCACCGCTTTGGTTCACAGACGCGGGACAATTAGATATAGAAGAACTGTCCCTTTATCTGGAACAGACGAAGCGGATTTATCAGACTTGTATGGATGGCCTCCCGGAAGAAGTCCTGGAGCGGTATCGTATACGGGCCGAGGAAGAGTCCGTTATTACAAGCAGCGATGAGGTAAGCGCATACAATAATCTGCAGGGTGGAGGACTTCAGATTATGACCGGTGATGTACAGGTGTCTGCGGGAACCTTGATGAATGCCTATAACTATGCCTTTTTACAGTCTCTTAGAAAGACACCCCAGGGGGAAGCCTGTCAGGCGGCTTTATTGCCAGGTACTGTGAAGGATGCCTTTATACCTGTGGCGCTCATGGGAATCAGTTCTGTTTCTAAGAACCAGGAGTTGGCGGGTTCTCTTTTACAGGAAATACTCTCCGAGGACATGCAGAGTATGATTTATCCGGTGGGATTTCCCATCAATGCGTCAGGATTATCCGCCTATTTGGACAGCCTTGGCGGGATGCTGCCGGAAGAGAGGCAGAGGCCGGGAGAAATCTTCGGCGGGTATGGAATGGCAACTTCAGATGGAGAGCTTATCGGTCTGAAACTGTATGTACCGGATGAAACAGAATGGCAGGAACTGTATACCATGCTCACGGCTGTCCGCACACCCTATCTGCCGGATGCGGTGATGGAGGATGTGGTGCGGGAAGCAGGAAAGCACTACCTGAATGACAGATGCAGTCTGCAGGAAGCTGTGGAGATGATTCAGAAGAAGACCGAGATTTATATGGCGGAATAGGGAGCGTATATAAGATGACAAGGCGGAAGGATAGCAGGCATAAGAAAGGCAGTAGGAGAGTGACAATGAAATATAATGGAGCCTTTGCGCTGTTCCTCCTGCCCAGTCTGGCAGGGGTGATGCTCTTTGTGCTTCTGCCTTTCTTAGATGTGATGAAACGTTCCCTGCAGACCGCTGTCACCGGTGAATTTATGGGTCTTAAAAATTATGATGTTATTTTTCATAACCAGGCCTTTTTGCTGGCGGTACAAAATACCATACGTTTTACACTGGTCTGTATTCCGCTTCTGGTACTGGCGGGACTGCTTGTGGCGTTTCCGTTAAGCAGTCTAAAAGATGCCGGGCTGATTAAGTCGGTGTATCTTTTTCCCCTGGCCATGCCCACGGCTACAATCGTGTTGGTCTGGAAGATGGTATTCTATCGCCAGGGATTTTTAAACCTGTTTCTTACCAGAGTGGGAGAGGCCACGGGCCGGTGGGGGCCGGTGATGACAGATTACCTGGGAACAGAGGCTTCTTTCTGGGTCCTGGTGGCAAGTTATCTGTGGAAAAATACAGGGTATACAGTGGTTCTCTGGCTGGCAGGGATTCTAGCCATACCCAATGAACTTTTGGAGGCGGCCCGGGTGGATGGAGCAGGACGTTTAAAGAGTATCCGTTATATTATCCTGCCCAATTTAAAGGGAAGCTTCTATACGATTGTCATTTTATCGTTCCTGAACTCATTTAAAATATATAGAGAAGCGTATTTGGTGGCCGGGTCCTATCCCCAGGAAGATATTTATCTGTTACAGCACCTGTTCAATAACTGGTTTGTCAATATGGAGTTTGACAAGATGGCCGCGGCGGCAGTCTGCGTGGGGGTTGTCCTGTTTGGGGCCATCATGCTGCTGCAAAGACTCTGGGATAAGACAGAATAAAAATACTGCAGTCGGGGCGGTAAGTTTAGCGTGTATCCGGGGCTGCGGGATAAGTGTAAAAGAGTGACTGTGAATCAGAAAGGAAAGCAGATGTTAAAAAGTATATATCAATCTGCCAAAAAGAATATAACGGTGCTGCTGCTTCTTCTGCCGGCGCTTTTGATCTGCCTGCCGGTGGTGCTTATCATAACGGGTTCGGTTATGGACAGTATTGAACTAAAACAATATCTGTATCCCGTTTTTAACGGCGGGGAAGAATTTATCCGTTGGAAACTGATGCCGGATTATCCCACCTTTGAACACTATGGAAGACTGCTCTTTATGACGCCGTCTTTTTTCGTACTGTTCTGGAATTCTGTGGGCATGGTGGTCTGTATTCTGGCCGGGCAGATGATTGTGGGTGTGCCGGCGGCCTGGGCCTTCGCAGTGTACCGGGTGCGGGGCAGCAGAATTTTGTTTGCCCTTTATGTGGTGTTGATGCTGCTGCCTTTTCAGGTGACTATGCTGTCCAGTTATTTAGTGCTTGACAGGTTGGCCCTGATGAATACCCACTTGGCAATCATTCTGCCCGCGGTTTTTTCTACCTTTCCCATCTTTTTATCCTATGGAGGGTTCCGGGCGATTCCTATGCAGCTTTTAGAGGCGGCCCGGATTGATGGAGCAGGAGAATTCAGGATTTTTGTTAAAATAGGGCTTCCTTTAGGGAAAAGTGGACTATTGTCTGCCATAGTGTTAGGGTTTTTAGAGTATTGGAATCTGATGGAACAGCCATTGGCCTTTCTGGAAGATAAGGCGCTGTGGCCGTTGTCTTTATATCTGCCGGAGATTTCCTGGATGCAGGCGGGATTTGCCATGTGCGCTTCCTTGTTTACGCTGATTCCGGCAGCCTTTGTGTTTGTGCTGGGACAGGATTACCTGGAGCAGGGGATAATATATTCAGGATTAAAAGAGTAGTGTGAGAAGAACCTCTAAAGCTCAGCAGCAAAGGCTGCTTCGCTAAGAGGTTCTAGGAGTTGCGTTGCAACTCCGTCTCACACAGGAGAATGCCTGAAATGCGGCATTCTCCGCAGAGTGGAATCATGAAGGTTAGTGTGAGAAGAACTTCTAAAGTTCACAGTAGCAGGGAGGAAAGAAGATGGAGAAGCGTAAGAAGAGGATTGCCACGGGGCTGGTGTTCTTTCTGATTTTCATGTGGGTGTGTACGCTGGTGTCCAAGAGTATCTATGCATCTAAACTGCCGATGATTACGACCACTAGGATAGAATCGAAATATATTGAGCATACAGTTGAGACGGAAGGGATTGTGGAGGCCGGTGCGAAACTGCCGGTGGTGGTCCTAAGTGGTCTGCGGGTGAAAGAGCTGGCCGTCCAGGTGGGGGATAAAGTGGAGGAAGGGGATCTTCTTTTTACCGTGGATTTGGAAGACTTGCAGGAGATGTTAGCCGAGCAGGAGACGGCCGCTTCGAAAGTACAATTGGAGATCGACGCTATTTTACACAACAAAGAGCTGGCAGAAGCGCAGAAAGCCTTGGAGGAGGCGAGGGCCAGAGAGGATTATGATGCCTTAGCCAGATATCAGGATACGCTGGTGGGCAGAGCCGCGGAGGAAGTGGCCCAGGCAGAAGAGGAGCTGGAAGAGCTGCAGGAAGAAAACAGGGAACATGAGAGCGGCGATGATGAGGAGACCGAGGATGAACAGGAGGCACGGCTGCAGGAGGAAGAGAGATTAAAACAGCAGCTGCAGGCGGCCGCATATGCGGAGGCCGACGCCAAGTGGAACCGGGAAAACACCATGAAGGATGCAGGCCGTAAAGTGGAAGATATCCTGACGGAAGAAGATGTGGATGCCACTCTTAACGTCTACAGGACAGAGGTGAATCGTATCCGTGAAAATATGGCCGCGTATCAGGCGATATGGAAGCAGGAGGGAAAAATCACGGCCAGTCAAAGCGGCATGGTGACAGATTTGTATGTGGAGGTGGGCGGCCGTGTGCCGGATACCGCATCTCTACTTTTAGCGGATGATGAGGTGGCCTGCCAGTTCCGTACCACACTTACTAAGGAACAGAAAAGTTATGTAAATCTAAACGATGATGTCAAACTAGAATTGGATGGCAAGAAAGCCATAAACGTGACCATAGACTATCTGGCGGAGAATGAGAACGCACCGGGCACTTTTACGGCCCTTGTACAGCTTCCGGAGGATACGGGTATGCCAGGTTTATCCGGTGTACTCAAATGCAGCAAAGCAGGCGAAAAACAACCCTGCTGTATTCCGCTATTGGCACTGCACGACCAGAATGACAGGTACTTTGTGTATGTGGTGAATGAGAGGGAGGGCATCCTGGGGCAGGAATATTATGTGGAGGAAATCAATGTCAGTGTGGTGGATAAGAATGATACCTGGGCTGCGGTGGAAGGAGCGCTCAACACGGATAGTCAAATCATCGCATCTTCTACAAAAGAGGTGACCAAGGGAGAAGTGGTAAGGCTGGCAGAACCGTAGAGGAAGGACATGCGGGCAGCTTATCATATTAAACATCTGTGAAATTTCCGTTCTGTGTTCCAGATTGAAAGTCTTGAAAACTCTCAGACAGGGTTGTACAATAGCAGATAAGAAAGAATTTTTATACATATTATGCGACAGTATTACTTAAAGGATGGGGGATAAAATGATTTCGTTTATCATCAGAATTTCATTGGAAATCATTGGCGGCATCTGTCTGCTTTATATGCTGGCGATTATGCCGCGCATGGTCAAAAGACCGGACACTACACTGTTTAAAAAGGTATACTTTGCACACAGAGGACTTCATGATAATGCCGGAGACGCGCCGGAAAATTCCATGGCGGCTTTTCGCAAAGCTGTGGAGGCCGGTCTTGGCATGGAATTGGATGTGCAGGTGACCAAAGACGGGGTGCCGGTTATTTTTCACGATTTTAAACTGGACAGAATCTGCGGTGCGGAGGGAAAGATTAAAGATTATACCTACGAGGAACTGCAGGCATATACACTCTGTCAATCCAAAGAGCGTATCCCTAAGTTTACAGATCTTCTTGCCATGGTGGACGGGCAGGTGCCGCTTATCATCGAGATCAAGGCGGAGACTGCCAATGTCTCTTTCTGCGCTGTTATCGATGATCTTTTGCGGGCTTACGGAGGCGCTTACTGCATTGAGTCTTTTAATCCTATGGTATTATGGTGGTTCCGCAGACATCACAATGGTGTGGTGCGGGGGCAGCTTTCTTCCAATTTCCGCAAGGATGGTGATTACCGCAATGTGCTCTATTTCGTGATGGCACATCTTTTGCTTAATTTCCTGACCAAACCGGATTTTATCGCATATAACCATAAGTTTGGCCGTGAGCCGGGCAGAAGAATCTGTAGACACATTTACCGCCGTCCGTCGGCAGCCTGGACGATTCAAAGCCAAAAGGATTTGGAGCAGCTGAAGGATGAGTACGATGTGTTTATTTTTGATGGATTTTGTCCTGTAAGAGCAGAATAATCAATATTTGACAAATAAATTTGGATATTTATTCTTTTTTTTGTAATAAATTTCAAAAAATTCGTGCTATATTTCCAAGAATATGGTAAAATGTTAAGAAATCAGAGTAAGCATATAAGAGATAGGGTGTGTCAGAAAGCACGAATTCGCAGGCAAAGAAAGGAGCATAGCAGTAAAATGGCGAAATGGGTTTATTTATTTGAGGAAGGAAATGCCGATATGCGTAACCTTCTGGGTGGCAAAGGCGCAAATCTTGCGGAGATGACCAATTTAGGATTACCGATTCCGCAGGGATTTACCGTTACGACGGAGGCCTGTACAGATTATTACAATAACGGCAGACAGATTTCTGAGGAGATCAAAGAGCAGATTTTTGCAGCACTTGCAGGACTTGAGCAGAAGCAGGGTAAGAAATTTGGAGATACCGAGAATCCGCTTCTCGTTTCAGTCCGTTCCGGTGCCAGAGCATCTATGCCGGGCATGATGGATACCATCTTAAACTTGGGCCTGACAGATGTAGCCGTGGAAGGCTTTGCGGCTAAGACCGGGAACCCACGGTTTGCGTATGATTCATACCGCAGATTTATTCAGATGTTCTCCGATGTTGTCATGGAGATCCCCAAATCTTACTTTGAGAGAATCTTAGACGAAATCAAAGAAGCCAAAGGCGTCAAATTTGATACAGATCTGACGGCGGAGGATATGAAAGAGATTATCGTTCGTTTCAAAAATATTTATAAAGAGAATAAGGGGGAAGAATTCCCGCAGGATCCCAAGGTACAGCTGATGGAGGCCGTAAAGGCTGTGTTCCGTTCCTGGGATAATGAGAGAGCGATTGTATACCGCCGCATGAACGATATACCCGGTGACTGGGGTACTGCAGTCAATGTGCAGGCTATGGTATTTGGTAATATGGGTGATACATCAGGTACTGGCGTTGCATTTACCAGAAATCCTTCTACCGGTGCCAAGGGTATTTACGGCGAATACCTAATCAATGCGCAGGGTGAAGATGTGGTGGCAGGTATCCGTACACCGCAGCCTATCACAAAATTAGAGCAAGATCTTCCCGATTGCTACAAACAGTTTATGGAGATTGCAAACCGCTTAGAAGACCATTACCGCGATATGCAGGATATGGAGTTTACCATCGAGGATGGCAAACTGTTCTTCTTACAGACCAGAAACGGCAAACGTACCGCGCCGGCAGCTTTACAGATTGCCTGTGATTTAGTGGATGAGGGCAAGATTACGCCGGAAGAAGCAGTACTTAGAATTGAGGCTAAGTCATTAGATCAATTGTTGCATCCTACCTTTGACCCTGATGCATTGAAAGCAGGACAGGTAGTGGGACAGGCACTTCCCGCATCCCCCGGTGCCGCGGCAGGTAAAGTGTACTTTACTGCTGATGAGGCGAAAGCGGCCCATGAAAAGGGTGAAAGAGTAGTGCTTGTGCGTCTTGAGACGTCTCCGGAAGATATTGAAGGTATGCACGCTGCAGAAGGTATCCTTACGGTGCGCGGCGGCATGACCTCCCATGCAGCTGTGGTGGCACGTGGTATGGGTACGGCCTGCGTATCCGGCTGCGGCGAGATTGCCATCAATGAACAGGGTAAAGTATTTGAGCTTGGCGGAGAAGTGTTCCATGAGGGAGATTACGTTTCCCTGGATGGTTCCACTGGTAAGATTTATAAAGGGGATATTAAGACCGTTGAGGCATCTGTCAGCGGCAACTTTGGACGTATCATGGAGTGGGCGGACAAGTACCGCAAACTGAAAGTACGCACCAATGCAGATACACCTGCAGATGCGGCTAACGCTGTGAAATATGGCGCAGAAGGTATCGGCCTGTGCAGGACAGAGCATATGTTCTTTGAGCCTGACAGGATTCCCAAGATTCGTCAGATGATTCTGGCAAGAACGGCAGAACAGAGAGAAAAGGCACTTAATGCCCTGATTCCATTCCAGAAGGGTGACTTTAAAGCAATCTATGAAGTGATGGAAGGCAGACCTGTGACCATCCGTTTCCTGGATCCGCCGCTGCATGAGTTCGTGCCCACAGACCAGGCTGACATAGACGATCTGGCAGTGCAGATGATGATGACAGCAGAGGAAGTGCAGGAAATCTGTGATTCCCTCCATGAGTTCAATCCGATGATGGGACATCGTGGGTGCCGTCTGGCAGTGACCTATCCTGAAATTGCCAGAATGCAGACCAGGGCTGTGATGGAAGCGGCAATCGAAGTGAAGAATGAGAAAGGATTTGACATCGTTCCGGAAATCATGATTCCTTTGGTAGGCGAAAAGAAAGAACTTAAGTTTGTCAAAGACGTTGTTGTAGAAGTGGCCGAACAGGTAAAGAAAGAGAAAAATTCCGATATCAAATATCACGTTGGAACAATGATAGAGATTCCGAGAGCGGCCCTTCTGGCAAATGAGATTGCTGA
Organism: uncultured Lachnospiraceae bacterium; assembly: GCA_910585555.1. Taxonomy (GTDB): domain Bacteria; phylum Bacillota; class Clostridia; order Lachnospirales; family Lachnospiraceae; genus UBA3282. The sequence goes on from CAJUFU010000004.1 coordinate 65,027, forward strand.
GGAAGCAGAGTTCTTCTCCTTTGGCACGAATGATCTGACTCAGATGACCTTCGGTTTCTCACGTGATGATGCCGGCAAATTCTTGGGCGATTATTATAAGAATAAGATTTATGAGTCCGACCCGTTTGCAAGACTTGATCAAAACGGCGTAGGACAGCTTGTGCAGATGGCTGCGGAGAAAGGTCGTGCGACCAGACCGGATATTAAGCTAGGAATCTGTGGTGAGCACGGCGGCGATCCTTCGTCGGTGGAGTTCTGCCATAAGGTAGGGTTGACCTATGTGTCTTGTTCACCGTTTAGAGTGCCGATTGCGAGGTTGGCGGCGGCGCAGGCGGCGATTTTGAATTGATGCCATAGGAATTTGGTGTCGTAGGGCACGGAAATTTATTCTAAAAAGAGGCAAATTAATTTTGCTACGACATAGAAAAATAAGACCTTGCATCGAGAGATGCGGGGTCTTATTTTTGTCTAACGACTATCCTTTCCCTTGCATAAACACTGGATTTGTAGGAACGTTCTGCACAGAATCACCATGGAGTAGGGGCAACTAGGGCGAAAGCCCGACAGGATAAAACAAATTGCCTTTTTGTGCCCTTTATAGAAAAAATTTCCGTGCCCTACGACATGGTGATATTTCCTGAATGTGTTTTTGGGAGAATGAGGATTGGCTTGGAATCCTTGTAAATAGGGACTTTGAGAGGATTACCATTTCCCAAAAATGAGAGAAAAATTCCCCAAAAGTGATCAGATTGCATTTTGGGGAGGTATTTTTGGGAAACTGGCAGGATGTTCCCGGATGGGAGGCTTTGCGAGGATGAGGAAAAAGAATTTTAAGGGGCGGTGTGAAAAGAGGATGATCGGAAAGTGTACTGAGGTTTGCAGGACGTATGATGCGATTCAGTATGCTTATGCCGATCTTCTGCAGGCGAGTGATGATGTGAAGGAGATCAGGTGCAATGTATCGCTGGATGGATTGGATATTGGAGAGTATACTTCGGATTTTTTATGTACAAAGACAGACGGTGATCTGATGGTACGGGAGTGTGTGTTTCGTAAGTTCTTGACAAAGCCTCTGACTGTGAAGCTGCTGGATGTTTCAAGAGAGTATTGGATCAGGCATGGGGTTACAGATTGGGGGTTGGTCATTGATGAAGAAGTATGATCTGCTGCGAACTGGTGACAGTATTATCAGAGTATTGGAGATTCAGGATGATAGAATCCTCGTGATTGACTGTATCAAACATTCTATGCCTGTGTGGGTAGAAGTTAAATCATTGAAGTCTGAATCACTGCGAACTGAATTGTTTCATCCTGGGATGTTAGAGTCTGGAATGTCGGAGTCTGAGACATCGGAGTTTTATTCTCAGTGTTCTGGAAAAGAAGTATCTGTGTGTACTGATGATGAGTTGTTTGAGGCTACGGGATTTACCTGTATTCATATAGATGTTTTAGATGTAGACCAGAGGAAGGTTATGTATGAACGTTATACGATGATCACACCGATTCTTCCTTTTATAGCAGATGAAAAGATGCGATCTAAACTGATCTGTTCTGTAGCAGAAGAGCATCATGTATCAAAACAGACGATCAGGAATTATCTCTGTCTATATTTGTCTTATCTGGATGTGACGGTTCTTGCTCCGAAGAAGAGGAAGAATGATCGAGAACTGACACAGGACGAAAAGAATATAAGATGGGCGTTGAATAAGTTTTTCTATACAACAAAGAAGCAATCTCTTATGACTGCATACACCATGATGCTCAAGGAGAAGTATTGTGATGCTATGGGTGTATTGGCAGAAGAATATCCTTCCTTCTATCAGTTCCGTTATTTCTATCGTAAGACAAGAAAGATGCAGAACTTCTATATTTCAAGAGATGGATTGAAGAACTACCAGAGAAACAACAGACCACTTACAGGAGAGGGAGTACAGGAGTTTGCTCCTGCTGTCGGTGTAGGGATGCTGGATGCGACGGTGTGTGATATTTATCTGATTAATAAGGAAGGAAATCTGGTTGGCAGACCGATTTTGACTGCATGTATTGATGCTTACAGTGGTCTTTGCTGTGGGTATTCTCTTTCGTGGGAAGGTGGAGTATACAGTCTTAGGGGATTGATGCTGAATATCATAGCAGATAAAGTGGCATGGTGTAAGAGGTTTGGTATTTCCATTCAAAAGGAAGATTGGGATTGTGACAGGCTTCCCGGTACATTTGTTACTGATATGGGGAGTGAATATAAATCGGAGAACTTTGAACAGATTGCAGAGCTGGGTGTTACTGTTGTCAATCTTCCTTCCTATAGACCAGAACTGAAAGGATTGGTAGAGAAGTTTTTTGATCTGCTACAGGGGATGTATAAAAAGCATTTAAAGGGTAAGGGCGTGATCGAACCTGATTATCAGGAGAGAGGGGCACATGATTACCGTAAAGATGCCTGCTTGACTATGATGGATTTTGAGAAGATTATTCTACATTGTATGATCTATTATAATTCAAAACGGATCATAGAAAACTTTCCTTATACAGAAGCTATGATAGATGCACAGGTGAAACCTTATGCGTCCTGTATCTGGGAATGGGGTAAATCACTGATCGGAGCTAATCTAATAAATGTAGACTGTAGAGAATTGATACTTACATTACTTCCAAGAACTACTGGAAGATTTGGGCGAACAGGATTGAAGGTAAATAAACTGCGTTATTACTGTGAGGGATATACAGAACAGTATCTATCTGGTGGTACTGTGACAGTGGCTTATAACCCGGAGGATGTGACCTCTGTATGGGTAATAGAGAATGGGGTGTATACAGAGTTTGTTTTGATAGAATCCCGTTTTCAGGGTAAAGACCTTACAGAAGTGCAGGAGATACAGAGCAGTCAGAAGGACATTGCCAAGAGTGAAATGAGAAATAATTTACAGGCGCAGATTGATCTGGCACAGCATATCGAAGCCATTGCAGGTAGTGTAAACAGTAATACAGATGTTCACATGAAAAATATCCGTAACACCAGAAAAAAGGAACAAAGGAGATGCCATCAGGATTATATGAAGGAGGGAAGTAACCATGGTTGATCTTTCAAATGTTATTCGTATTCTGCCATCAATGAAATCAGGTGATGATTTGTTTTCTGCTCTGGAAGTTCTACCAGAGTACGATGAAGATATCCGAGATTGTGATGTACCTGTGCGTCTTATGGTACTTTCTGATCTCTACAGGATATATGTACCTTCTCAGATGTCATTGGAGATTTACAGCAAAATGTATCTGGCATTGTTGCGGTCATTGCAGAAGAAAGGTACGAAACTAGCCATACAACAGAAGAATCAGAATCATAGAGCTATCATACAGCAGGAGTACAGCGGCATTATGGGTGGTTCTGACAGCTTTACGATCATTGGAGCATCTGGAATCGGAAAATCTTCAGCGATAAGTAGGGCAATTACATTGATTACCGAGAATAGGGTGATTGAAGTGGGGAATCCATACACGAAGATTATTCCTTGTATCTGTGTCCAGTGTCCTTTTGATTCTTCTGTAAAAGGGTTATTGTTGGAGATACTTAGGAAAGTAGATGAAGTGATTGAGGGTAAATATTATCAGAATGCATTACGGGCAAGAACAACAACGGATATGTTGATCGGGAATGTCAGCCAAGTGGCACTCAACCATATCGGATTGTTGGTGGTGGATGAAATACAGAATGTATGCAACAGTAAAAATGGTAAAAGTCTTGTAGGGATGCTTACCCAGCTTATCAATAACAGTGGTATATCAATCTGCATGGTGGGAACTCCTGAAAGTGTTGTATTCTTTGAACAGGCTATGCAGCTTGCCCGTAGATCATTGGGACTTCGGTATGATGTGATGGAGTATGGTGCAAGTTTCAGGACTTTTTGTGAGACTGTGTTTTCCTATCAGTATGTGAAAGTAAGGACAGAGATCACGGATGCGATCATGGAATGGCTCTATGAGCATACTTCGGGGAATATATCGGTAGTGGTATCTCTGATCCATGATGCACAGGAGATAGCTATTTTAAGTGGGAAAGAGATTCTGGATCTGGAAACATTAAATGAAGCCTATCAAAAACGGTTATCTATGCTGCATGGATTTATCCATCTTGAACAGAAAAAGCAGACATCCAAGTCTACAAAGAAAGTATCTGTTAGGAGTGCGGGGGTAAAGATTCCTGCAAAAGAAGGGGATCGTGGAGAGGTCACGATTACGGGTTTAGTATCTGTTGCCAAAGCTGAAAATGTGGATATTGTGCAGTTGTTGAAAGAACATATGACGGTTTTGGAGGTGGCGGTATGATTGTGTATATGCCGACAATTTATCCTGATGAATTGGTATATAGCTGGTTCTGTAGGTATTATGTACATTCAGGGTGTTTCTCTCATAAGATGACGTTGCAGGAATTGTATTGTAAAAAATCAGATAATCCAAGCAAGGAATTTATTGGCAATCTAAATCCCGAAGTAATAGGGCAAATGGAAAAGATATATCCTCTGGATGAATTGGTTTTAAATCATACCATGTTTCCTCAATATGCGAGATTTATTCCCCTAGAACAAAAGAAAGTAGCTTTGTACCGTTTAGCCCATGATTCTTGTGATGTTCACCATTTGTTTCCTGTTCTTCCTAGAAATGATGGGGAACGGTATCTGCGGTTCTGCCCATTGTGCGTTAAAGATGATAGGAAAACCTATGGGGAGGCATACTGGCATAGGAAGCATCAGATTCGGAATATGCGTATGTGTACTAAGCATAAGTGCATGCTTATGGAATCGAGTGTACCGGCAAAGAGTGAGCAGGGCTTTACGTTTTGCCCTGCTGAGAATTACATAAGTAGTGATGAAACGATTTTTATAGATGATCCGATGGTGATTCGGTATGCAGAATATTTAGATATGGTATTTAATGCGCCGATAGATTTTGAAAATGATATTCCTACCAGTTCGATTTTGTACGATGGAATGAGTAGGACGAAATATTTGAAACAATCGGGACGGAGTAGATATACAAAAATGCTTGCAGATGATATGAGTGAATTTTATAGAAATATGGGGATATATAGTGTAGCAAGTGTGTATCAGATTCAGAGAGTATTATTGGAGAATCTGCATGACTTTTCCGTTGTCTGCCAGATTGCATTTTTCTTGGGGATGGGAGCGGAGGAATTAACGGCGTCTGCTTTAACTAAGGAGCAGATTCAGCAGGAACAGGACAGCCACTATATGAGAAATACTGTGTCTGTGAATTGGGATCTGTTGGATCGGGAAACGGCTCCTGTATTAGAAAAGCTTGTCAGGGCTGTATATGATGGTACTGCGAATGAAAATGGTAGACCAGAGAGAGTATCAGAAAAACTTGTGTATAGAGAAATGAATCTGCTTGGGCATCAGTTGGAGAATATGCCAAAGTGTAAAGCTATTTTTGAAAAGTATACAGAATCTTATCCAGAGACTTGGGCGAGAAAGATTATTTGGGCTTATCGGAAATTGGAAGAAGAGGGGAAGCCTTTTTGTTGGACGGATATTAGGAGGATTTCTGGGGTGAAAAAGAAAAATTTTCAGGCGGTGGTTCCTTATTTGATGAAGTATACGGATGTGGATACGGTTAGTCAGATTGTGGCATTGGTTGTAAGCTGATAGAGGATGAGTCATGATTGAAATATTAGAGGGTATAAAGGGGTGAAAATTTTCTGGATCAATTGAAAGAGTACATCATTTTGTGGTAGAGTATAAATGATCAAATAAAGATCTGCATAAAGAAAGTATATTGATGGTTGGTAAGTAGGCAAACAGGTTTGCAAAGAAAAAATCAATTTAGCATATATAGAAATATTTTAATTCACATCTGTTAAGAGAAGAAGATTTGAAAATGAGCTGTTTGAATAGATGTATAATAGATTATGTTTGTAAGAAAGCTATTGAATGCCATCATTGTTAATGATGGGAAATGGGGATGATAAAATGCCTGCAATAGAGTACGGAATAGATGGAAGTGGAAGAAAAGTAGCAGCTATAAATGCTGTGAGTGGACGCTCATATAAATGTTATTATTGCAAAGAAGAAATTCATGTTCGAAAAGGAGCAAAGAGAAGACCTTATTTTGCACATTCACCTATATCAAATAGAACACCTCAACAAATGGCGTGTGAAGGGTATAAAGGTCATGGTACAGGAGATGGGTATATTGGCAATAATGAGGATCGAATTTGTGTCTTTAATGGAGGTGTTCCACTTCATTTGATAGAAGTATTTCCTGAGAGATATGAGTTGATCGCGATGTTTCCACCATTAAGCAATAAGACTATGAAGCAAGTAGAGGATTTAAAAGGAAAAGTTCGAATTGTCAATGATGGGGGTGATCAGGTCTTTAGTGCATGGAATTTTAGAAGATATAAGGTGTTGACATCATCGCCTTGGATATATGTAAAGCCAGATAACTTTGAAATTAGTAATGAAGAAATAAAGCGTAAGTGGTTTTGGGGTATTAGAGGGATTGATCTCGATAATGACTTATTTAGGGTTGATAGCTCTGGTGGTGTCAGAGTTGGACAACTTGCAAATATAGTCATAGGCAAAGAATACTTATTTGTTCATAAATGGGGAAATTTACCTAACGGAAGAGGATTACGTTTTGAGAAAAAAGGGAAATTCTCATTCCCTAATGGTGAGAGTAGAAAGAAGTATGATGTATATTCTGTTACTGTTACAGCAAGAACAGATGATGCAATTGCATACATTCAGCAAAAAGGGTACCAACTTATTGACAAGAGCGATGAATTGATTCCTATGTGGCCGCCAGCAGTTCTTGAAGGAAAAGAACTAATCTATCACGATGATGATAAGGATGCTTTTATCTATCATCATAAAGAAGCGAATCAAGAGGTTTTTTGTTGGGGGAATTATGAACCTTACCAGATTAGTGAAAAAGATAACGTATTAAAATGTTCAACATTAAATAAAACATTATTACTGTCAGATTATAGTTTTAATGCTTTTGCAAAGGAAATACGTTTTGTTCTTACACATGATAGGGGAAATTTTTCGAGAGACAGGAGATTTGAGTATGAAGCAGCATTGTTATTTGATGATGGAAGAAGAACGGGGTTGTCAGCAGAAGTTTTTAACGAGTCGTTCTTAAAACCTATTATTTTAGAGGCAAATTATGGAACTACTGCTATTTCTGTACGTGATAATTATGTTTTAAGAAGTACTTCTAAAAGAATAGATGAATTGTCGAAAAGGGATGGATTGATTTTTTTGTATGAGCCATTCGGGAGTTTAAGATTTGATGTTTTGATTAAAGAAAAGAAAGAAAAGTCACTAATCTTAACGGAAGAAAAAACATTCAATTATGAAGAACTAGTTGAAAAATTGTATCATTGCCATAGTGCTATGACAGAAACGAATATTATATTGGACAGATGGATTGAATATGCCAAGCTTAATTCAGAGAATTTAGCTAAAGTCCTTTTAAGATGGAAGAATCAAGGTAAAATGCCAATAAAAGCATTAATGATATTGGATGACATGGAGAAACTAATCAGATGAAAAAAATAGATGTAGATCTGTTGGAAATGCTAAACGATGATGACATAAAGCTTATTATTGCTGAAACAAAATTGGATATGATGCTTAGTCCATTTAAACAGAATTCGAAAACATATGCAAAATACATGTCAAGATTAGGCAGATTAGACTCAAAATCAAAAATGGTAAAAGTCAATTTGCCAGGGATTGTATATGAGCTATATAACAAGGGAGATTTGAATATGAGAAAAATGCTATCTAATCAGGCGCAGTTTCTCAAGAATGTAATTGTTAAAATATTAACAGAATATGAAACAGAGAAGTTGACACCTGAGAGCTTTTGGGACATAGATTCTACCAGATGTGTTGCGATTTTGTCAGATATTGAAAATATGGATTCAAACAATCGAATAGATATTGATTTATTTTTTTTACAGCTTAAATTGAATGCTGTTGATATTTCAGAGAATCAGAAGAATGAAATAAAAAGAATATGGAACGAGCAAAAGGAAAAAGAAGCCGCCCTTAAAATTGTGGAAGATTCATATAAAAATAAAATAAAAATATTAAAAAAGGACTATGAAGCTAAGATTAGCTTAGCAGAGCAAACAATAAGTAATCTTAAAGTTAAGATAAAAAAACAGGAAATAAGTTTTGAAGATTTAACCAATAAACTCGAAGTGCAGAAGGAAGATAATCGACAGAACGAAAAACAAATAAAGGAACTATTAACCAAGTTGGAATTTTCGTGTAAACAATTGGAAGAAAAAGAGAAGGAGATGTCTGATATAGAAAAGGAATTAGGCGAGCTCAAGCGAAAAAATGAAAGTCGAAGATTGGAACTTGAACATGCATGGCAGAAGAAAGTTGAGGATGATAATAAGAAACTCATAGAGAAAAAAGAGCAGCTGATTGGTAAAAATAAAATTATTCAAATGCAGATAGATTCTTTGTTAGACGATAGGAGTAAGGCAGAAGAACAATTGAAGCAGATAAAAGAATGTATTTTTGCGGCAGAAGAACAGCTAACTATTTTGAAGAATGATATAGATAATTACTCAAGTGAACGTGAGAATATATTGAGCAGTGTTTCGCAAAATAGTGCTTCAGTACAAAGTAGTGGGCTTAACTTGTACATTGAACCAGGAATGTGTGATATACAGAGAGAGGTGTGTGAAAAGTATAGCCAATATATTATGGCCGTTGAAACTAATATGGATAATGTCGGATGCAAAATATCTTCAGGTGTATTAGATAACATTTTTAATGCTGCTGTAGATGTTGGTTTGATACCTTTACTCTGTGGATTTGGAGCACGAAAGGCTGCAATGGCATTAATTGCAGCAAGGTATGGAGAAATGCCTACAATTATTTCCATTCCTTCAGGATATAATGATGTTGCTATTTTAAGTAGAGAAATAGATAAGGCAAAGACGACAGTTATTATTAAGATCGGAAGAGAGTCGTGTAGGGAAAGAGTGTAGGCTATAGTG
>CAJUFU010000004.1:74076-81010 GCA_910585555.1 uncultured Lachnospiraceae bacterium
AGATTTGTTTGGCCGAATGAATGAAGAAATAATTCTTCCTATTTTAAGAAGAGAGATTGATAAACAGCTCGTGTTCTGTGCAGAAAGTTCTGAATGTTTAAAATATACTGACTTTTATTTTATGAATTATGTGCAGTTGATAAAGGTCAATATTAGGTTTCACAAGAGTATGAAAGATTTAGTATTTGCAGATGCTAAAGATTTGTTTAGAAATTATAAGTATTTAGAGAGATCGGATATACATAAAAAAATGAAAAAACTGTTTAAGGAGATTAATGTCCCAGAGATATATGTTCAATCTCGTGGTGATATGTTTGCATATTTGAGTAAAATCGCCCCCAATAATATAGATTCTATTTTTGAGGAATGGTTAGAGTATGAGCTTTGGGAACCAGAGAAAAAGGAGATTATTAAAGAAAGGTTATCTAAAGATTTTTTCGGAACATCTGAGGAATTAATAGAACGGCTAAACGAATGATAGAAGAACTTAAGAGACAAATGTCTTATGACCTAAATATTTTTAGATTTGAAAATGAATTGTCAAAAGAATATAATCAGAGGCTGATTTATTCTGGTCTGGCTTCATGGGTAAGGTCTTTGATCTGTGGAAATTCTATATCTGATTTGTCGGGAAATGTAAATGAGAAGTTCCCAGACATAATGTATGTTCAAAGTAATTTGACAAAGATTGCAGATGCCTTTTTGAGAACATATGATATAGATGATACATGGATTGAGGAGAAAGAAGGTCAGGATAAGGCAAGTATACTTGCAGGTGAAATTATCCGCGGAATGATTTATGTAAATGAGATTGCTGAAATTAATCATCGACAGTTAGCTCTTGTCCCTGTTAGGAATTATTCATATAAGGGATGGACTCATTGTTATGGTAATGACACTTTTGACAGAAAATGCATGACTTTAGGTTTATCTCAGTGGGCGAACAAGGTGATTGAGGGAGCAGAAGAGAAGAAACGAATAATATGTATAAAAGGTAAAGATTATGTTGAACATATTATTACTCACTTTGAATGGAATAATACACATCTGCAAGGAGAATATGAATTATTCAAGGTGGGGTCTGAACATCGATATTCGAAGTCTTGGATTCCTTTTAAAAATCAGAATTTACATGATGGTTTATACCTCTTAAGAGATGCACATAGCTTTGAACCTGGGTATATATTGTTAAGAAAAGATGGAAACAGATTGAGTATATCTCTTTTGGATCCATGGTATGTAAAGAGCCGGGAAGTATACAGAATTATGTATGCATTGAATTTATTTAATGGTACCCCTGCAAAATTCCGAATTAAAGATATGGGAGAGTATTTTGTTCTCTTTTATCCAAGTAGATTACCAGAAGAAGAAAACAAGCTGTTTTTTAGTTTGTCGTGGCCTTATAGTAGTTATCAGGATAAATTCTCCAGGATATTTCCGAAACAAGTAATGGAATTTGTGATAGAGGAAATAGAAAATATTGGTGCATATATATGTAAGTGATAATGATGGAGGTATTATATGGCTGAAATCGGAATACGAAAGACGCATGATAATATAAGAAATAAATTAGGTGATTATATTAAGGCTCAATATCTGGCTGAAAATGATTTGCTTATGGAGGCTGCAGAGGAATTACTTAGTAAGAAAGGGGTTATTTTTCAAGAGCCTTTTGTTGAGATTTCAAAATCATACAAACAGTCAACTACTGGTTTCTTAGAGGCGGGCATTTCTAATGTATATAAAAAAATACTGGAAGAATTATCTGATAAGGGCTTGGGTGTTTATAAAACGCCGTTCATACATCAGATAAAAGCGGTGGAAAGTTTTTTTGATAAAAAGAATGTTCTTGTTACAACAGGAACTGGTTCTGGTAAAACGGAATGTTTTTTGTGGCCTATTTTTACGAGTCTGATTTATGAAGCGCAAAACAAGCCTAATACATGGGAAAAGGAAGGAATTAGAGCATTAGTGCTTTATCCGATGAATGCGCTTGTATCTGATCAGTTGGGAAGAATGAGAAACATAATTGGAAGAAGAGATGATGCCTATTACAAAATTCTTTCTGATGGAAGTGGGTGTCGGAGAGCACGATTTGGAATGTATACAGGTCGGACACCATATGCCGGTTTAGATGATGTAAACAAGAATAAGAATCTTGCCAAGGTCATTAAGAAGAATTATTTAAATAATTCTGCATATGAAGAGCTTGAAAAGATTGGCCGTATTCCTTCAAAAAATCTTGAAGAATTTGTAAGATATTTATCAGAGGGAATTCAACATACGGGGAAAGATGACTCTGAACTATATACAAGATATGAGATGCAGAAAATATGTCCAGATATTCTTATCACAAACTACAGTATGCTGGAATATATGTTGATGCGTCCTATTGAGGCATCATTTTGGTCTAAGACTATTGAATGGTTGAATGCTGATGAAGATAATAAATTATTGTTAGTAATTGATGAAGCACATATGTACAGAGGAGCACCGGGAGGAGAGGTTTCGCTACTTATTCGACGTTTAATGGATCGATTAGGAATCGACGCGTCAAGACTGCATTGTATATTGACCAGTGCGAGTGTGCCGGAAAAGAATGACAGAGAAATACAGAAGTTTGCCAACGAACTAACAGGTACGTCTCAATTTGAAGACTTTGCTATTGTGAGAGAAACAATAGAAAAAATAGAAGATAATGGTAAGGGGTCAAGTGAAGATGCAGAATTTTATGCAGGGCTGTCACTTGAAAATCTTCAGGCAGATTTGGAACATCAAATGATTGAAATTAAAGAAATAGCAAAGCGTAACAATATATCTTCGATTCCTTCTACAGATGAGACTACAATTAGGAGCTGGTTGTATGAAGTTTTTTGTAAAGATAAGGTGTTTAAGAGGGTATTGAATGTTTGTCAATCAGGAGGTAAGGCACTTTCAGATATTGCAAAAGAAGTTTTTGAAGAAAATGTATCAAAAACATTAGCAGAGCAAGCTATAGAAAGAGTTCTTCAACTTGGAATTATGGCTAAATCTAATACTGGAAAAATTCTCTTGGGATCCAAGGTTCATATGATGTTTCGTGGATTGCAAGGTTTATTTGCGTGTACAAATCCGAATTGTTCCAAAGGTCATTCTGGAATGGGTATTAATCTGGGGTATATTATTACTGTGAATTTAGAAAAATGTCCATATTGTAATTCAAGAATGTTTGAACTGCTTATGGACAGGAAATGTGGGACATTATATTTCAAAGCCTTTGTTGATCGGCAGGAATATAATTACGCAGGATTTCATTTTTTGTGGCCAAGCAAAAATAGACTGCTGAAGGATCCACAAGAAATTCATTTATGGATAATGCCAGAAGGGAGAACTGATTTTTTTAAGATTGGAAAAATAAAAGGGAAGGCAAAGAACAATTCAATTATTGGTTATATAAGTATAAGCAGTGGGATGTTATTTGAAGATGAAATGCATAGTGGTGAGGACGGTTATATTAAAGTATTGATTCCCGGATTATTCGATTCAGTGAATAGAGCATTTTCGTTTGGGACATGTCCTAATTGCGGAAAAGATCATAATAGAATTACACCATTTATAACGAGGGGGAATGAACCATTTGCAAATATTGTAAGAGAACAGTTTGAGTCTCAGGTAGTAAAAAATCCGGACTTAAGAAACGAAGGAAGAAAAGTATTACTATTTTCTGACAGTCGTCAAAGAGCGGCCACGTTAGCTCGAGATATGACAATATCATCCGATGGCGATGCAGGTAGACAGGCAATTTTCTTAGCCCAAAAATTGCTTGACGGAAGTAGAGATTCATCAAAAACAATAGATTTGCTTTACTATGCATTTTTAAAGGTAGTATTTGATAACGGCTTAAATTTTTTTTATGGAGATGAAAAAGAAATATTTAAAAACCAATTAAAAAAATATGAAGAGTTTTATGGTGATGGAGATAAAGGATGTGTACGGTTTAGGAGAATGAAAGACAACATTGGAAATCCACCAATGATGTTCTATCAGTTATTGTTAAAAAACATAAGTGATAGTTTCAGATCTTATAACAATCTTGGCTTAGGGCAGATTGTTTTGGCTGAGAGAGGTGAAGCTGGGGAAGACGTTGAAGAAGATATTTTAGAGAAAGTTGAAGATAATACCGATTTATCTCTTAGTGATATAAGAGACATTTATAATACGTGGATACAGTATCTTGTAGTTAGGAAGATAGCTATTTTCCCGGAAATATCAGATGAGGTTCGTAATAGTATTTTGTCCTATGAGCGAGGTGGATTCGGTGTTGATGAGGAGTCAAAATTTCCAGAATTTATGTATATTATATTTAAGGATAGAGGTATAAGTGAAGATACGATAAAAGAACTACTTCGAAGGTTTGAAGGTTTAATTAAGGTAATGGATGCAAATTCAAGAAGTCATAATAGACGATATATAATTGCTCCTCGTTTGGAATTGAGAACGGCTGAAAATGCGACTTGGTACAAATGTGAAAGATGTTCAGGAATGTCAACTTATACTCTATGGGATCATTGTATTTATTGTGGTAGTGATAAACATATTAAGAAAGTGAATATTGAGCATTTACAGAGATATTCATTATGGACGAAACCGGTATTTAAGGCAATTAATGGAGAGAAGATAAGAAACATAACCATTGAAGAGCATACGGCACAGTTATCACATAAAGATGCCAAGAAGGAAGTTTGGGGAACTACTGAAAAGTATGAACTTGCGTTTCGTGATATTTCTGTGGAAGAAGAAAGTGAAACAATCGATGTTTTAAGCTGTACCACAACTATGGAGGTTGGTATTGATATTGGCTCGTTAACAAGTATTGGTCTTAGAAATGTTCCTCCAATGAGAGAAAACTATCAGCAGAGAGCGGGTCGTGCGGGTCGTGCAGGTGCTGCTGTATCTGCGATAGTAACATATACGGAAAATGGGCCGCATGATGCATGGTATTTTAATCATCCGTATGAAATTATTTCAGGTAGTCCAAGATTGCCTTGGATCGATGCCAATAATCCTAAGTTAATTAAACGTCATATTAATCTTGTGCTATTGCAAGAATACTTACGTGAGAAGCGTATAGGTTTAGACGAGGTATACACCATAGATTTTTTTGATACGGCAAATGAAACCAATTTTATTGATTTTTACAGTTGGGTTTTGAGGCATATTCCATTTGAAACAGAAAGAATATTTAGATTAATTCCAAACGGAAAATTTGATTGGAGTGAATATAAATCAGATTTACAGATTCAGCTTGAAAATCTAAATAAGAAAATAGAAGATATAGAATTTATGTATAAACCGGTTGAAGATGGTGATAACAGATCGAATACATATATGCTTATGGATGTACTGTTTTCCGAAGGTATGCTTCCAAATTATAGCTTTCCTAGAAATATTGTAAATTTCTGGATTGAAGATAGGTATGGTAGGGTTAAAGAAAGCCCGGAAAGAAGCATTGATATAGCGCTTAGTGAGTATGCTCCGGGAAGGCGACTTGTAGTGAATAAGCAGACATATATATCGGGAGGACTATTTGATTATTATACTAAATTCCATAAAGAAAATAGCTATCATGCAGCAAGACCATGGTTGGAGATTGACGAAAACAAAAAAATGGTGCAGTGCTGTAAAAACATTGCATGTGGCTGGTTTGGGGTTGATGAAGAGTTTGATGCTTGTCCTCTGTGTGGGAATGAAGTAGGAAGACATCCAATGATAAAGCCTTGGGGATTCGCTGCTAGAGATGGAAGAAATATTCCAGAGATTCAGGATGAGCAAGAAATGTCTTATGCAAGTGAACCATCATATGCATCGCTTCCTTCTGGAAATGAGCTGGCGAAAGTAGGCACAGCAGGATATATGGGACTTGAAAACAGAGCAAATCAGAAACTCGTAATAGTAAATAAAGGTCCAGAAGATGAAGGCTTCGAATTGTGTTGTGAATGTGGAGCGATAGAACCAGCTACTGTAAGTGAGAAAGAAAGAATGCAGAGAAAAAGACCATATAGAATTCCGTATGTAAAAGATGATTCTATGAAGTGTCATCATGTTTATAAAAATATTTATCTTGGTTATGAGTTTAATACTGACATGATGGTTCTTGAAATAAAATTAGATGCTCAGAAACTTGATTTGTACTCTTCTCATAATGTTTGGATTATGACGGCGCTTACAACATTTTCTGAAGCCTTATCATTAGCTGCAAGTAGAGAACTAGATATAGAATTTAATGATATGAGGTCGGGTTTTAGGATAAGAACTGTAGGGAATCAGATGTATGCGGATATTTATTTGTATGATAGCTTGAGTTCAGGTGCTGGTTATGCAAATAGAGCAAGTGAATATATTGATAGCATACTTGATCGGATGAAGAAGATTTTATCAGAGTGTAATTGTGCAAAGTCCTGCCCTAACTGTTTACAACATTTCGGAAATCAGAAAAATAAAGAAAATTTAGATAGAATTTTGGGACTTGATTTTCTTGCTTTTGTAAGAGATGGATTTTTGAATACAGAGGTAAGTGATAAGGATGAGAGGGAATATGTGAATCGGATTAATTATATAGCAAATCTGCACGGATTGGGAGATGTCATTAACATACATAATGGTCAGTATATGATTGGGAGTAGGAAAATAGTATTTTATCCGGCAATGTGTAACATAAACAAAACTGATACAAATACAATTTATATATCTGATAGGATATGTAGATATGCCATTTCTGAGATTTGGAAAGAAATACAAAGTTATTTATAGGAAGAGTGGAGCATGATTATATAAATGTTTGGATAATTAGAATGGTTGTTTTGTTATGTGTAATGAATTCAAATCAATAGTGTGTAATCGGCCTATAAGAACTGGTAGTGTAAAATAGTTTGTGTCTTTGGAAAAAAATACCTCT
>CAJUFU010000005.1:0-3245 GCA_910585555.1 uncultured Lachnospiraceae bacterium
CCATCATCTCATTGCATTCTTCATCAATCTCCGCAAGATGCTTCCATAAGGTTTCTGACAAAAGCAACGAATAGCCATGCCATCCTTTTCTGTGAGGAATTAAAATAAACACAGAAGTTGACCTAATTGGGGTTTTATCAGACAGAGAAGTATAGGAGATGCTCTGATCAGTAAAGAAGACAGGATTCATGGTGCGATTGAGAAATTAAAGGAGGCGCATCCTGAATTAGGTAAGATGCAATTGAACTGGCTTCAGAGAATAGAGGATTATTATTTCCTAATATCTGTTTCAGTTCTTTTAGAGACTGCCGTGTTGATATATTTCATTCTTTCCACAGGCACGCCACGTATATATGAAAAGACTTTTTTGTATTTTGTAACTGTCTCTACGGCCTGGTCAACCGGCATCTTACGAAGCTTTTCGACAAATATCTCCGGCGATTGCCCCTCAGTCGCCCCAGCATCTGATCAAACAAAATCCGCGAACGAATCCTTCTCATAAACACCAGATTCACAATCCTATCCACATCAATGCCTGTTGTAAGTAAGTCTACCGTTACAACAATATTGGGAAAATCTTCATTCTTAAATCTACGGATTGCTTCTTTAATTTTTTCAGGATTTCCATTTTCGATAGAACCTGTAATTTTCATAACCGCATCTTCGCTAATTCCCTGTTCTGTATAATAATCTTTCAAAATTCCAGTAATCGTATCAGCATGTGCGTCATCAACTGCAAAAATAAGCGTTTTCCCCTCTTCATTCGGATCAATGTTTTTCGCTATTTCATGCAACACGGTCTTATTAAAGTTCTTATTCACAACCCTCCGGTTAAAGTCTTCTATTTCAAATTTTAAATCATCTTCCAGTTCTTCACTATTGGTCACCATATTCGTTACAGGATCATACATAGGCGCCGTACTGCCCGCCGCAAATGTGATTCCTTCTTCACTTAATTGGGTTTTAATGATATGCGGAGCATCATGATCTGCCAGATAACCGTCTATAACAGCAGTCGTATAATCATAAGAAAAGACAGGCCTGCCAAAGATTTCAGTTGTGTGTAATGCAGGCGTTGCTGTAAGCGCAATCTTTACTGCATTAAAATAATCAATGACTGCCCTGTATTTGCTTCGGAATTCATCTTGATTTCGACAGAGGATTTCGTCCTCTCCCATTTCTTTGTCCAGCAAATACCCCCTGTGGGCTTCATCTACTATGATCAGATCATAATCCGATATTCCCAGTCTGCTGTCTGAGTCATTATACAGAATCCTCTTAACCAGGCTTTGCACCGTAGCAATATGAACCCTCGTATCTTTTTCAAAATCCTTTTCCTTCAGACCTTTTACATCATATAGCTTGTCAAGTGATTTCAGGCCTTCTAACCGAACATCCTTAAACGTATCCATAGTCTGGTTGCCAAGGGCATTACGATCCACCAGATATAGTATCCTTTTGAATCTTTTTGCCACTAAAAAACGATAGATCATCCCCAATACAGTTCGCGTCTTCCCTGTTCCGGTTGCCATTGCCAAAAGGATCCTGTCTTTATGTTCAGCGATTGCCTCTTCTGCCGCCTTAATCGCCTCTATCTGGTAATCGCGCAATCCCAATCCGTCCGGATCCTGCAAAATCTCGTAACTGGTCGCTGCAAGCTGTTTGTCTGCTTCAGTAATATCCTTCTCCAAATCCTGCTCTATCCCCTCGGGACTTGGCCATCCAGATAATGCTTTTGCCGAGTTAAACTGTTCTCTGACATCAAGGAACCATATCCCTGACATTTCTTCATATTGCCTGATATATCCTCTGCCATTCGTTGCAAAAAGAAACGGAACTTTATACTCCCCATATGTTTTAAGCACATATTTGCTATGCTCTTCCTTAATTCTACGGGCGTACTCCTTACATTGACCATCCAACACAGACAGGACATTCGTATGCTTCTTCTTTGCCTCTATCACACCGACCATTTTCTCTCCCATAAACAGCATATAATCAACGTAACCATCACTCCCTGTAGGAGAAACCGTTGGCCACTCTGCAATTGCAAGATTCCTTCCCTTTGCAGGTCTTGCCCCTTTCGAATATCGTATATTCTGTGTATCGGCCTCCCATCCGACTTTTCTCAGCTGATCATCTATCAGTTCTCTTGTCTGTGCTTCTGATAAACGAATGTTCAATGCCTTTTTATATGCATTCTCCCTACGAGTTCCATCAGATTTTCCATTCTTCTGTATCCTCTTAATTTCAAGAAGCAATGTCCTGTTATGTGATTCCAATTCTTGATTTTCTTTCGTCAGTTCTTCTAAACTAATCTCAATATCAATCGGCGGAATATATTCTCGCGGTTGGAACTCATAATCTCCATATATTTGCATGAACCAGACGCATAACTTATATAAAAGCTCAAGATTATTCAACGCTTTTCTATTTTCATTCATTGCCTCGTGAACAGCATCATTTCGTGCTTTACGTAATACATATAAAGTATTATCTATTTCATATGGTAATAAATCATTATTCCTTAATATCCTGATACGGTTAGCATGCGTATTATCCTCTGTTGGTTCTTCTATCCCATCATAAGCAAGCATATACTTTACCATCAATTCAGATAATATGCCTTGTTTGATAATTGAAGTATTAGGGTCCGAATAAACATATTTCTCTGACAGATCTCCTAATTTGGCCAAGTCTTTCCAACGTTTTTCAAGAAATGAAAAATTGCTCATCGACCTTCTCCTTTCACTCTTCTGATAATCAAATATTATCAGAAGTATATATTATTTTTAAGTATAACTAATATACTGAAATATTACAAAGGTTTTTGCTAAGGAACTATAGGTTATTTACCTACAGGTTACTCTTGTATCTCTTTCCTTCTTTCCCTATAATATATAATAGCAAAAGAAGGAAGGAGTGGTGCAGAAATGATTCGAATTGCGATTTGTGAAGACGAGCCAATTCTCCTAAAACAACTGACAGGTCAGGTAAAAACCATACTGGATAAACATTCTGTTCTATATAACACCAAGGCATATACAAACGGCGCTGCACTTCTGTCCAGGGAGTCTTTTGACATCCTGCTGCTTGATATTGCCATGAATCCCATAAATGGGTTGGAATTAGCAAGGAAATTGCGCGAAAGGGGAGATGAAAGCAAGATCATCTTTATTACCGGCCATCAGCAGTACGCGATTGACGCATATGATGTTCAGGCATTTCATTATCTGGTAAAGCCT
>CAJUFU010000005.1:3255-44920 GCA_910585555.1 uncultured Lachnospiraceae bacterium
AAGCCTGTAGATATGAATAAACTGGAAGCAGTACTCCTGCAGTTATGTTCTTCTCTTAAGGATGAATATAAACATGCGATCGCTATCCGTCAGGGAACGTCCGTGATCCGGGTTCCCTTTGAACAGATCTTATATCTGGAGGTAATAAACAGAAAAATTTATCTGCATAAGAAGGAAGAGTCCTTCCCCTTTTATGGGAAATTAGATGAATTGGAGCCTGCGCTGCCGGATACATTTTTCCGCTGCCACAGGAGTTACATTGTGAATTTCGACCATGTGCAGCATTATAAAAAAGAAGAAATATGGTTAGACAATGAACATGCTGTGCCTTTATCCAGACGCAGGTATCAGGCATTTGGCCTGGCATTCATGTATTATTTAAAAAAACGGGGGGATGTCTTTTGATTACTTCAACGATTTGGGTAACAGGAATGGGGATTGTTCTTTCTTTTTACCAGTATCTCTTTTTAAGAGAAATGCTTGGGACAAAGTTTCGCTATACTTTTCTATGGCTTTATCTGGGAACCTGGATCTACGGAAACATAAATGTACGGTTTGAGATTGTGGGAACAGTGTGGGGAAATATGATCTACCTGTGTATCTGTTCCTTTGCGCTCAATTCACTGCTGTTTCATGGGAGTGTAATTAAAAAAGGTTTTTTTACTCTGTGGATGTATGGAATCCGGGAAGTGGCAGGCAGCATATTTTTTCCGCTGTTCCAGGCAATCGCGATTTTAAATGGGCAGGAGGACTGTCTTGACATTATTATGATACTTGTTGATCTGGCATCATGTCTTATACCGATTTTTATGATGGAACTTTTAAAGCGGAAGCTTTATCTGCTTAAGAGTGATTTTGAGGACCGGGACGGCATTTATCTTATGTGTATCGTTGTCTTTATCTGTATTACAACCGGTATGACGGCTATGATGTTTCCCAGAGTGGCTGTCTGGGACAGGGAATATGTGTATCTGATTGCCATTCCCTGCAGCATGGTCGCAATAGGAGGGGAGATGCTGAATGTCTATTGTATCCTCATGCTGGAACGGCGGCTGGTAGAGCGGCTGGCGAACCAGCAGTATCAGATGTTGGAGCAGCAGATCGAAATTTCAAAAGGGCAATATGAGCAGTTCATAAAGATCCGGCATGATATGAAAAATCACAGCCTGTGTCTTGCCCGTCTGATGGCAGATGAAAATTTCGAAGAAGCCAGGCATTATCTGGAACAATGGAATACGGGGATAGAAGAAGGAGAGGCTGCTGTACAGACAGGCTCTATTTTTGCTGATGCCCTGTTAAATCCCAAATACCATCAAGCAAAGCAGCTTGGAATTGATATTTCGATTCAGATGAGCGTGCCCGGAGAAGACAGGATCGCGCCGGTGGATCTTTGCTGCCTGCTGGCAAATTCACTGGATAATGCGATGGAAGCCTGTCAGAGAGGAATAGCAGCCGGATATCCTGCCGGGTGGATCCGCATGAGCTCACAGAGCCATCCGGGTTACTGGGTTTATGAGATCTCGAACAGCACCTATCTGCCGGTCAGACAGCATGGCGGCAGATTCCTGTCTTCCAAACAGATTCCAATGAGCGGGATAGGACTGCAGAATATCAGGACAATCGTTGAACGGTATGAAGGAGTGCTTGATTTACAGAGCGGAATCAATTTTACATTAAACGTCATGATTCCGTTAGGAACTGGCAGTCTTAAATGAATTTTCAAGCATGGATCTCCACCCTGAGCGATAAGCTTTCCCTTTGGAACTTCTCTTTGTTTTATCTCTTTTTTCCGCTTAGAGCCCGCCATAATATAATGCCATGCTTTCCTTTGTGATCACATTATTACATCCCGCGTCTACTATTATTTTGCAGACCGCTTTTTTTCCATTAAAAGTTTTCACGGTGATATTTGCCGCTCCCCTTAAATGGTGTCGGATCGTTTTTTTCCTCATGCCACCCTATATCCGAAGTTTCAAGGGCATCATAATACCTGTCTTTTGTTTTCTCAATTTGTCTCTCAATACTTATATATTTACCAACGC
This sequence comes from uncultured Lachnospiraceae bacterium, assembly GCA_910585555.1. Classification (GTDB taxonomy): domain Bacteria; phylum Bacillota; class Clostridia; order Lachnospirales; family Lachnospiraceae; genus UBA3282. The sequence goes on from CAJUFU010000005.1 coordinate 5,298, forward strand.
TATACCCATTCTTATATAAAAGAAGCAGAGTAAGCAACCGGCTCATTCTTCCGTTTCCGTCTGGTAATGGTACGATGGGAAGTTCAAAAAGAAGCTACCCTATAAAGGGCAGCTCCCTATATCTATTTATTTTGCCTGTGCCATTGAAAATAAAGCATCTTGTAAAAGTTTAGAGAAATTGATATTATTTTTTTCAGCAAAAGTATTCAGCCATGCAGGAATAGTAAGGTTTTTTCTTACAGCTTTTTCACCATATTTTTCTTCATATGCATCAATGTCTAATAATAACATATTTATCATGCACCCATTTTCGGCGGTTATTTCAGAATAGTTGGAAGCTTGTGGGATTTGCTCCCCGTCTTCAAGTTCTCCCAATATCCAACCACTAGCCGCGTCAATTCCCATTTCAATAGCTTGCTCTAAGTTTTTACCTTCTGTTACACAACCGGGCAAGTCCGGAAATTCTACTACGTATCCGCCGCTTTGATCTGCAAAAGGCTTAAATACAGCCGGATAGATTAATTTCAAAATATTCGCCTCCTTTTATAAAGATTGAAAAAATGGGGCTCAAAGCCCCGCTTGCTTCATAATTGCTTTAACTGTATCAGGGTTCAAATCCCCTCCATGTTCAGGTATGGTGACTTTTCCTGGCTTAGTCGGGTGTTTGTACTGATGATGTGAACCTTTTTGCTTTACTTGATACCAACCATCTTTTTCTATCATATTTTCAACTTCTCTAAATCTCATTCAATACCCCCTTATTCTTTTATGGCATCGCTCCTTTCTGTTTATTCTTCTATATTATAATGCGTATTATGCGCATCGTCAATAATTTTATTCTACTAAAAATAGAAAAGAACAGCCACACAAATAAAAGTTAAACAAGCTCATAATGAAAAATACAGGACTTTACAAGAACAGCCGGCACAAATCTCCTCCATATAATCCCGCCACTGTTCAAAAATCGTCTGTCCGTTCGCCCGGTCCGCAATCTTCCTTGCCTCCATCCCCAGCTTCTGCGCAAATTCCGGCTCCTCAATCAACCGATTGATTCCCGCCACCAGCGCTTCCTCATCCTGAATGGGAATCAGCAAACCGTCCACCCCATCCGTCATAATCGTCCGCGGGCCGCCGCAGGGACAATCCGTAGCCACGATGGGCAGGCCTAAGGCCATAGCCTCCATCAAGGCATTGGGCAGGCCCTCCCAATCTGATGTAAAAGCAAAAAGAGCCGCATCCGCTAAATCCTTCTCCAGACTGTCGCTGGCTCCCATCAGATGAATATAGTCCTGGGCCTGTAATTCCTCGATCAGACCCTCCAAAATCTCCTTTGTGCCATCAAAAGAATCACCGCCGTAAATCTTCAAATCATAGTCGGGGTGTTTTGCGTGTACTTTTGCAAAAGCGCGAAGCAGCATGGGCTGGTTTTTAAAGTCCACCAGCCTGCCCGATTGTACCACCGTCTTATTTCTCTTCTTGGGCACAGGCACGCCGATGTACTTAGGATTTAAGGGATTTAAAATAATCCGAGAGTTTTTTTGTAATCTGGGCGCAAAGAAATCCCTGGCCCCTTCTGTCTGAAACACGCATCCATCCACTCTGGGAAATAAAATCGGTATCTGAATCTTATCCGACCACTCCTCATAATGACCCACCGGATCTGTGCGAATGGAAATCAGCACCGGCACCTTGACAAAGAGCGCCGCCATCAATCCTCTGTAGATTGCTCTCCTGGCAAAGGGCACCAGAATATCCGGCCGCTCCTCTTTGATCAACCGCCGCAGATATTTGACCCGCAATAAAAACTGTACAATCCGATTCTTCTGCTCATCCTCTTTGGTGAGTCCCACATGTATCCTTCGCACACGGTCATCCGTTTGAAATTCATTCTCACCGTACCACTCCGTGGCAATGATCACATCATATCCATTTTCTACAAACTGATTGGCCAGATTGGTGACAACCCGCTCCGCGCCGCCCTGTTCCAAACAATTTAGGTGAAATATAATTTTGTGCATAGTACCCTCATTTAACGCTTTAATGTATCAATCCTCAGCCTTTTCCATGATTTTGATGCCAGTTATCTCCCCGAGCTGTGCCGGATAAGTTTCCATAATCTCTCCATTATAAGTAATCTCTAAGATGTCACCAACCTCCGCCCCATAGGCGATATCGTAAGCCAGGACAAAAGGGAGCTGCTTCGTCAAAGCAATCTCAAACCGGTCTGCGCTGTCAAGCTCTCTGCTACCTTCCACCGGTTCCACCAGGCACCAATCTTCCGTAATTCCAAGGACAACTGCCTGAAAGCTGGTCTCCTTGTCACCACACGCCGTCATCAAAAAGCTGGCTAGTATCACTAGTAAAAATATTCTAATTTTTTTCATAACACAATTCCCCTTCAAAACAACCGTTCAGCCCTCATCATAAATAAAAGCATCGGCTCCACATCCGGCGCCGCTTTGCGGCTCACCTTTTTCTCATGGCTAAACTATTACCCATCAAAAACTCTGGTACATAAACGCGGCCGTATCATATCCGCCCCCGTATATTCCCGTCATCAGCACCATTAACAGTATTCCATAATAACAGCACCATCTCACCGGCATTGATCTTGCCGCCAGATCAGTGCGTACATCCTTGCCCTGCTCTTCCCACACGGACACCATAAGCCACAAAAGAAGCGCCGCAAAAAGCAGCAAAAAGTCATACTTATTGATTCCATAGGAAGTAACCGTATGAGAAAACAGTGCCCCTATCTCCAGCCGGGCCGCAAACGCCCGGTAAATCATTCCCGCCTGGGCAAGGCTTTCACTGCGGATTAATACGTCAGCCACAAACACAATCAGCCAGGTACGAGCCATACAGAACAACCCCCAGACTTTTCCTCCCTTAATATGGCATTTCTCCTTCCAGACAGGATACCTGGTTTCCAAAACCAAAGAAACGCTCATAAGCAAACCATAATAAACGCCCCACAGTATATAGCTAACCGTCCTGCCGTGCCACATGCCTGTAAAAAGCCAGACCAGCATAGTCCCTATGATGGGGGTGGCATGTTTACCCATGACCGGCCATTTTTTCTTGGCTTTCTTGGTAATTCTGCGGCCTGTCCCCGACATGACAAAAGAAAACATCACATAATCCTTAAACCACTGCCCCAGGGTAATATGCCATCTGCGCCAAAAATCCGCCACAGACTTAGAAAAATAAGGCCGCTTAAAGTTTTCAGGCAGGAAAATATCAAAAGTTTCGCTGACACCCAGGGCCATATCCATATATCCGGAGAAATCCGCATACAGCTGCAGCATATAGAACACCACCGCCACGGCGAAGATGCTTCCCGGCACGGTAGATGCTTCGCTTGCAAATACCGTATCCACAAACAATCCCATTCTGTCCGCAATCACCAATTTCTTAAAAGCGCCCCAGACAAACCTTTGTATCCCCCGCAGCATCCTGTCATAATCAAATACATGCTCCCTGTCAAATTGTTCCTGTAGTTTCGCAAAGCGATTGAAAGGACCCTGCGTCACTGCCGGAAAATAGGACAGAAATAACAACACTTTCCAGGGATTCTCCTCCGCTGTAAGCTGCTCTCTGCCCACATCCACCACATAACTGATGGCCGTCAAAGTATAGAAAGAAATGCCAAGCGGCATGATCACTTTTTCAAAAAATCCTGTGGAAACACCCTGAGCCTTTAAGAAAGGCAGGGCCACGACCGTGTATTTATAGAAGACTAACAGTCCCAGATTCAACGCAAAATAGAGGATTTGAACAAGCTTCCTCTTCTTTTCAAATCCATGCTTTACCGTTTTTCTACGCTCTTTATCCGCACAGTCTGCAAGGGCCTTACGCTGTGATGCAAGGCTCTTTTGCAGATAGATGCCGCAGGCATAGGTTGTGGCACAGGTAATCAACAGACTGACCGGAATCCCCCGCAGTGAAATCACATAAAACACAAGCCCGGCCGCCAGAAGAATCTGCCATTTCCATTTCTGCGGCACCAGATAATATAGGGCGAAGGTAATCACCCACAACAACACAAAAGTGTAGGATAATAACTGCATTTATTCCTCCAACAGACGTCCCACAAGCTCTATGATCGCCTCTTTATTCTTAAAGTTCTCCGCCACCACATATTTGGCATCAATCTCAATATCAAACTCCTCTTCCAGCTCGCTGACAATATTGATGACAGTAAAGGAATCAATAATACCGTCCTCCATCATACTGTCTCCCTTGTAAGAAAGCGCCTCCTCACAATACTCTTCCAAAATCTCCAATACTTTTTCTTCCATCATAGTATATCCTTTCTTTCTCTATCTATCACTTTCCGAAATCTTTCATCCTATTTTGCGGCTTCCGTACAGCCTTCCTTATACTTAATCTTGAGAAGATGTGTCTCCCCCAACGGCAGATACATCACATTCTCCTCATCTTTCCTCTTTTCCGGTACAATCTTACGGTATCTGATGATTTCCACCCTTCTACTGTCAACTATAGTCTGCATATGCGGAAAAATATCGTTCTTTCCATAATCCACACTGCGAAGCAGACGATATATCCTCTCCGGTTCCTCGCTACAGTCAAAAAATCCATCCCCTGGCACCTCATAAGAACGGTACATCCGTCTTCCGGAGATTGCCCCCTGGGACTTAGTCTGGGCACGCTCTTCCAAAACAGCCGCAAAACATTCCACAAATCCTTCGCAGGCCAAATCCATCAGCCTTTCCGTCAATTCATAGGCCTTGTCGTCCGGTCCGATGGCACATTCTTTCTGCATAATGATATTTCCCTCGTCAATCCCTGCCGTCACATAATGCCAGGTAATACCCGTCCTTTGCTCACCCTGATAAATGACCCAGCTGGGCGCGTTCCTACCCGGATAATCCGGCAAAAGCGCGTTATGGAAATTGATGATGGTGATATTGTTTTTCCCCACACAGGCCGCCGGAAACAGAAAATTATTGCTGGCGCTGACAATCAGCGTCTTTTCTGCGATGCCGCACAGATAGGCGGACAGTTCATGCTTATCCGGCATAAAGGCATAGGGAAGGTCCGCCTCCTCACAAATACTCTTTGTAATGCTAAAGGCATTGCTCTCATGTTCTATAAATTTCAGACGATACCCATATGCCGCTCTTTGCTCTTCTATGTATTTCAGTATATTCCCCGCGGCCTTACCATAGCCGATCACCACGACGCGGTCAAATCTTTCTCCCATACCAATCTCCGTCCCAAAACATCTACACGATAAAACCACACAAATCTCAAATATGCCTTTATCTTACAGAAGCTCCTTCAATTTCACCCTGTCAATTTTGCCGTTCGCGTTGATGGGCATTTTTTCCACTGTAATCAACTTGTTTGGCAGCATATACTCAGGCACCAGATGGGAAATCTTTTCATTGATATAGGTCTTTTCCAACGCCTCCTCAATGAACAGCACAATCTTCTGCCGCTTCTCATCATAGAGACAGCAGCACATAGAAATCTCTTCCAGAGAGGAAACCGCTGTTTCAATCTCTCCCAGTTCAATCCTGTGTCCCATATGTTTGATCTGAAAATCCTTACGGGAAAGATAGATAAGTTCTCCCCTTTCATTATATTTTACAATATCCCCCGTCCTGTAGATCAGCTCGGGCACATAGGGATTTAAGGGATTCTGCACAAAAGCTTCCCGTGTCTTTTCCGGATTGTTGTAATAACCCATGGAGAGGGATGTACCCCGGACACAGAGTTCGCCGGACTCTTCCCCTGTTACTCTTTCATTCTTATCATTCAAAACCAAAATATCGGTATTGGGCATCGCATAACCAATGGGTAGCGGTTCCTCATCCGCAAATTCACGGTCTACCATATAATAAGTGCAGGCATCCGTAATCTCCGTAGGGCCATAGAGATTAGCGTACTGCACCTTGGGCAGAAATTTACGCCACACATTTAACTGCTTGTTGGGCATCACCTCACCACAGAACAGCACCCGCTTCAAGGTCTCTGACAAATCCACATTTCTAAAAGCCTTAAGCTTCGCCACCACAATCAGCGCCGAAGGCACCCAGAAAATGGTGTTGATCTTCTTTTCTTTCAAGTATTCCAATAAAAGTACCGGCTGAGCAAACAGATTTTTGGGCACAATATAGGTGGTGGCACCGGTCTTTATGGTACTATAAATATCCAATATGGAATTATCAAAATAAAAAGGCGCCTGGTTGCCGAAGCTGTCTTTCTCCGTAATCTGAAAGGTCTCCGTTACCCAGTCCGTGTAATCTATCACGCTGCGGTGGTTGATGGTCACACCCTTCGGCACGCCCGTAGAGCCGGAGGTGAACAGCACATACAGTAAATCCGTGTCTATTCCCTTTCTTCTTGCCGTCTCAATCTTATCTTCTCTCTCCTGCTCCAATTCCTGCCCACAGGCATTCAGGGCCTCTTCCAATATGAGGAAATCTCCCTGATAGGCATACTGCATAAACACATCTTTCAGCGCCGCCGTCGTAATGACAACAGCCGGGTTCAGTACTTCCAGAATCTTATTCACACGGCTCCCCGGCATATCCACATCGATGGGGGAATAAAAATTGCAGCTGTAAGCCGCCCCCATAAAGGAAACCAGCACATCCACACCCTTTTCCAAAAAAACAGCCACCGGCCTTTTGAAAAATCCCCGCTCTATCAACCCATAAGCCACTGCCATGGCCTGCCTGCGCAGCTGTCCAAAGGTGACTTGTTTCTTTTCATCCGCAAAAGCTGTCTTGTCCGGCAATCTGGCCGCAGTCTCATCCAGCCAGTATGTAACGTTTGCTTTCATAGTTTCCCCCATTTTTCATTTTCAATCTTTTATCTTGCCGGAATCACCGGATAGAAAGTATCCATCATTTTTTCCGTTTTTACGTGGTAAACATCATATAAATCCGTCATCTCAAGGCCGCATCCCGCCGGATTGTAAGAGCCGTAGAGGGCAATTCCCCTCTCTTTTGCCAGTTCTTTCACCTTCTCCTCCACTTCCAGGGTAATCTGAAAAGCCTCCTCTGATTCTATGTAATTATACATCAAGGGCGAATAGGGTGGCAAGTATAAAATAACCTCCACGCCCTGCCCCTGCAGCCAGGCGGTCAGTCCTGCAAACCGCTCCCAATGCTCCTGATCGATCTCATGATAATCCGTCAGCCGATAGACCACATGCTGCTCCATGGACTGCCTGGTCAACTCCTCAACGGCGGATACATCGCCTTCCCGCAGCTGCCTCTGATAAGCAATACTCCCGTCATAATGTTTCAGATACCGCTCCGTCTCCCAGTCATCCGTGTAAGAAACAAGGAAGCGCTTTTTCTGGGGAAGAAGGGTGATATTATAGCGGAAATAATCCAGGGAGAGCCATTTGCTCATGTCCATTCCGGTCTCCTTTTGGGGATGCAGATTCCCCTCATCGAATTTTCCATGCAATATCACGCTCATATAATTTTCATAGGCGGAGAGGTCCTGCCACCTCTCGTTGTCATGACTGGTATTAAATAGAAAGGCATCCACCCCAATGATCATGGTCTTCGGCAGTTTGTCCTGGGCCGCAAGAATCCCCGTCACCGCAAGCAAATCATAGACCGTAGACTCTGACAAACCTGCGTTATAAAAGGAATCCGTGCCAAACATGCTGTGTTCAAAATTCATCACCCGGCTGGATCCTGCCACAATCACGTCCCTGGCCTCCTGCTGTTTCATACAGGCCAAAAGAAGGCTGCGGTCATTAAAATCCGATTCTTCCAGCCCTTCCACATTCCGGCCATATACAGCCATCTGTTCCCCAATCTGATCATAGGTAACGCGCAGCATCGCATAAGAATCCACATACCAATTAACCGCCCCCACGAAAAGGATAACCGGCAGAAGAAAAAGTATCGCCTTACACCATTTTTTCATTCTGATACTGCTGCTCCTTTCTCCGTATGGGAATCTCCTTCTTCTCTCTTTTCAAAGGGCCCGAATGTATAGCCAAACAAGAGTGGGAATGCCGCAAACAACCCATAAGCATAACGGAACTCATTGTATACCGGCGAAGCCAGAAGCAGACTGACTAACAGCATGATATACGGCACATAGCACAGAGCCCTCTTTCTCTGCCAGGCCAGATAGGCAAGACTAAGAAGCATCACCCAGGTATTGAGACCCAGGCTCCACACTTTATTGTACAAATCCTGAAATCCCTGCAAGTATCTTCCCATGGCCAGACTCTGGTCATAGGTAAAAAGCTTCCTCTCGGCGGTGATTCCAAAGGGATTGTCCACCATAAAATATTCTCCGTAAAGATACTGTCCGTGAGGCACCCTGTAAGCCCAATAACCGGCTGTCTGTCTGACCTCTCCCTCCAGATACAGCATGGGATTTCTAAGCCCCACCCGCAGCCACAGCTTAAAATACTCCCACTTATTTTCCGCAATCGCCTGCTGATTGCCCTCTTCCCGAATCAGGTTTTTCGTCACATCAAACAGATAGGGGTTGTAATATTCTTCCATCTGCTCAAGGGGGACAACCCGCTCCATCATCGCAATCTCTTCCTCCGTCAGACTGCCGCCCCGCATATAGGCACAGAGAAGATGCTGGGTGGGCATCGTCAACCCCTCGATGGTATCCGCTTTTTCCACCTGCATTCCTTTTAATATAGGTCCCTGATAGAGCAGATAGCAGGCAAGTACCGCAGCGGCACAGGCAAGTGTCCGCACCGGCACAACTCTGCCGCTTTCCTTTCTTTTACAGCACCACTTGTAAACAATTTCCACAAAGGCGGTGCCCGCAAAGATTAGAATGCCGTTACTGCGCAAAAGACAGACTGACAGTCCTGTCACAAAATAGAGTATCCATTGCCGGCCGCCCTTTTCTTTCTCCAAATCAAAAGTATGACTCATCCAGGCAAAAAACACAAGGGCCGATACAAAAAAGGCATCTTTTCCCATACAGATGCTCAGCATTCCATGTACAGGCAGGGCTATGTAAAAGCCAACTGCCAAGATAAGCCACAAAAGGCGCGTCCCCCGCTTATACAGCACATACAGACAAAATGCAAAGGTAAACGCCACAAGCGCCATCTGCCAGAACGTATAAAAGGCCACCGCTCCCGTGTATGTACCCGACACCTTATAGCCAATCGTGACAAAGACCTGCATAATCATCGTGTGGAAATAGGGATGGTGATTTGACCGGGCTTTCCACCCCAAAATCTGCTCCAGCTGCCATATGGCATCATTGTTGAACCAGGTAGGATAATACATCAGATAATAAGGCAGATAGCTGAGCAGACAAATTGCAAAAAAAACCAGGAAAACATACCATCTGCCCGGCCGTCTTTTCAAATCATCTTTCCGGGGAACCACCATGCAAAAGATAAGCAAAACCGCATAAGCGGCAGCGGCCCACAATATAATTCTTCCTATATTCTGCAGATTAGAATACTCTGCGGACTTCTGCCAGTTTCCCAGAACGATGAACGCCCCATAGCACAACGAAAAGGGAACCAAGACCAGAAACTGCCATCCGGCAGGCAAAGTTATTCCTTTTTTCTTCAGTATCTCCATCCTGATCTCCATTCTCTTACATACACTTCCTGTTCATTTCACATGAATCTTTACGATTTCACTGTACAGAACATACCCCATTTTAGGCATTCTCACATCCCCACTGCCTGATCAGTTCCACATAGTTCTCCGTGGTAAAATCCCTGGCACGTTTCAGGGACATTTCCCGATAATGAGCCATTTTGCCGGAATCCTCCAACAAGTCCGTCACCCGCCTTGCCAGATCCCTCTCTTCTTCTGTTATGACACCTGCGTCACAATTAACTTCCGGGCTCATATTGGGAAGCAAGATTCCATAGCACTCTTCCAAAATCTCCGCCGGCCCCGTCGGACAGTCTGTGGAAATCGCCGGAAGTCCCAGCGCCATAGCCTCCACCAGCGCGTTTGGAAATCCTTCCCGGTAGGAAGTCAGCACATAAACTGCCGCCCTTTGCAGATATGGAAAGGGATTGCGCTTCATGCCCGTAAAATACACATCCTCTTCCACCCCAAGTGCCCTGGCCAGCTCTTTATATATGGTAAATGTGCCGTCTCCGATAATCATCAGTCTGGCGTTTTCCACCTTACGCTTCACCAAAGCAAAGGCCTTAATCAGATGCCAAAATCCCTTTACCTCATCCTCGCGTCCCATGGATGCAATGATGGGACCCTCCTCCTTCCAGGGAAGCTTTGGTGCTTCCGCCCGGGCTTTCGCCTGCAGATCGGCCATATCCAACGGATTATATAAGGTTACCGCTTTATTGCACCCATATTTTTTCCGCAGCTCATCCTCTATCTGCCTGGCACAGCATAATATTCTGTCGGCCCGTCTCACAAAAAGTCTGATTTTTCCTTCATCCTCCATGTCCATGTAGCTGCGCAGGCCAACCCATATCTTCCCGCATTTTCCGGAAAGAACATTGACGATATTGGCCGTGGAACCGAAGCTGTAGGCAATATCCGGCCGCAGCTTTCTTTTCAGCTGCCATAGTTTTAAGCTGCGCTGTATCACACGAAACACTTTGCCTGCCAAACCTTTTTTCACACCCAAATGAATATCAATCACAGGAATCCCTTCGATATCATAGGCTATATCATGAGAGTCAAAGAGCACAATACAGACTTCATAATATGGCATAAGCAGTCTTGCCGTGGCCACGCATACACGCTCAAATCCTCCCTGATGCAGCATGGGCACAATGAGCATCATTTTCATTTTCTTATTCATTTGTGGTTTTCTCCCAATACTCTTCTTTTAAATCTTCCGCCAAATAATCATCACTCATGCAATGCAAATCGGCCACTCCTTCTCGCAGAAGCTGATATTCTTTAGACCGATAAAAGAAATCCAATGCAGCATCCAATGTCAGATTGCATTTTTTAGCAAAGAGTGCAACGACTCTGGCATATTTCTTCTGTAAAAGAATTGGATTTGCCATCATAACTTCCCACTCCCTTCAAAGTGCAGATAATGATCGATTATCTTCTGAGAACGGATGCATATCTGCGCATTTGGCTTCTCATATTTCAACCGTCCAAGAGCCTCTGTCTTTGTTATCAACTTCTGAAAATATAATTCAACCGTGTCAAACACCTTATCATTAGCCACGCCGCCCATCACAATATCATAATCTGTCGTATCCTCTCCTCGGCGGCAAAGAAAAACAAAATCCAACCATTCTTCCGAATAAGAATCGAAGTTAAGAACCCTCACACCTTCCGCCTGCTCCTTGATAGGCGTCACATAGAATCCGGGCCCAAAGTCCACTCTCTTCCGAGAATGTTTCGTATCAGGTTTATCCACTATGATACGGGAACCATGATAAACAATCATATGCTTACCCCCTGCTCCTGCATGATATTCTCAATATCTTCCAGAATATATTCCTTATCCTGTGTATGCAAAAATTCGTACCCCGGAACAATGTAATTACCTAAAATGTTACTTCTGTCTTTCACGGCAACATATACATCTGTGGCATTTCTTCCCTGCTTTAATGCCATATTTTCGATACAAAAGATTACAAACTCCAACTCCTCTTCTGTTCTCACCGGTACAGCTTCCATTCTTCCCATACACCAACTCTCCATCTTGGTTTTTCTATATCTGCCTTTTATGAATTATTCCAACGTCCCCGTCAAATAGAACCGTTCCAGTCTTTTCGCCTGTTCCCGCACATCGAAACCGGCTTTTCTGACCGCCTCGCATCTGTCTCTTCTCTCATATACCAGACTGCGTTCTACTTCCCCGGCCCACTGTTCCGCACCATCCTCCAGACTGTGAAAGCTCACCAGCTCACTGATCCCAACTTCCTTGGTAATCCTGTCGGAAATGATACATCGAAGCCCGGCCGCCTGGGCCTCCACCACGGTGCCAGGCAGTCCCTCGAACCGGGAAGGAAAGAGAAACAAATCAAATGCCTGATAGTAGGCCTCCACATCTTTGCGGTTTCCTAAAAACAGCACATCCTTTTCTATACCAAGTGCCGCCGCCTGGGCTTTTGCCGCCGCCATGCCCTCGCCTTCGCCTAACAACAGAAGCTTGCACTGCTTTCCCTTCTTTGCAAGATTCTGATGCAGTCTGCTAAAAACCTCCAATAAGAACTCATGATTTTTGGAATAATGAAACCTGCCTACATGCCCGATTGCATAGCTGTCTCCCAAGGAAAGCTCTGCCCGCATTTTCTCCCGCAGGGCGGCATTATACCGAAATCTCATTGCATCAATGGCATTGGGCACCAGGCGCGCTTTCGGGGAAGTACTCCATTTCGGACCAAACACAGAAATTCCGGCCTCTTTCGAACAGGCCAAACAATAATCTGCCTTTTCAAGCAATGAGAGCCTAAGAAACTTCGTCGCAAGCCCTTTTATCCCTTTATCCACTCCTGCGCTTCTGGCATGGGCACACACTACAGGCACTCCCGCCCTTTTCGCCAAAGGCAGATAGATGACCGCCGTGCTGGTCATATGCCCCTGCACTACCGCAAACGCATGATGCTTTTGAAAGAATTCACGAACGGCACGCCGATAAGCAGCATAATTATAGACCATAAATTTAGGAAGCGCATAAACTTTTCCGCCCAGCGCCTCCACTTCTTTCTCATAAAAATGTTTTTCATAAGCCGCAGAATCTATATCTCTGCGATGTATCAGGAAATCAAACTGTATTTTCTCCCTGTCCATACAGCGGTACAAATCCATCACTCTGCTCTCCGCACCGCCGAGACTTAAGCCTCCCAGCACATGCAGCACCCGCACCGGTTCTCCCATATGAGCCTCCTGTCAGCTTTTCGCAAAACTCTTTCACTGTCTTTTTATGACGCCATTTACATAAACTTCACAAGCATATGCTTTACCGCCGCCAGCATATACTCCCGTATATTCCCTGCCGCCGTCCTCTTTGCCGGCTTTTCCAGCAAATATTCCTCATAAGATATGACATTCTGTTCTTGTAATATCTTCCGGTATTTTTCCATGTCCCGGCCGCTTAAGGTATTGGTATGTACCACCATGGTGGTAAACCCTTTGTCCTTCTTAAAACTGTTCTCTAATCGAAAAGAAATGGGATAGAAGATAAGCCCCTGCCGCAGATAAGGTCCGCTGCCGAACCCGTCCGTCAGCCCCTTAAATCCGGCCTGCTTTAAGGCCCGCAGCGTATTCCGGTCATAAGAGTGGGCCGGGGCCATAAAAAGATTTGTCGTAATCCCATGCCCTGCAAGAATCTCTTTCCCATGCTCTAACATGGCAAGCTGCTCCTGGTAGGGCACGCCCGCAAATTCTGAAAAATCATTTAAGGGGAACACCCCGCCCTTATGCTGTGTATACACATGATAACAGCCGTGCTGGGCGACCACCCAGCCCTCCTTCTGACGCTTCCTTACAGCTTCCCAGAAATCTTCCCTGAAAGCATCCCGGTTCAAATTCTCATCCCGGTTGTCCGGCACCACACCGATTAGCGGCTTGATACCGAATTCATCCAAAAGCCCCGCAAACGCCGTAAACTTTTTCCAATCCATGCCAGGCGTAATATCGTCCAGCCGAACCGCAATCTTCATATATTTCTCTGCCTGCCTCCATCCTTCTTCTCACACTATTCTAGTATATCGCCCGCCTGCAGGCTCTCCGCACACTCATACCGGTCTATCAAAAGGGAGCCGTCCACCGTCCGCACCACCAATTTGTTGTCGAACACATCAATCACCTCACCGGGGGCATAAGCCGAGAAATCTATCATTTCATCAAAGGGATGGGCCTCCCACACACGTACCTCCCTGCCCTTGCACATCGCAAAAGCTCCCGGAAAAGGGGCCGCCACACCGCGGATTAAATTGTAAATCTCGCGGGTCCTTTTATGAAAATCTATCTTGCCGTCCGCCGCCGTCCGCTTCTCGTACCAGGAATCAAAAGCTTTGGAATCCGTACGAATTACGATATGATCTTCCTCATAAGCCTTTAGCAGTTTACGAATCAGATTTTTGGAACAGATCATATTCTTATACTGTGCCGTGCGGATATCGTCATGGGGCGTAATGGAAAACATTTCGGTGGCAAACACATTAGGGCTGTCCGCCTTCTCATCATAGCGAAACAGATTTAGGTTAAACCGGGTATCCCCCAAAATAATAGACCAATTTAACGGAGAACGCCCTCGGCCGAAAGGCAGGTAGCCGCTGTTGCCATGGAATCCATAGACGCCGTATTTGAAACAATCCAGCACAGACTTGGGCATCAGCCTCTGCCACCCCATGGAAATACCGATATCAAATTCATTTTCCCGCATAAAATTCTGTGTCTTTTCATCCGTCAAAAAATAGCTGTCCGCCTCATGCACCGGAATTCCATATTTCTCTGTCAGAACAGAAAGCCCCTTATAGCCTGACACCTGGTTTTTCTTCGTCACTTCCGGACTGATGGTAATCACCAAATCCACCGGGCAGATTTGTTCCTGAATAAATGTCACAATATTTTCGGACGTATCTTTTACCCCAAACACCACTACTTTATATTTCATAAGCTTCCTCGTCTCTTTCTATAACTGCCCGCCTCACTATGACAATATCTTCTCCTAAGCTGCCTACTGCAGATATTCCTTATACCAGTCAATGGCTAAAGCAATCCCTCTCTCAAAGTCATACTCCGGCTGATAGCCCAGCAGTTCTTTTGCCTTCGTGATATCCGCATTGGAATCCCGTACATCGCCTTTTCTGGGGGGCCCAAAATTCGGCTCCACATCTTTTTCCAGTGCCTTGCACAGATGATAATAAATATCAATCAGGAAAAGCCTGCCGCCGGCACCGATGTTAAATGCCTGTCCCGCCGCATCACTGGAAGCCTTGCAGGCGCGCAGGTTCGCTTCTATCACATTGTCGATATAAGTGAAATCCCTGGACTGCTTTCCGTCTCCATTAATGGTAGGCACTTCCCCGTGGAGCAGCTGCTTGATGAACTTCGGAATCACCGCCGCATACATACCATTGGGATCCTGTCTGCGCCCAAATACGTTAAAATAACGAAGTCCGTAAGTGTCCAGCCCATATAATTCCTTATAAAGGCGGCCATACTCTTCATCCACTTTCTTCGTCAGCGCATAAGGTGAGATCACGTTTCCCTCCTGCCCCTCTTTCTTGGGTAGAGTCACACTGTCCCCGTAGACAGAGGAACTGGAAGCGTAGACAAATTTCTTAACCCCATTTACCCTGGATGCTTCCATCATATTCAAAGTACCCCGGATATTGATTTCCTCATACAGCTGAGGCATCTCAATGCTTCTGGGCACACTGCCCCAGGCCGCCTGCTGCAGCACGTAATCCACGCCTTCTGTGGCTTCCTTACAGGTATCAAAGTTACGGATATCACCTTTGATAAAAGTAAATCTTTCATGCGGCACAAGGGGTTCGATATTTTCATATTTGCCTGTGGAAAGGTCATCCAGACACCGCACCGTATACCCCATATCAATCAGCGCTTCGCAAAGGTTAGAACCGATAAACCCAGCGCCGCCGCCCACCAAAAAAACACTGTCCTTCTCAAACGTAATCTCCCGATATCCCATTTTCATAACCATCCTTTCCTGAAAATATAACTATCTTTTCCTCTTGATTTGAAAATACACTTCCCTGATCAATAGATAATATGCAATATAAAAAATGGAAAACCCATATATCATATATCTGGACAGACACATGATCGTAATAGAAGTGGCGCACACATTTGCCGCAATAAACAAAAGCGCAACGCCCATGGCAAGTGCTGCTTCAAAGCGCCCTTTGGCGCATATCAGATATAGGGACAGCAAAACCGCCCCCAGATATAACAAAAATGCCGCCCAATTGATCAGCGGATGTACCACAGCAATGCTCCTGACAAAGCCGTTTACGCACAACAGAATATAATCATAAAACCACTGCCCAAAACAGACCGGTAACAGTCTGCCAATCATCCTGCCGGCCATATCGTCCGACATACTGCTCTGCTGGTAATAATCCACCTTGCCAAGGCCAAAGAAATAAGCAGACAAATCCGCCTCCAACACCTGGAATTTCAGTATATCATGGTGTTCCTCCAGATAGGATGCCCTTTCTGACATGCTATTCCCTGCATATTGATAGTTTAACCCCAAAGCATCTGCCTGTGCATAAAATCGGTCAAAAAATTCCCGTTCCAAGCTTCCCTCTTCGAACACTTCCCCGTCTTTCTCATCGCAGGCATAAATCACATTGGTCAAGGTATTCACCTGTCCGTAGGTATTCCCCATGAAATAACCGGTGACAAAATAATTATACACATGGACTGTCAGAGTGCGCAACCCGAACACAGCGATCAATGCTGTCAGCGGAATCAACAAGGCCTTGTATTTCTTACGAATCACAAGCTGCAGTATAAATACAAGAGCCCACATCAGGATGGTAGTCATCATCTGCCCCCTGGTCATAGAAAGCAGCCAGGCCGTCAAAAGACTGAGTATCCTGTCCCTTTTTCGCTCCTCAAAGACCATCCGCAGCAGAAAGTACAAGAAAAACTGAAACAGAGGGATACACAACGCCTCGCTCATCACCGAGTTTTCCAGAAAAATATGGAGGGCAGACACATAGCGCGTCATCAGATGGGGCAGAAGCTGTAGAAAGACCACCAGCACTTCCTCCCACAGGCACAGCCCAAAACGCCTCGACAGATATTCCGAAAGCACTGTAATGCCAAGGGCAGTGAGCACTCCCTGCACCGCCATTGCAACCGGAAGGTAACCCTCTCCTATCATCGACCTGAAACACCACAAAAACAGCGGATAAAGCGGCTCCCTGTGAATGTGCATAGTGATGTACTGGTCGGAATCGTTATAGACCCCAACACCACAAGCCGCAAGCATGGTCATAAAAAACACCAGCAATGCGGCCAGTATGCACAAAGCTCTCTTTCTATCCTTGTCCAATCCTACAATCTCCAATACCGATAACCCTCTGTCAGATATGCTTTTCTGTCCAGGATACCCTTCAAATCCATCAACACCTTCCTCTGATGCTTAGGATGATAGAAAGCATCAATATCCTCTTTCGTCAAACTCATAAACTGTTCATGGGCCACCGCAATGATGACCGCATCCATATCTTTTACCTCTTCCATGGTCTGGAAATCTATGCCATAAAGGCGCTTTGCCTCTCCAGCATCAGCGGCAGGGTCTACCACCAGCGGTGTAATACCATACTCTCCCAACTCTTTATAAATATCAATCACTTTCGTATTTCTGGTATCCGGACAGTTCTCCTTAAAGGTGAATCCCAAAATTGCCACTTTCGCCTTTTTCACCGGAATATCAGACTTAATCAAATCTTTTACCAGACTCTCGGCCACATATTTTCCCATATCATCATTGATGCGTCTGCCGGAAAGGATAATCTGAGAATGATATCCTAACGCTTCCGCCTTGTAAGTCAGATAATAAGGATCTACGCCGATACAATGTCCGCCCACAAGTCCCGGCATAAAGGGCAGGAAATTCCACTTCGTGCCCGCCGCTTCCAGAACGGACTTGGTATCGATATTCATCTTATGGAAGATAATAGAAAGCTCATTCATGAACGCAATATTGATATCTCTCTGGCTGTTCTCAATGACTTTGGCCGCCTCTGCCACCTTGATAGATTCCGCCCGGTAAACACCTACTTCCACCACCAGCTCATAAACCTTGGCAATAATGTCCAAAGTTTCCTCATCCATGCCGGATACAATCTTCGTGATGGTCTCCAATCTATGTACTTTGTCCCCCGGATTGATACGTTCCGGTGAATAGCCAATCTTAAAGTCAACGCCGCATTTGAGTCCGGATTCCTTCTCCAAAATGGGCACACAAATATCTTCCGTCACGCCGGGATAAACCGTTGACTCAAACACCACCACAGAACCTTTTGTGAGATTCTGCCCCAGAATACGGCTTGCTCCCTCCACCGGGGATAAATCGGGCGTGTGATCGTCATTCACCGGCGTAGGCACTGCCACAATATGGAACTTTGCCTCTTTCAGCCGAGAAGCGTCCGCCGTAAAATCCACCTTTGTGTCCCGTATAACATCATTGCCTACTTCATTGGTGGGATCGATGCCATTCTGATACAGACCAATTTTCTGCTCGTTTAAATCAAAACCTACCACCTTGATCTTTTTAGCAAAAGCAACCGCGATGGGCATACCCACATAGCCTAACCCCACCAACGATAACTTTTCCTCTCCATTTACCAGTTTCTCATATAAACCCATTTTTTTCTCCTCAGCCTTTCTTGTTTGATAGTATCTGCGATACCTCATCCATATATTCTCCGGTCACCATATTCCGGTCAAACTCCCGTTCCATTTTCTGTCTGCCCCGCCGGCCCATTTCTGCGCGCTCTTTCACAGACAGTGCCAGAAATCTTTCCATGGCATCAATCAATTCTTCCGGATTGCCCGGTGTAAATCCAAAACCTGTCACGCCTTCCTCGAAAGCTTCTTTACAGCCGCTGATTTTGGATGCAATCACCGGTCTGCCGGTGGCCGCCCCTTCAATCAACGCATTGGACATACCTTCATGGAAAGAAGCTACCACAATGGCGCTTGCGGCCGCCAGATATTCATGTACTTCCGTGTGAAAACCGATTTGTCTGATCACGCCCTCTTTTTCCAACGTGTCCAAAAGTTCCTGATAATCTTCGTCACAGTAACCCATGATATCAAAAAATACCCGGTCGCTATGTAAGCGCTTCGCCGCCGCAATATATTCCAGGATTCCCCGTTCTTTCATGACTCTTCCCACAAAAAGGAAGCGCGTTTCCTCTCCTTTCGGGTAGGTCTCATAGCGGTGTCGTTCCAAATTGACACCGGAGCCCATAACCATCCGCGTCTTTTTGCCCATGATTCCCATCCTCTGGAAAATACCGCGGTTCTCCTCATTCTGGAAAAAGACACAGGCCGCCCGTTTTAGCCCAGCCCGGTACATAGCCACCACCAGTTTCAACAAAAAGCCCGTCCTGTCAAAGGCGCCGCCCAGGCCGGTGATGGTCGCAATATAAGGGATTTTACGCCTGCCCGCCGCAAAACCGCCGTAGACGTTGGGTTTGATGGTATAGGTGATTACCAAATCAGGCTGAATCTCTTTCATCATTGTAACGTAAGTGCGATACAGCTTCAAGTCCTCTATGGGATTGATGCCCCTTCTGTTGATGGGCGTTTTGATGATGTTACAGCCTTCTGCTTTTAATTCTTTTTCTTTTACGTCGTCCGGCATACTGACATAGACTTCATGTTCTGCTGTCAGGGCCTTGACGAATTCGTTTCGAAAGTCGTAGAGGCCGCCGGAGGAGTTTATTAGGATTAGGACTTTTGACATGGTTTTGCCTTTCTCAATAATCTTTTACGGTACAATCTTAGCCCCGCTCATATCCCGTATCATCACTTCATTATATTTCATCATGCAGATTCCCTCCGCATATTCCCCAATTCTGACTGCATTCTCCACTCCCGCCAGATTCCTGATGACGGCCGCTGGCATATTGGCTCCACAGGCATAGGCGTGGGGATAGCCGCCGCCGAAGCGGGGGTTGACTTCCGAGATATGATATACGCCGTCAATCATAAAGATATCGATATCTATCATGCCCCGGAACCCGCATTTTTCTGCGAAATCCCGCAGCATCTCAAAAAGTGTCTCGTCTTTATAGGATACGGATTTATCTGTTTCCCCTGCGCGCATCTTAATCTTTTTCTTCACAAAAATATCCGTGCACTTGCCGGAAATCATGTCCACATACACGTCTGCGCCATATTCCTGTCCATCCATATATTCCTGAATCATCAAATCGTCATACAGGCCGCACAGGACCTCAATTTCTTGATCGCTCTCTACCTTGTTGATATGAATACTAGCACTGCCACGCACTGGTTTTACGAATACCGGATAGGAAATCTCCCCGGCTTCTTTTGCCCGGTAAAAGGATGCTTTGTCCGCATAGCATTTTGCAGTGGGTATCTGCATCTTTCGAAGCATCTCAAACATCCTGTATTTGTCAAAACAAGTCTCTACCAGCTCATAATCGGAGATAATGGGCGTCACGCCTAACGAAAGGAACTTCTCCTTTTCTTTGGCCAACAGACTCAGTTCCGGGTCAATCAGGGAAAATACCCCTGTAATTTTTTCCTTCTTGCAGATATCCAGTATCACATCCAGATACCCTGGCGCAGTAATCCTGGGAACCAGATAAAAGGCATCCGCCTCATACACTGCCGGTGCCAGATTCGAACAATCCGTTGCAATGATTCTGCCCCGGTCTCCCAGTTCTTTCTTAAAGTATTGTACTACTTTATCGCGTGTCCCCGCACTCAGAATCAATATATTCATGCCTGCCGCCTTTCCCTCTCACCATCATTTATCCAGCAAATCAAAGAATAAAGGAGTTCCGCCCGTATGCACAAAGAGAATCTTTTTCTCTTGAATCTGGTACTTTTCCAGATAACATTTCATACCGTGAAACGCTTTTCCCACATAGGTGCTGTCCATGGGAATCCCATCCTTTGCCATCACTTCCTCTATGGTCCTTCTGACATCCTGTGTATATTGCCCATAGCCGCCCATACGGTAGGCATCCGTAAAGAGTAACGCATCCTCCTTGAAGAGACGCGGGTACGCATCCCCCAGATAGTCCTCTATGCTCTGTCTAACTACTTCCCGTCCTCTTGCTTCCTCCCTGGCGATGCTGATGCCCACAATCTTCTGTCCTTGTTGGCATCTCTCTGCTTCTGCCAGCAGTTTCCCGCTGATCAATCCCGCCTGTGTGGTGCCGGTGCCGGAAGCATGAAAGATATAATCAAAATGGATTCCGGTCTGTTCTTCATAAGCCGCAATTTCTTTATAGGTATTCACACAGGCACGGGTACCCGGATTCCCATGCCCTCCGCCCAGGATAAAGTAGGGATTCCTTCCCGCCTGCCTGTAGGCATCTATTCGTCTGTCAATGGTTTGTGACACTTCTGTCACTGGACAGGTCTCAATCACAGCCCCGAAATCCTCCACCAGCCTGGTATTATAGAGCATTTCCCGGTTCTCCTCAGGCGATATGATATGACAGGATAAACCCATGGCCGACGCCATATTGGCAATAATCCTACAGTGATTGGAGCTGTTGCTTCCATAGGTCATCACCACATCCGCACCACTTGCTTTGATCTCTTTATAAAACTCTGCGGCTTTGCGGGCCTTATTGCCGCCGAAACTGAAAGGAATCATATCCTCCCGCTTGATATAATAGCGGTTTTTGCCGTAATCACCCGACATCTCCACAATCGGCGTAGGCGCAATCCCCCGCTCAAACAGTGCAATCTGTTTCATTCTAATCCCCATTCCTATTCCTGCTGCCTGCGGTATACATCAAAGTCAGCCACCGTCTGGTCCGCACCGGAGAGTGTACCTGAACGCTTCAGCACTTTTCCCACCGTCATGGCAATAATCTTCATATCCATCAGGAAACTCAAATGTTCCACATAATACAGATCATAGCGAAACCTGTCTTCCCAGCCCAATGCATTTCGCCCGTTCACCTGAGCAAGCCCTGTAAGCCCCGGCCTCACATCGTGACGGTGCCTCTCCTCATCCGTATAGTACGGCAGATATCTGACTAACAAGGGCCTGGGGCCAATCAGGCTCATATCCCCTTTCAGAATATTGAATAACTCCGGCAGTTCATCCAGGCTGGTAGAACGCAATATCTTTCCAAACTTCGTAAGCCGCACCTCATCCGGAAGAAGATTTCCCTGTGCGTCTTTTTCATCTGTCATGGAACGGAATTTATACAGCTTAAAAATTTTTTCGTGCCTGCCCGGTCTCTCCTGATGGAACAACACCGGACTGCCCAATTTCATACGTACCAATATCCATAAAATCAATAAAATCGGGCTGAGAACAATAATGCCTGTCAATGAAAGCATAAAGTCCAGAAAGCGCTTGACTGCGTTTTTATACATGATACTCTCCATTCCGGAGCTTCACACCCCTGCTCCTTATCTGCCGAAACATGCCCGCACAGTGCGGATAATCTGTTCCATATCCTCCGGTGTATTCTTAATATCACTGGGCAGGCACAGGCCTCTGTCAAAGATATCCTCCCCCACGCTGCTGCCATCCTCATTGTGGGCAAAGAAATCATACGCCGCAAAGACCGGCTGTAAGTGCATCGGTTTCCAGACCGGTCTGCTCTCCGCATTGATTTCCTTTTCTAACGCATCCATGACCATATCCGGGGTCACGCCACAGTCTTTTTCTATGATCATACCGGAAAGCCAGTTGTTGGCATCCCCCTGGGGATTCATAGGGTTCATGGCAATCTCAGGGATATCTGCAAAAGCCTCCAGATACTGTTGATAAATAGCCTTCTTCGCCGCCTTATGCTCCTCCAGGTGAAGTAACTGCCCCCTGCCAATACCCGCTGTAACGTTGCTCATACGATAATTATACCCAATTTGAGAGTGCTGATAATGTCTGGCCGGGTCTCTTGCCTGGGTCGCCAGGAAAGTGGCCTGTTTGGTTAGATTCTCATCCGCCGATACCAGCATACCGCCGCCCGAAGTGGTGATAATTTTATTCCCATTAAAAGAATAGATGCCGCATCTGCCAAAGGTTCCCGTATGTTTTCCCCGATAGGTACTGCCAAGGGATTCTGCCGCATCCTCTATCACCGGCGTCCCATGAGCCTTGCAGATCTCCAGGATTTCATCAAGCTTCGCCGGGGTGCCATAGAGATGCACCACAATGACTGCTTTCGGGTCAGGATACTTCTCATAAGCCCGCGCAAGCGCCTGGGGAGACATATTCCAGGTATCCGGTTCCGCATCGATAAAGACCGGCGTTCCATTTTCATACACAATAGGATTGCAGGACGCCGAAAAGGTCAAATCCGATACGAACACCACATCCCCCTCTTTGATGCCAAGCAGTCTGAGTGCCAGATGTATTGCAGCAGTACCGGAAGATAAGGCCGCCGCATGTCCGCAGCCTGTATAGGCTCCTATCTCTTTCTCAAATTCATTCACATTAGGCCCCAAAGGCGCCACCCAGTTTGTGTCAAAAGCCTCCTTCACAAACGCCTGCTCCTCACCATGTGTTGTGGGAGATGATAAATAAATCCTCTTCTTCTCCATATGCCTTTCCTTCCTTCCAATCTGCATTAATCCTGACTATGATATGTGGGCACAATTTTGCGGATTAACGGCCTGATGTCGGAATTCTCAATCTGACACTCATCCTTCAACTCTTTCAGCTGACAAAAGAATTCCTGCTCATCCAGTTCAATCGGTTTCCCGATATGAATCATCTTGTTAGCCGTATCCTTCATACCCTCTTCATCCATCAAAAGTTCTTCGTAGAGCTTCTCCCCCGGACGAAGTCCTGTAAATTTTATTTTAATATCCTCACCCACACGATACCCCGAAAGTTTAATCAGGTTCTCTGCGAGCGTCAGAATTTTTACCGGTTCTCCCATATCCAGCACAAAGATTTCCCCGCCTTTTGCGTAGGCGCCCGCCTGCAGGACTAAGGAAACCGCCTCCGGGATGGTCATAAAGTAGCGGATGATATCCGGATGGGTAACCGTAACCGGGCCGCCCGCCGCAATCTGTTTCCTAAACAGGGGAATCACACTGCCATTGCTGCCCAGCACATTACCGAAACGCACCGCCACAAACTCTGTGTCATAATGTTTGTCAAAGGTCTGTATGATCATCTCACAGATTCGCTTGCTTGCCCCCATGATGTTGGTGGGGTTCACCGCCTTATCCGTGGAAATCATGACAAACCGCTGGACGCCGCTCATGGCCGCCGCCTGGGCTGTCTTGAAGGTGCCGAACACATTGTTCTTGATGGCCTCCGTAGGGCTGTCCTCCATCAGCGGCACATGCTTATGGGCGGCCGCATGATATACGATATGTGGTCTGTATTTAGAGAAAATATAGTTCATTCTGTTGGTATTTCGCACAGAAGCAATCAACACCACCAAATCCAGCTCCGGATATTTCTGCTTTAATTCCTGCTGTACATCATAGACCGAATTTTCATAGATATCCACGATGACCAGTCTCTTCGGCTTATGGGTCGCAATCTGTCTGCAAAGCTCGCTTCCGATAGAACCGCCGCCGCCGGTGACCAGCACCACCTTGCCCTGGACATATCCCAGAATAGAATCCATATCCACACTGATGGGATCTCTGCCCAGCAGATCTTCAACCTCTACATCACGCAGTTTACTGACATTGACCTCCCCGTTTACCAGCTGATACATGCCCGGCAGAGAACGGAGTTTACAGTTCGTATCTTTACAAATTTCCAGAATCTCCTTAATTTCAGACCGGCTGGCGGAAGGAAGCGCTACAATAATCTCATCCACCTCATAGATATCCGCACACTCCACAATCTTATCCCGGCCGCCGGCCACCTTGATGCCCTGAATATACCTGCCCCATTTTCCCTTGTCATCATCAATCACACACTTGATGACCATGGTGGAAAAGTTGCTGTTCACAATCTCTTTGATAATCACATTGCCCGCCTCGCCGGCACCAATCACCATGACAGAAATAAGGTTCTTTTTATTCTTCTGTTTGTGTTTCAGACTTCTGAAAAAACGATAGGAAAATCTGCTGGCAAAGATACAGGTGACCAGAAAGAACATATAAAAGAGATGATAACTCCTGGGCACCGCCTGATACGTGTCCGCCTTAAAAAACTGCATACCAATACCATCCACAAATGTGGACAGGACACAGGATATTATGATATTCTGCAGTTCTGTCTCCCCTGCAAAGGCCCACAAACTGCTGTAAAGACGAAAAATATAGAAAATAAGCAGCGTCAATATGATATTGACCGGCAGAAACATTTCGATCGGATACATGAAATACCTGGGAATCGTATCCACATGAAACTCATACCGAGCCAAAATGGCCAGATAACTTGCCAGGACGATGCTGATAATATCATAGATGATCAGGCAGGTCCGTCTATAAAATAGTTTAACATTAAAAGGTTTCTTTATCTTTTCCATATCTGCGTCCAGTTTCTTAGTTTTCTTCTCTCCGTGTATCGAATAACAGCGGTGCCAGTGTCAAAAGCAGACAGCAGGCAATGGGACAGCAGGGATGGAAAATCCACTCCGCCAGTCCTGCCACTGCAAACAGCACCAGAATAGCAAACGGCAGCGCAGCGCACACCGTATCATTCTTTCTTCTTCGATAATAGAGCAATGACTGTATCAAGGTTCCCACACCCAGCAGGATAAATACAATCCCTACATAAATCCCATGGTCATATGCTGCCTGCAGGTAGATATTATGGGCATGGACCAGGAAATTGCCATTCGCTTCCGTAATGCCCATTTCCTCATGTCCAAAGGCATTTAGATGAGTGTAATATTGTTTGAAAATATATAGCCTGCCATTCGTATAAGAATCTTCTTCCTCCGCTTCCTCTTGGGCTGCTGCCGCCATATCTTCCGTAGATGCCAGAAGAATCGGTGCCGCTTCTTTCAGATACGGTTCCCTGTATACCGGTGCACCGTCTGCCGAAGAGAAGAACAGGAAAGCATTTAAGCACTTCTCCTCCGGAACACCCAGTACTTTCATCTGAAATACCTGTACAAAACGTTCTACCGTAATATAATAGTAGGAATCCATATCCCTGCCATGCAAAAGTTCTGTGGGAATCTCTTCAATCTCATGAAGCTCCGGGTCCGCCGCCACAGAGGGCAGCATACGCTGAGCCGTAAACACCACAGGGAAACAGACCAGCACGGCAAGCGCCATCATGCCTACGCTCTGCAAAAGCCTCTTCCACCTGTTCTCCATAGAAAAACATACCACCGGAATCGTCAGCACTGCCGTTACAAAGATCGCCAGATAACCGGTCCGTGAAAGCGTAAATATCAAATATGCCGTTGAAATTCCCAGCATAATCAGCTCCTTATACGTACCTGCAAAAGAAGGCTTTCTTCTGTAGGCATCTAAGAATTTCACCAGAGCCGCACACACGACCAACGCCAGATACACTGCCGAAATGGTCACCGTATGGAAGATAAACGGATACCTGTAATATTGGAAATACATATAGGGCCTGTGCATCAGACAATACACCACCATCACCCCAAAGTGAAGCAAAATCCCGTTACATATATTCTGCAACAATCCCGCTTTTTTATCCCAGGCCGCCATACGAAGATAATACAGCCCAAAAGCGCATACCAGATAAATCGGCCATCCTCTGGTATTGCGGTAGATGATGATGAGGGCAAAGAAAAGCGCCACCAGAATACCATATCCGATGGATACCTTACCAATCTTTTTGCCAAACAAAATCCTGATTGTGTTCAAAATGATAAAGCCTGCGAGAACTCCCACCCAGGCTGTCAACTTCACTGTCAAAATTTCCAATTCTTCCGGTTCTTCCAACAGTCTCAACGTATTCTGATAATAGTAATATCCGGCCACCGCTGCTGCCGCCCCATAAATCAGGTTCACAAGGTTAAAAAGCTCCTTGCGCGTATAGGTCACAATCACCGCCAGTGCCAGGAAAATCAGCATCTGCCGATAAGCTACCGTATGGTGAATCTCATACAGACCGTTCATATAATTACAACAGGCCCAGATGGCTCCCGCAAACATAGCCGACTGCAAATATCCCTGCCACTTTTCCTGCAGCATATCCACAATCGTCCTGTCCGTGGCACAGCCTGTCCTGTCATGGTTCACAGCATAGAGAGCCGTCAGGACTGCAAGAAGCACTCCCACCTCATAAAACACAATCGATACAATATCATTGGTAAACGTCATACAAGGCCCAATCACAATGAAAGCGGCCGCGCCCAGAATGACGATCACCGGATTCAACACAAACCGCTGGGTCCGTTCCACCGTAAGTAACCTGTTCTTCTCCGGATATTTGCTATAATACCGGCCAGACAGACAAGTCACCAGAATACCCACAGCCAGCAATAGAAGGTCAATCACAACTGTCCTGACCTTGCGAAGGGGCATCACATAGTTATAGGAAGCAATCATACAATGGTCTGTATCCCCTGTCTCACTGTAAAACAAAGGGCCAATATAGGGATTGGGTGATGCCGCCGTATCCGCATACCCTACCCGGAATTCCATTTCCATATTCTGAAGCAGGAAATAGTATTCCTTCCCCACTTCCAAATCCAAGTTAATCTGCACCCTGCAATAGCCGGGTATCGCCTCCATGTCCTTGGTGTTTATCACCTGCTGCATGATGATATTCATAGCCCCGTCATAGATCACAAAGTTAAAATCTTCCCCAATCTCACCCTGGGTCAGAAATACATCGATACTCTGCAATTTATCAAACTGTGCGATAAACATCTGGTGTATGGCGGAACCGCCCGAAATAGTTTCCGACTCCATCACCACAAACGAATCGCTTTTGGAGGACACCGTTTCTCTGACCAGTCTAAGCGGCCACAGAGCGATTGCCACACATATGATGATAATCCAAACAGTGCCGCAAATGGCCTGTCTTTTGTTGATAATCCGATTCATGCTTGCTTCTCCATCATGTATAGACTATAGTCCGCTATACTGCTCCATAGGCATAGCAGGCCAAAATAATCATTGATTAGTATAGCACGATTGTTTTTTTTTTACAACTACGCCCTGTTTTGTCTTCTATTGTAAAAAAACATCGCCCCAAGAAGCGGCAGGCCAAACCAAAACATCAGTACATATCTGGGCAGATAGGTGGGTCCAAAAATCACCGTCAGCCAGACAAAAAACATCATAAAAAACGGCATCAAAAGTTCATACCTTCTTCGATACAGGAAATAGGCAAAACAAAATGCATACAGCCAAAACATCCAACCCATGGAGAAACACATGGACACTACCGGCACCTTTTCCTTCCAAATCTCCAAAGACAGCTTCCGGTATATCTCATCAATCCATGGAATCTTACTGTCTCTGACCCCCGGCTCCTCCACCTCGTATCCAAAATAAGAACTGTCTTCATAAGTAAAGGTAAACACCGCATTTCCCTGATAGACATTGACCACCGCATCCGGATACCAGAACCCATAAGAGGTCATCCACCAGGCATTTAGATAGGACAGAGGCTTCCTCAATCCTATCTTCAGCCAAAGCCAGCCATATTTAGATTTGTCCTTTTGAAAGGTCTCATTCTCAAACCTCACTTTAACCGGATCGGACAGCCTGGCATTATACATTCTAAGTGCTTCTTCCGGCAGAATTTCGTGCAGTGTCTTTCTGTCCTCCTCATCAAACACCTCCGGTGTATATTTATATGTCCTCGCAAGCTGCTGAATCGGCACTGTCAGAAGTTCCTGGCTCTCGCTGTCATCCGCATCCAATATCACTTTCAAGCCCGTATTGATCAAAAGGCAGCCTGCTACCGCGCAGACTGCACACAGGCATATCCGTCTGCGATGCCCCCTTCCATAAAAGGTAAGAACCGGAATCATAAGAACAAAGGCATACATGCCATTATTGCGAAACAGCATCATGCCCAAAGCACTTACCACAAAGAGGGCCTGCCATTTCCAGGATGCAAAAAAATCCTCCGCCCTGGTCCCCATCTGCAACAGACAAATGAGTAAAAGCAGAAGCGCTCCGCTAAACAGGGCATCCTTCGCAGAGCACAAGGAAAACATCACAATCACCGGAAAAAGGGCAAAATAAAACACACCGGCAAAGTACACTGCCCGCGGCACCTTTCTGCGCCGCAGAAAGGACAGCAGGAAGGTAAAACATCCTGCAACTACAATCATCTGCAGCACAACATAACATGCTATTCCCATATTATAAGACCCAAGCACCTTGTGCACCGCACAGATGACCCCGCCCAGCAAAAGCACATGCACAAGAGGATGATGGGTAGAAAACATCCTGGTTGCTGCCTGCACATATTCATCCTGTGCGTCATACACAAAAAATCCTGGATACACCGCCAAAAAAACCGGTATCCAGCATAGAAGAATCACAGCAAAAGAAATAAAATCCGTCTGACTTTCCCGCTTCTGTAAAGGCCACACAATCTTTTCCGTGAGAGTTTCCTTTTCCCTCTTTACAAGGCTTTGCCCTAACACATCCCACAATTTCCGTATCAACACTGCAAAGAACATTGTCAGCACCGGCAGAGATATCCACAGCTTCACATCCATATAATCCACATTCTGCATTCTGTCCAGGCGCACGCCAAAGAGCATCGCCAGCGTAAAAAGCAGGGCAAATAGATTGGAAATCCAAAACCCTCTTCTGTCCTGAAAATCAATCGTCCCGATGGAACATCTCAAGGTATGGAAACAAAGCCCCCACATAAGCATCGAGGCGATACTGTTTGTGAAAGTCAGACTGTCTTCCGGGCTGTTTAAGATTTGTGGAAAGCAGAATACTGCCGCCGCTGCCAATACAAAAGCGGCAACATTTACCTTCTTAGAATTATTCATCGTTCTCTCGTTCATCAATACTCTCTCTAATCACATACTGGGGAGAATTGTTCAGGGAAATATAAATCCTTCCCAGATACTCCCCGATGATTCCCAACATCAACAGGATAATACCGCAAAAAAAGACCAACGCCGCCATCAGCGCACTGAAACCGATGGGCACGCCTGGCATAATCAACCTCTTTATAATTGTATAGATACCATACAAAAAACCGCCGCAGGCGGAAACAACACCGATCACTGTAGCAATTCTTAAGGGTTTAACGCTAAACGCCGTAAACCCATTAAACCACAGACCCAGAAGCTTCCCCAAGGTGTAACCGGAAGTACCGCTCATCCGTTCCCTGTGATTCACATCCACATTGATAATATTCTTGGTAGCCCGAAGCACTAAACCAATCACATAAGGAAAAGGATTCCCATATCGCAGTATCTCATCCGCCACAAATCGTCTTACCGCAAAATAACTGGAGATATAGAGTTCCTTCGGTTTGCCAAGCATCACACGGGTCATCAGTTCGTTGACCTTACTTCCCAGATTCCGAAAACCGGAGTGCTGCTTATGCTGGTATCTGGCATAAACCACATCCGCCCCCGCCTCAATCCCGTCAAGCAGTTTGTCCACCTCATCCGCAGGTGTCTGTCCATCATCGTCCAGACACACCACAATCTCACCTCTGGCATGGCCAAAACCCGCCATCAAGGCGCCATGCTGTCCGAAATTTTTCGCCAGATTCACCCCGCAGATATTCTTATGCTGTCTGCATAGCTCCTCTATCGCCCGAAAAGTGTTATCCGGGGATGCGTCGTTTACCAGGATAATCTCATGGCGGTACTGCGCCATGGACTCCATAGTATTGTTAATTTCCGCTACCACCTTACCGATTGTCTGCTCTGACCGGTAACAAGGTATCACAAAACTGACAAGTTTTTGCATAGTAATCTCCATTCTGCCGCCTTCGCCCGGCGGTACAACAACAGTGCCTGCTTATCTCCCAAGCCAAGCTTCCCGGTCAATCTCCATAAAGAGAACCTGCCGTTCACCCTGCTCCAGCAAAACTTCCTCCCGTTTATCTTCCATCATCCGAAATCCGGCATTTTCATAGCTTTTATGCGCCCCCTCATTTCCTTCCAGAAAACGAAGAAACACTTTTTGCAGATGCATCGTGTCAAAGGCATATTGAAGCGCGAGTTTTGCGGCCTGGGAGCCATACCCGCACCCCAATGCGTCTGCTTCCCCGATGAAAATACCATATTCCGCAGTGCGCGCCTTTCTGTCAATATCCCGAAAATAAACGCTCCCTATTTCCCTGCCGTCTGCCAGGCAGATAATAAACTGTACCACATGGCCGGGCTCCACCTGCTCCGCCATCCACCGCAAATGCCCTTCCGGTGTAAAGGGCTTCTGATATATGAAATTGCGTCTCACAAACTCCTGATTGCGCCAGGCCACAATCTTAGGGGTATCCTCCGCCGTCATAAAGCGCAGATGTACTTGTTCCTTCTTCATCTATTCTACCCTGTCTACTTGATATACACTGTAATTATCATTGATCCTGTCACTCTGCCGCACAATTACCTCAATCCCCTTTGACGCGTAGTGCGCCGTCAGCCAGTCAAATTCATCTGCTTCCTCATGGGAGACGATCAGATATACATTATCCATGTCAACAAGCGCTTCATCCGCCTCTTTTATACCATAGCGGGCAATTTTCTGCTCGTATAATGGACTTTTACACATCCACCCTCCCAGAATATCATAGTTGGCATAGGTATTCTCGTCAGGTGCAAACATCTTCAAGGAAAAAGATACCGTAGAATAAACATCCTCATAATAGAAATTCTCCGGCCTTTCCCTGCAGTATGCATCTATGGCATACCAGTCTTGATTGATCTGCGCCCGCAAAGCCTGATCGGACTGTACCTGCCTGATACTGCCCGCCAAGTTTCCCGTCTGCAGGCATAAAAGGAGGACTGCCGCCGCCCCAAACACAGCTTTTCTGTAGGGTACTAAGGGTAAATATTGTAATAGCATTGCCGCAAGCAGAACAAATTCTACGAAATACAAAGAATGGGTAATCCGCACCGGGTCCCTTCCCCGCAGTAAAATAAACATCCAGACAGCACTTCGCACGACAGCCAGCAAAAAAAGCTGCCACAAAAAGGCCAAACGACGCCTTTCGTCTTTCTGACTACCTGTCCGTATAGAAAGAATACCTGCCGCAAATACCGACGCATACCCCCACAGCACCAGAAAATTATAAGGCGCATCATCACGATGAAGTGTCCGATAAATATAAAGCCGCAGCTTCTCCTTCGCTATGGCTCCCCAGTCTCTTGCTCCTCCTATAGCCTCCCTGGCATAGAACGCAATCTTGTCAAGCATCTGGCTGTCGATGTCCTCATCCAGTCCAAAGTTATATTTGCGAAGCAGAATCTGCTGTGTCTTGGAAATACCGATATCAGACAAGCCGTCGCTATATCCCTCCTGCAGCAGTACATCCGGATAAAAATCATAGACTGTTGTTCTGGCGTTAAAAAAGTTCAGAAAGTCTTTCCACTCTCCGCCGTAAGCTATAAAGTCCACACCTCTGGACACCAGCATACCCGCCAGCATTATACCTAGCACCGTACCGTATTTGCACCAGTTTTCCTTCGTAAAAATACGTTTTTCCCCGGCCCAGCGGACTATGCCCGCTATGCCGACAAACGGAAAGGTCAAAAGAAGCATTTCCGTGCGAAGCTGGTAAGCCAAAATAACCAATACCATAGAAGGAATGTTCTG
The DNA here is from genome assembly GCA_910585555.1 of uncultured Lachnospiraceae bacterium. Taxonomy (GTDB): domain Bacteria; phylum Bacillota; class Clostridia; order Lachnospirales; family Lachnospiraceae; genus UBA3282. The sequence continues at coordinate 37,607 of CAJUFU010000005.1, forward strand.
AATCACAAACCGTCTTGCATCCAATTCCCGAGGTGTTGTCAGGAACAAAAAGATTGCCGTCCCTGACATCATCGCGCAGGTAATGGTATACTGGACATTCACCAGATGCTGTAAGCATACCGCCCAGAAAAACAATGACAAAAGCAACAGCATTCCGATTTTATACGCCTTTTTCTTTAGCAGACTGCAAAGCCGCGCCCCCGCCAGATAGAAACACCCAAACTGACACAGACACAAAAACAGGCCATACCAGGAAATCCTCCGGCACAGCTTGTAACCCAGACTGATAAAAGCCCCCAAAATATAAAGCGTCTGCATATTATGTCCGTCCGGTACGCCGCTATAAACCCCAGCCATGATGTCCTTCATTAACAGATCGTCATTTAAATCATAATAGATATCAAAGCAGCTTCCCAAAAGAATCACGTTACAGAGCACGATGATTCCCGCCAATATGCCGTTTTCGTATTTTCTATAAAACTCCTGTAACGTCATAAGACGCACACGCTCCTCACTTACTTTTAGAAAGTTAGGCGTTTGAGAAACGCATTCTTTCAAGAAAGCAGTTTCGTAATTACCTCTTATAGAAAGCCTTCACTTGCTCAGTAATATATTCCACCTGGTCAGCCGTCAGTTTATAGAACATGGGCAGGCGCAAAATCCGCTCGCTCTCCTTCGTAGTATAACGGTCTTCCCCATGGAATCTGCCATATCTGATTCCCGCAGGTGCCGAATGAAGCGGCACATAATGAAAAACAGAAAGAATATCTTTCTCCTTCAAATAGGCTATCAGGCGGCTTCGCTCCTCCATGTCCTTGGTCTTAATATAGAACATGTGGGCATTGTGGGTACAATGGGGCGGAATATACGGCAATTCAATCTTACCCGCCTCAGCAAGGGGCGTAAGCTGCTCCCGATACTCCTGCCAGCGGTCAAGTCTGGCCTGCGTAATCTCCTGCGCCAGTTCCAGCTGGGCGTAGAGATAAGCCGCGTTCATATCGCTGGGCAGATAAGAAGAACCGAAATTCTGCCAACGGTACTTGTCCACCTGCCCGCGGAAATACTGGCTTCTGTCCGTGCCCTTCTCTCTAAAAATCTCCGCGTCCAAAATATCCTTTTCCTCCCGGATTAAGAGCGCGCCACCCTCACCCATACTGAAATTCTTGGTCTCATGAAAACTAAAACACCCAAACTCTCCGAAGGTACCCAGGGCCTTCCCCTTATAGTCCGCCATAATACCCTGGGCCGCATCCTCCACCACCTTTAAATGATGACAGGCCGCAATATCCATAATCGTATCCATCTCGCAGGAAACACCTGCATAGTGAACCGGTGCGATGGCTTTCGTATGGGGTGTGATGGCATCTTCTATCAGCTTCTCATCAATATTCATAGTATCCGGCCTGATATCCACAAAAACTGCTGTGGCACCCCGCAATACAAAGGCATTGGCCGTAGACACAAAGGTGTAGGAAGGCATAATGACCTCATCCCCTGGTTTGATATCTAAGAGCAGTGCCGCCAACTCCGTGGCATGGGTACAAGATGTGGTCAGCAGACATTTCCTAGTGCCTGTCTGCTTTTCAATCCACTCACTGCACTTTCTGGTAAAAGGCCCGTCGCCGCAGATCTTTTCGTTTTCTACGGCCTGTTTCATGTATTCAAATTCTTTTCCCGTAAAGGGTGGTACGTTAAAGTTAATCATAATAGCCCTCATTTCTGCGCACATCTTTGTCTCGATTTTGTTGAGACATTGCTTTAACAATTGGATCCAAATCTGCGTCTATTGTAGCACAGTTATTGTCTGATTCGCAAGAATTCGGCTAAGGAATCCGCAAAGCGGCGCCGGATGCAAAGCAGACACTTTTATGAATGATGAGGTCTGAACTGTTACTTTTTTAAGGCCATGTCTATGGATTTTATTCTTTCTCCACATACACCGCATATCTGGCATTGCAAAAGCTTTCCACATACCCATACTGCTGCATGAACGCCCAAAGCTTCTTAAGTTTCTCATCCTCATCCATCTTCTCTTGATCAACACCAAACCAGTTCATGGCATCCGCATCCTCGCTCAGATAAGCTGCAATCGGAGACGACAGAATGATAACCGGCCCTTCCTGCCCAGCATTTATTTCCTGTGCCACACCTGCCATATCCCGCTCAAATTCCACCATCCGATAGGAGTCTAAGTCCGGCCAGAAAGTAGACAGCGCAGAAGGCATGTTAAGCAGATACCCAAGCCCAGGGATTTCCCCATATAGAATCACTTCTCTTCCAGAAAGCTCGTCAGCTTCTGCATAAACAGCAAGTTTCTCCAGCAGTTCCCCATTGTCCTTGTTGGTATAGACGCCTGCCGCCTTTGCCGGTGCCTTAATCAAAGTATCTCTCTTCTCCCCCCAGATACCGTCCTGAAACACAAATTGCATATGGAATCCCACACTCTGCACCAGAACAAACGCCACCAAAGTAACAAAGGGTACTTTCCACACAAAACCGCCCGAAGCACGAAACCGGTCATACGCTGCCCACAGCAGGAAAGGTACTGCAAGAAACAAATTATTGATAATAGGATACAGTGCATTGTTACTGCCAAGGGGTGTCAGAAACACTTCCAATACGATCAACGCAGCAAGTATCTTCTGCTCCTGATTGACATCCTTTCTGACCAGGCAGTGCGCCGCCGCAGACAGAACTGTCAGCAAAAGCAAGACCGCCGGATAATACACACTCCCATAATCACCGTCATAATACCGAAAGTGGAACATACCCCTGCCCCAGTAGAACCGAAGCAAGACCACAAAAAGCATCACGTAGCAGATACGGCACAATACACACAGCACAAAATGCCCTCTGGAAAATCCGTCTGTGCCGTATAGATTCCCACGCCCAGGCAGACCCTCCACCCTGCGTTTTGACAGCCTGTCAAGAAGTCTGAACGTCAGCCAGCCGCCAAACATACAGATGCCTACAAACAGCATCCAGAATATACCCCGTCCATAATCGCCAAACATCCCCGTCAACATGGAAGTTGGTTTATAATCCGCCGCCTTCTGTGTCATGGCAAACATGGTCTGTATCATGGCCGGATACGAATGCAGCCCATAACGAATACAAATGATGATAAGAGGAACCCCAAAACCAATCAGATATCCGTCAAGGCACCACATGGTAACCCTGACCAACTGGCCGCGAAGAAGGACGTGGCACTTTCCTTTTACCCCTTTTTCAGAACTTTCTGTGTTTCCCCTTATCCACACGCCGTACCATACGGCCAGAATCAGCGCCGCCTGCACCGCATTGGGCATACGCACCGCCACGTTTGCTCCAAGACAGATTCCCGCCGCCATAAAATACCATCTGCGCACGCCCTCTCTCTGTTCCAGAATCCCTGTATACAGCAACAGGATGCCTGCCGTCAACAAAAGATATGTGAGGTAATTATATAAAATCACAGAAGGGCACCAACACAATCCTAATGCCATAAACTCTCCCAGCACCACAAAAGGCGCCGGCATCTTTTTACGCAGTACCAAATAGACTATAAGCGCCGTCCATACCTGTATCAATGCCGTATAGAAATTCATGCCCAGAAGGGTATCTCCAAAGGGCAGGTGCATCAGCAGGCTTCCCGCTCCATTGGCCAGAAAGGTTGCCACCATCCATGTACCATTCATCTGACCGAAATACTGGAAATTGGACAGACTGTAGGTAGTATCCGACACGTCAATTCCCTGGTTGATCTTAAGAAGCGGATACAAAACCAACAGCAAGGGGAACAAAATATTCTCTATCAATATATGATATTTCCTATACACATCTCTCATCGGTCCCCCATGCTCCACATTGCAAATTTTATTCTTATTGACAGGCCTCTTCCTGTGCCCGCTTAAATCTCTTTCTTCCTGCCACACAATCTGTTAAACAGGGAAGACACTTTGTCAAACAGCCATTTTCTCACCATATCTATCATCGTTCCCACCGCATACACCATCAGCACTGCGCCGATTAGGTGCGGTACGAAGCGGAAACTTCCCGTCACCCGTTCAATTTTCAGCCACTTCATCCATTCATAGCGCACCAGAATATGTTCATGTAAGAGATAAACGCCAAAGGTATAAGGGGCAATGGTACGGATAATGTCCTCAGACCACGGCGAAATCATTCTGCTGCTTTTAAACATATAGAAGAAACAAACCGCCCCCGACAGGCAAAGCAGATGATTATAAGTATAGGGCATATTTTCATAATAGGAAAAAGCGTCAATCTTAGCACTGAGCATATGGGAGAGCAAAGTGAGCACCCAAATCAAAAGGCATGACACAATATAACCGATAACCGCATGAGACTTCTTTTCCAACCAGGGAATCCCATATTTTCGGATATAGCCGGCCATCACAAACAGACATAAGAACCAGCCGAAACTGTATCCGTACTGGTCCGTCACAAGCTGCACCGGAATGACCGTCTTTCCCAGAGAAAAGAAACACAGTAAAAGCGCCGTCACCACCTGTAACTGCCGCTTCTCCATCTGGCGGATTCCCGCTGAAAGAAAAGGGGCAAACAAATATAACAGCAGATAGGAGGTTGCAAACCAATAATGTTCTGTCTCAATCGGAAGCACACAGCCAATCCAATCATAAATCCCCATATCATGCAATGATATCTTCCCTGTACAAAGTAAGACACAGGGAACCAACAGCGCATAAAAAAGAACCTGAAAAAGCAGAGAAACGACCCGTCTCGGCTTCCACTCAGATTCTGTCATAAAATAACCGCTTATCAATACATAACAATTTACCGCTACAATACAGAACGCCTCGAGCAGCCACGCAAAATAATTGACACTGTTGTCACTTTCTTGAAAGGGTACGGCAATACCACCCTTCACCAGATAATGGAGAGCAATGATCATAAACATCGCCACAATGCGCAGCAGTTCGAAATTAGCCTGTCGCTTCCCGTTCATACGCTTGCCCCTCATTCACCATCCCCTGCGGGACCGGAATCATTTTTGCTTTTAAAAATCCACAGCTTGCTCAAAACATAGTTTGCCAGAATCACAAGTGTCTGGCAAATCAGCTTGGAAATCTTATCGTTTGCTCCCGCACAGTCTACCAGCAGATACATCAGCACCACTTCCAGTACTTCTGTGGCGACTCTTGCGCCAATAAAGGAGACAAATTCTTTCCCGATGGACTGTTTATCCTTATTGCTGCTCTTAAATACAAAACTTCTGTTGGTCCAATAGGCAAACACCACCGTCAAAACCCAGGAGAGCACTGTAGCCGCCATATAGTGCATCTGCATGGCGTCCGCAAACAGAAAATACAAAACGTAATTTAACACAAAAGCCAGGAATCCAAAAAACAGATAATTGATTCCTTCCTCATGCTTTTTATACATATCCCACCCAAAATTCCATAATTTTTTCATGCTGCAACACCTTTACCTATCGTTCTCTGGACACCTTTCCATTTTCCACTCGGTATACCATATCACACTTCTCAATTGTCTGCAATCTGTGGGCAATAATAATCAACGTCTTTTTCCCGTGCAGCCTGTTGATCGAATCCATAATGGCCGCCTCAGTCTCATTATCCAGCGCAGAAGTAGCCTCGTCCAACACCAACACCTCCGGGTCCTCAAAAAGAGCTCTGGCAATGCTGATACGCTGCCTTTGTCCACCGGAGATGCGAATACCCCGTTCACCGATGCTGGTATCAAGCCCTTCCGGCAGGCCCTTTACAAAGGTATCCAGCTGCGCCTCCTCAAGCGCCCGCCATACCTTCTGGTCGTCAATCTCCTCCTCCGGATAGCCGAAAGCCACATTCTTGCGGATAGAGTCGTCAATCATAAAGACGGTCTGGGGAATATACCCCACATTCTTAAGCCAGGCTGCATAATGCTCCCTCACATCCTGTCCGTCCGCCAAAATCTTTCCCTCTTCAATCTGCAAAAGTCCCAGCAAAATATCCACAATCGTGGACTTGCCGGCACCCGTTGTTCCCACAATTCCCACAGAACTGCCAATGGGTATGGTCATATCCGCATGGTCAAAGATAAGCACATTGGTATTGGGATACTTATAGGTGATATTTTCCAGACGAATCTCGCTTGTGACCGGAAGCTTCTCCACCGCCTGCTTCTGCTGATACACGGAGGCGTCATAGCTTACCCTGCCGTCATGAATCTCCTCCTGCAGGTTATCACTGACCCCCATGAAGAAAGGCTCAAAATAGGAGATAGAAGTCTGATAATTATTAATCCTGTTCACACTGGGCAAAAGCCGCATGGCTGCCGCCGCTAGTGCCGTCAGCTGAGGAACCAGTTCTTTGACCTGCGTCCCCTGTCCAAGTGTAATCACAAAATACCCCACCATGCCCCCGATACACACCGTCTCTATCAGAAGTCTCGGCGTGGCATTAAACAGATTATATTTCTGTACGGAATTCACATACCCTTCCCCGCAGGCTGCGTAAGCATTGATAAAATAATTTTCTTTGTTGGCAATCTTGATTTCCTTGATGCCCATCACGGACTGTTCAATCCATTTATAAAGTCCACTGTAATACTCCTGATTATCCTGTCCGGCCTTAGTCATGATAGGCTTTAGAACCTTTTTAATGACAAAAAGAAGGGCTACCATAAGAACCGCCACAAACATGATCATGACTGCATCCGAATAAAGGAAGAGCGCTGCCACCAGACATACAAACACGATGGCTTCACTAAACAGCTGCAGACAGCTTAAAATAAGCCCATACATATTGTTCACATCTGATGTGATGTTACGCTGGATGACAGAGGTATCCGCATTTAGATAATACTCATAGGGTCTCTGCATGAAATTAATCATCATACGTCTGGATGTGGCAAACTGGTTCGTATACACAAACTTAAGCTGGGCTTTCTGCTGGTAGAACAGATAGATATTCTTAAGCACCGTCATTCCCACAAAAGAAAGAAGCAGGAACATGGCAAACTCCACGCTGCTTTCCATGCCCAGCATATCATACACTGTGGAAAGAATCTCACTCTCTTCAACCGCCACCGGGTCCATCACCACCGTGACAATGGGGACGAGCATGGAAATGCCAAGGCTCTCCAACACGCCGCCAAACAGCATCATGATAATAAGTCCTATCATAGTCCTCTTCTGTTTCCTATCCAGAAGAAGATTCATCTTCTTTAAAATCTTCAGCATGATTTATTTCCTTTTCTTTGTCTGCACAACAGGAATATCTTACCACAGGAAGGCGTTTGACGCAAATACCGTGGCGCAATGCCACGAAAAAAGCCTCCGGCTTTTCT
>CAJUFU010000005.1:45020-51156 GCA_910585555.1 uncultured Lachnospiraceae bacterium
CGTTCACGGGCTTCGCCCTATCAAAATACAATCTGTCAAAATTGTCAGCAAGCTGTCATTTTGTCTTTGCACTTTCGCTTTCTCCTGTTCTCCGCAGTGCCACTCGAAATGCCTCCGGCTTTTCTCGTTCACGGGCTTCGCCCTATCAAAATACAATCTGTCAAAATTGTCAGCAAGCTGACATTTTGTCATCTTGCATTTTGGCACTGCTCATTGCCTGCGTGCAATCTGTTCATTTTGGCGGTGTAGGATTGGGTCTTCGTATTTGTCCATGAAGTCCTCTCCCAGGAATACGATTTCCTTGGCGAACTTAATGCCGTTAGGAACCGTGAACACGGATACCACTCTCTCGAAGGAAAGGTCCGGAATATAATTTAAGATCTCCATAGGGAATCTGCCGTTTAGCACAATATGCTGGGGAAATTCCTTTTGATAATCCAGTACATCCCTGGGATGGGGTTTGATTAGAATCTGCGCAGGTTTGCCGTCAATAACACCATACTCTTCCATAATATCTGCAAAAATCTGCCTGCGTACTTTCAAATCACACAGGGGCTCAGACAACACCAGAACCTTCTGACGTGCCCCCTGATTAAGCTGCCCAATCAGGCCGTCCAAATCTTCGATAAACAAGCGCACCAAAATATCCTTATCCTCTTCGGTCAGCCTCTCTACCAGTTTCGCTCTGGGCACCTCTTTATATTTCTTACAAGGATATGTCAGTACGCTGATATCATTCACTTCCATATCCATGCAATATTTTCCATAACCATTCTGTATAAAAATCAAATTCTGCGCCGCCAAGAAAGCTTTCAGTCCAAAATGCCCTCTGTTGTCATAGCGCGCCGTGTCATAGTACTGGATACAATTCAGCCCATCCTCCACCGCATGATAATGGATTTTCTTATAACTCAGATAATACCCTATGGGGTCGGAATCGCAAAAAACATAGATATCCTTATACTGTTTAAAGTCCACCGGCACATAGGGCTCCTGCAGCTTCCCAAGGAGCTTGGTGTACTTGATTCTGGCAAGCATATTAACCACAAGATTTCCCCGGTCTGTATGGTATTTTTTAAGTTCCGGAAAGAACACGTCCTCCTTTTCATCAAACAGCACCACTTCCTCAAAGAGAGGACAATTTCCGGCCCGCTCTCCCAGGTTTCCGAAAGGGTTTGACATGGTGCTTAGCACAAGGGTTGCATGTCCCTGTCTCTCCTTAGGCAGGGCAAGTTCCTTAAGGCAGGCCACATACACATGATAAAAAGTATGGCACACATAAATTCTGTCTTTCATTTTCCCTCCATTCCGAAGCTTTCTATGCCGGCTGCATAAATTGCTCTTGAGCGAATTGATGCAATCTTTCCACTGATAGCAGATTCAAGTTTTTTATTTATTATAATATACCCCTTCATAATTGTAAAACTTTCTAACGCCTCCCTTGTCACTCTTTTCAAAATAGAGTAAGATGAAACCAGTGCTTCGGACATATATAACTGATTTTATAGAGAAAGGCTGATTCCTATGACCTCACAGATACCGACTCCCTACTTCGTGATAGATGAGCCTGTGTTGCAGCGTTACTATAACATGCTCACAGATTCTTTGACCCAAAACTGGCCCAACTATCTGGTGGGCTACTCTTTCAAAACCAATTCCCTTCCCTGGTTAGTCTCCTTTGTAAAAAGAAACGGCGCCTATGCGGAGGTGGTCTCGGAGGATGAATACCTTTTAGCCCGCTATCTTGGTTTTACAGAGAGTGAAATTATATATAACGGTCCCTATAAGAGCCAGAAATCTTTCTGCGGCGTCCTGCTTGCAGGGGGCTATGTAAATCTGGATTCCCGTCAGGAACTGTTTTGGTTGACCGAATTAGTCAATTCTTTTCCGGACAAGACTTTTAAGGTGGGCATCCGGGCTAATTTCAATCTGGAAAAAATGTGTCCTGGCGAGACCACCATGGGCGAGACCAGCGGACGGTTTGGCTTCTGCTATGAAACGGGACGGTTTGCCGAAGCAGTCGAAGCCATCCGCGCTCTGCCCAACGTACAGATTGCGGGACTGCATCTTCATTCCAGCAGTAAATCACGCAGTGTCAATGTTTTCTGTGCGATTGCGAAGATGGCCTGCCGGCTGCAGGAAGAATTTGACTTTTCCCTAGAATATGTGGACCTGGGAGGGGGGTACTGCGGCGGTATGGAGGGACGGCCAGAATACCCTGACTATTTCCCGGCAGTCGCAAATATACTGCGCGGATGTTTTTCCCCGGAGCAGACGAAGCTGATTGTGGAACCCGGCATTTCTTTGATTTCCAAATGTACCACATTTGTGACCAGCGTGTTTGACACCCGGGATATCAAGGGAAGCCGCTATTTAATGACGGACGGCAGCCGTTTTAACATCGATCCTACTATGATTAAAAATTCCCACCTCTTTCATATAGAATATAACCCTGACTATACCCAAAACCGTCCTCTTCTGGAAAGTCAGATTGTCAGCGGCTTTACCTGCATGGAGGTGGATCGCCTTTTCACATACAAAGAGCATCCGGAGCTGGTGCCCGGCGACCGTATTATCTATGAAAATGTGGGCGGTTATACCATGAGCCTAAATCCGCTCTTTATTCAGTATTTTCCGGCCGTCTATGTACAAAACAAAGATGAAATGAAGATGGTACGCCGAAAATGGACGCCCGAAGATTATGTGCAGGGAAGTATCCTGCATGATACCCTGACATCATAAAATTGTTATCCGGGAAGGAAGGAATGAACGATGCATATCCTAATTCTAAGCTGCGGCACCAGAAATCTGCTGGTGCGTTACTTTAAAGAAGCCGACAGCGGATTTGATAAGATTGTGGGCACAGACTGTAGTCCTTATGCACCTGCGCTGTATGAGACAGACGCCCACTATCTGGTGCCCCCCATGACTGCGCCTGATTATTTAGACACGATACTGAATATCTGCCATAAAGAATCTATCGATGCTGTCCTTCCTTTGCAGGAAGATGAGCTGGCACTGATCGCATCCCACCGTAACCTGTTTACCGATCTGGGCGTAACCCCCGTTGTGTCCTCCCTGTCCGCCGTGGAACTATGCCGCGATAAATATGCCTTTTATAATCATTTAATAAATCATAAACTGCCGGCCCTCACCAGCTGTAACAGTTTCCATGCCTTTTTAGACGAAAAAGAAGCCGGGCATATGAATCTTCCGGTATTTCTAAAGCCCACAAGAGGCTGCGGCAGTATCGGCATCCAAAAGGTGGAACACTTGGAACTCTTAGAAGCCCTCTGTAAATTTGCCGACGAAGAATATATCATCCAGACACTGGCCCAGGGAGAAGAATTTGGTGCGGATATTTACGTGGATATGATTACCCACAAACCCGTTTCCCTGTTCGTTAAGAAGAAACTGCGGATGCGCGCCGGAGAAACGGAAAAATCCATTTCGTTCCGGGATGAAACCCTGTTTGGGCTGATACTGGATACCATAGCAACCCTGGAGTTATCCGGGCCTGTGGATATGGATATCTTCCAGGTAAACGGAAACTACTATATTTCCGAAATCAACCCCCGCTTCGGCGGCGGCTATCCCCATGCCCATCGCTGCGGAATCCATTTCCCCCGGTTTATTGCCAACAATCTTATGGGAAAAGAAAATACAGACACCATCGGCTCTTACGAGGATGGTATCTGTATGCTGAAATATACGGATTTAATGATTACTCCCCCAACATATCCCAGGTAAGCGGCGTGCCCTTCTCCACATCCCGGACCGCCGTCCGGCCCATAACTTCTTCGTAATGCATGGTATGAAGTCCTGCATGAGGGCGGATAGAACGCACATTGTCCGGGGTGATTTTTTCACCCGCCCTAATATCCTTTACCACAAAGAGGGAGCGGGACCCGCTGTGTTCCTGTTCCTGTTTTTTCGTCAATTCGTACTCCGACTTCCCAAGAGCTTTCTCCACAATTCTGATATGGTCTACCATTTCTTTAAATTCCTGCGGCTCCATGGAAAAAGCCCCGTCAGGTCCGCCGTCTGCACGGCGCAGTGTCAGATGTTTCTCCACCATTTTAACTCCCAAGGGAATTGACGCCACCGGCACCACACTGCCCATAGAATGGTCTGAAAGCCCTACCAGACAATCATAAGTCTTTGCCAGCGTGGGAATCATATTCAAATGAATCTCTTCATAGGGAGTAGGGTAGGCCGATACACATTTTAAAAGTATAATCTCTTCATTGCCCTCTTCCCGGCAGACCTGGAGCGCTCTCTCAATATCCTCCCCATGGGCCACTCCCGTAGCAAAAATCACAGGCTTATGCATCGCCGCCGCCTTACGTATCAGTGGAATATCATTGATCTCGTAGGAGGCAATCTTGTAGGCCGGCATCTTATGTTTCTCCATAAAGTCCACCGCAGCATGATCAAACGGTGAAGAAAAGCACAATAATCCCAGACTCTCCGCCACTTCCTGCAGTTTCGGCTGCCATTCCCACGGGGTGCAGGCCTCCTGATAAAGCTGATACTCCGTCATGCCGTCCCACAGACCGCCGTGAATCTGAAAATATTCTTTATCACAGTCCACAGACAAGCTGTCGGCCGTGTAAGTCTGCAGCTTAATGGCATCCGCTCCCGCTTCCTTGGCCGCATGAATGATTTCCACCGCCCTTCCATAATCATGGAGATGATTTCCCGACATCTCCGCCACGCAAAAACAGGGGTGCGACGGTCCAAGTATTCTGTCGCCTATTTTTATTTCTTTTTTCATAATCTTATCTCCATATCCTCACCTGGACAAGCCAGAACCAAAGCTTCATCTATCAAATGATTTTTTCATAATCATCTGCTGGTACTTTAATTCCGCAATTGCCCAGTCGTCCTGATTATCAATATCCTGCACTTCCATTTCGCTCATGATCATGGGCAGCATACGGGAAAGGTCCGTTGTTCTATACTGCAAAAAGGGCGCCGTCCGGCAGCAATAAAACTGACCGCAGTCATGGTAATAAGGTTCCAAATCCTGAGATCTCGTCCTGGCATGTTCCGGCCATTTCATCCGCAGCTCTCCCGCGTCATTGATCACCATACAGCGCTGGGGCGGAAAAGAAAAAGCCACTACCGGCATCACAGAATCAGCCTTTTCTAAGAGCTTCATTGCCATCTTTAGCTTTTGCGCCGTCACAAAAGGTGCCGTTGGATAGAGACAGCAAAAAGAGTCAAATTCCCTGCCCTGCTCCTGATATGCCTTAAGCACCTCCAAAAGCACATCGTCTGTGGAAGCATAATCCCCTGCGCTTTCACTGCTTCGCATAAAAGGCACCTTTGCCCCATATTCACATGCAATCCGCGCAATCTCCGCATCCTCCGTAGATACCATGACCTCTTCAAACAAACCTGACGTTAACGCTGCCTCAATGGAGTATGCTATGATTGGCTTTCCACAAAATGCCTTTATATTTTTACGCGGGATTCTTTTGCTGCCGCCCCGGGCTGTAATAATCGCTATGGATGCACTCATGAAATGTCTATTCCTTTCCGTTTTCTTTTACCACATTATACTCTGAGATGCTTGCTTTTTCAATCATCTCCATAACAGAGTAAGAAGCGGCAATTTCCCGCCGCTTCTCCTACTCTTATGAAATTTTCCTAAACGCTTCTGAATGTGCCTGCACAGTCCTGCTCACATTCGATACCGTTGCAAACAGTTCCGGCAGCCTGTCAGTGTAAGCCTTATAGCGTTCAAACGTGGTCAAATAGCAGGATTCAATATTGGCCACACGGGGAATCAGGTTATTCTCAAGATGTATGACCTCGATTCTTTTGAGGCTCTCTCTCTGCTCCTGCAGGCATTTCTCTATGCTGTCAAGCCTGCTGTTGGTACGCTCAGAAGACTTCTCCAGATTGGCCGTTCTACCCGTCAAATCAATAACATTATCTTTCAGCTGCGTCACTTCTCTTGTCAAAACGTCAAACTTGTATTCCATATTTGACATTCGCACGTCTAAGCCTGTTACTTCGTCCTTTAACTCTGCTGTTGCTGCTTTGAGATTCTCCACATCCATTTTTAAGACTGCTACATCGCTCTTTAGTTCCGCTACGTCACTCTTCAATTCTGCTACGTCGCTCT
>CAJUFU010000005.1:51256-80527 GCA_910585555.1 uncultured Lachnospiraceae bacterium
TTAATTCCGCTACGTCACTCTTCAATTCTGCTACGTCGCTCTTTAGTTCCGCTACGTCGCTCTTTAATTCCGCTACGTCGCTCTTTAATTCCGCTACGTCACTCTTCAATTCTGCTACGTCGCTCTTTAGTTCCGCTACATCGCTCTTTAATTCCGCTACGTCACTCTTTAATTCCGCTACGTCACCCTTTAATTCTGCTACTTCACTCTTTAATTCCGCTACATCGCTCTTTAATTCCACTACGTCGCTCTTTAGTTCCGCCACATCGCTCTTTAATTCCACTACGTCGCTCTTTAGTTCCGCCACATCACTCTTTAATTCCACTACATCGCTCTTTAATTCCGCTACGTCACCCTTTAATTCCGCCACGTCCGCTTCCAGTTTCGTTACTCTCACTTTAAGTTCCGAAATATCTTTCTTAATAGGATCCAGATGCATCTGCAGCTTTCGCTCCAACATGTTTTCTATTGATAACAATAATTCTTCATGGTCCATATTTTTCTCCATCTCTGCGCTGCTTCTCCTAAACTTTTTATGATTGCACATAAACGGGTTTGTGACCAGCAACGCACAGACACAACTCCCACAGTTAAGCATTTTTCATTTCACAGTTATCCTTTTGGCTATAATTTTGTTCCCGCTTATTATCCTTATACCATTATTTTGTACGAAATGCAATTTCTTTTTGCTTTAAAACTTGTAGAATTTTAGGGCGGCAGATACAGCTTACACAATTACATTTTGTGGCAGTCCATATCTGTACCGCCACATTATCAACACATGTCACAAAACAAACCACAAGATATTGTATTGTGCACTTTGCCAGGAAGTATTTGCGTTTTTTAGTAAAAATCTATATACTACAAATAAAAGGAGCACTTTCTTTGCAAACAGCTTCGCAAGGCTCATTTTACTGTCAAACTTTAGCCGCAAAATTTTCACTGCATACAGGAGAGTATAAAGCATGACCAGAATTTATTTCAGAACCGACGCCAACAGCGACATCGCCACAGGACACATCATGCGCTGTCTTTCCATAGCACGCGCCTGTGCGCAGATTAGTCTACAGCAAAAAAAGCGTGTTCAGATATCTTTTCTTGTTTCTGATAACCAGAGCCGCGCTCTTTTGTCTGAACGTTTTGAAACAGCAGAAGAGTTTGCTATCCACTGCCTCAACAGTGATTATCGGTATATGGAGGCAGAAGTACACTCTTTACTTGCTTATATCAACGATAATACGGATGACAATATAGCACTTTCTGATAATAGTGCTTTAGCAAAACCCTGGCTTTTTATCGACTCCTATTTCGCCACCCCGGCGTATTTCCGTATGCTCTCCGCCGATTGCCGGATTGCTTATCTGGACGATTTAAGAAGTTTCCACTGTCCGGTGGACCTGCTCATCAACTATGATACCGATCAGGATTGTCCCTGTTACGCAAAAGCTGCGCACAAACTGCTGGGGATGCAGTATACGCCGCTTCGGACACAGTTTCAATCTCCCGTCTACCACGTGCGTCCTAAGGCCTCCCATGTTCTCCTCTCCACAGGCGGGACAGACCCTTACGGCATAGCGGAATATTTATTGCGCACCATTTACCAATTTCCATCTATCCCTGACAAGGAGTATGCAAAGAATGACGGGGGCTTCTGGAATCTGCAGGATATCAGCTTACTGCAGTCCCTGCAGTACCACATCGTTACCAGCAAGGCAAATACCCGTTATGACAACTTGACTGCCCTGGCTTTGGAAAATCCCCATATCCATATCCATGATAATGTCTCCCACATGGCGTCCCTCATGGCCTCCTGCGATCTGGCCCTGTCTGCAGGCGGGACGACTCTGGCCGAACTCTGCGCTGTAGGAGTCCCCACGATAAGCTGCCTGATGGCGGACAACCAGCGTACTGCTGTAGAAAACTTTTCCTCTAAAGGTATCATTCCCTGTGCCGGGGACATCCGCCCGGTACAAACGGACGGCAACGGCAGGCAAAGCTTTGACCACGCGGCATCGGATACCTCCGGCATCCAGCTTCCTTCCTCCGTCATAGAGGCTATTTTTAAATTTATGACATATATGTCACAAAATAGCAGTGCACGTGAAAAAAGCTCCCATGCTATGAGAGCCTTTCTTGACGGCTGCGGTGCCGAACGGATTGCCAGCGCACTGCTTACCCTCTGATTATTTAGCGGACACTTTCACAAAGCTTTACACTACTCGCTCTGCGCATCTGCTTCTTTAACAGGAACTTCCTGTTCCCTTCTTCTGCGGACGAAATACCAGATACAACCTGCGATGGTCAATAAAGATATCAGGTTCGCAATGACAAACCCCGCCACGGGACCATACCGCACATAGATGATATGCTCTATTCCATCTCCCTGCACCATGAAGCGCATCCGCGCACCGCCGCCGCGTTTAATCTCCACCGCATCACCCTTCTCATCCACGGCACGATAGCCATGATAGCTGAGTATGGGCAGTTCAATATAACAATCCTGGGCAGTGGCTGTATAAGCCACCGCCGCCTTAGTCCCCTTTTTCTGGTAATCCCTTATGGTCACATGGTTCATATCGGAAACCATCACACTGGTGGACAACCGGTCGTCCGAAGCACCGTCCAGACGCCATTCATGAGGATAGAACATGCCAATATTGGTGATCATCTTGCTTTCGTGTCCCTTGGACGCTACTGCCTGCGCATTATCATAGGGCATATGATTATTGTCTGCAGGCACCGATACAATCACCAGCAGATTTAATCCCACCAGCAAAGTAAAAAGATAATTGCGGTAAGGCTTTATGATCTCCGAGTGGGAAATCCCAATCGCACCCACAAAGACAAAACAGGCCGATGCAGGCCCCAAAAACCGCCAGGGGAACTGCAGTATAGTGGCAATGTTTTCGAACACACCGTTCTCCATCAACACCCGGTTGGGGAAGTATCCTGTAATCATAAAAGTCAGCACACAGCCCAGCACAAGAAGGTGCATCAAAAAACCTTCCTGCTTCGTCATCCTGCCGCGGCGCTCATACAGCAGATAAACCACACCGATTCCCACACAGCCAAAGAGAGCCAGGCCCAGCGAAAAATACTGTTTATTATACAAACTCAACGTCTGTGTCAGATTAGACGGATTGATAGACTGTTCAAAATATCCGCTCCACCGCAGAACATCCTTGGCTATGGTTTCCCCAAAATAATAATACAGAAACGGCGCCAGATACCACGCATTCAATAGCGCCGAAAGACCCACAGCCTTTCCAATCTCCACGTACCGGCGTTCCCGCAGGATGCGCCCGCAGTACATAAGCGCTGTAATCACACAAAATACCGCCACAAACGCCGCGCTTAAAATATGACTCTGCAATGCCCCTGAAAAGCCAATCACCAAAAAGTACCACTTTTTACGGTCTCCCATGATCACATGATAAAGGCCCGCAATCACTAACGGCCAAAAGACCAGCGCCAGCGTCTCCCCCAAATCTCCTCTTGAAAAAATATTGGTGAACCGGTAAGGCATAAGGGTATATAACACCACCCCCAAAAGCACACTGCGCCTGGAACTGATCATGGATTTCACAGCCACATAGGCACAGACTGCCGAACCCAAATTTGCCAGAAATACAATCACCTTATAAGACAATGCCAGCGATACCCCGCAGATGCGCAGGAAAGCTCCAACGTACAAAAAGAGGTAAGGATACATAGCGTTCAAGTATCCGTTGCCCCGCAGCCCCTCCGGCTGGATATTGACTGGAATCTGCCCATCCAAAATGCCGTCTTTGAGACCTTCCAGCCTGGCCAGATGATAACACAGATCATCTCCGTTGTAGAGATAGGTCTGCATCATGGGAGAAGCAGCAAGCAAAGCCACACCTAAAATAATGCCATAATCCAGGAGCTTTTCCTGCGTAATACGCCCTGCGCCTCTTTGGAGATATAAATAGCCCAGGCCATTCATCAGCAAAAAGAGTATGATAAAGAAATAAGTGTCCGTATAAAAACGGGTATGGGGC
Source organism: uncultured Lachnospiraceae bacterium (assembly GCA_910585555.1). Taxonomy (GTDB): domain Bacteria; phylum Bacillota; class Clostridia; order Lachnospirales; family Lachnospiraceae; genus UBA3282. The sequence continues at coordinate 55,279 of CAJUFU010000005.1, forward strand.
ACAATCTCCATCTCCTGAATCGTCAAATCCCCGCTGCCCCCATAATTCACCCGCACCTGTAGCTGTTTCGCATCCTTGGTAAGCGTAAAATCGGCAGAAAAATCTTTCTGCCAAGGGTCTACCTGCCAGGCAGCAATCTTACTGGCCTGTTCCCACAATTCCACAACGGTATCTTTTTCTTCCGCTATGTACTCCATATGAACAGTATAACTGCCCCTGTTCATCACATATTGCGGTGTCCTGGCTATTACCCCTGCCCGGGCCATGTTATCCTGAATCAGCAGTCCCTTTTCCGAATCAATCATCCCCACTGTATGCTGCAGCTCAGAACCCATATAGATAAGAGGCGCTCTGCCCTCATCCCCAATCCACAAAAGCAGCACGATCAGGCAGACCATAACGCCATATATGATTTTGCTCTTCAACGAAATCTCTTTACTCAACATCTTCTTCCTCTTAGCCGTGTCTTCCTGCAGTATTACTCTCTTATCCTCCCTTTTATGGCTTTTCGCAGATTGCGATAGCCCCACAAAAGCTTGTAATAACAGATAAATCGAACTGTGGAGGACAGCTGCATTTTGATAAGCTTCTGTTCCTCTGCACCGACACGCTCCTTGTAGTATGCATTTTCCCAAAACTCCGGAAATGTCTCAACCATCTCCCGGCCCAGCTTTTTCACAAAACTGCTCTTTACAGGACGCACCCCCTGCATGTAGGTAAATAGGGTATTCACATAAAAAAGTGTGGTAAAACTAAACTCCAGCTCAGCCCGGTATTTGTCCAGATAACCGTACTGCCTTGCTTCCTGCAGCATAATCCTCCCTGCTTCCATACGGTCCTCACAGCGCTTTACGCTGATGGTGTGCACCGTGGAATCATGATGCTGGTAATAATAATACAGTGGTTCTTCAATATACTCAAAATGTCTGGCTCTAAGCATCCAGGAATTGGCAAGGGCGTTATCCTCATAAAAAATACCCACAGGAAAGCGCCCCGGGTGATCTATCACAATCTCTCTGCGGTAAACCTTGACCACCAGGGAACCGCCGTCAAGAATCAGGGAACGATATTTCTTTTCATCCAGAATGCCTGTCTGCTCCGGTTTATTGTTGTGCACTACACGGCCAATCGCCATGCTGTGCTCACTGGTCATATGATAATCGCATCCCACCATATCCGCGCCGGTCTCTTCTCCCCTGCCGATCAGACGCTCATAAAAGTCTTCCGTAACCCAATCGTCGCTGTCAATAAACCCAATCCACTCCCCTTTGGCAAGCCCCATGCCAATATTCTTGGCTCCGCCCTGCTTCTGGTTCACATCCGAATGAACGGCCCTAAATCTGTCCGGATACTTCTCCTGATAAGAGAGCAGAATCTGATAGGAATCATCCGTGGAACAATCGTCCACCGCAAGAATTTCATAGTCCGCTATGGTCTGTCTCACAAGGGAATTCAGACAATATTCCAGTTTACCATCCGCCGCCATATTGTAGACGGGCACTATGATCGATAATTTCATGTTTTGCCCCGCTTCTCAATCTTTACGATAAAAAGTCACAATCTTTGTCACAGCCTCAATCACACTCTCCACATCCCCATCACTCATGGCATAGTAGAGCGGCAGCGTAATCATCTCCTCATACAGTTTCTCCGCATTCGGACACAGCCCTCTACAGTATCCTAACTTCTCATAATAAGGAAAATAGTATACCGGTATATAGTGAACGTTACAGCAAACATTTTCTGCCGCTAAGGCATCAAAAAACTGCCGCCTGTCAATCCTCAATTTCTCCGGCACAATACGAAGGATATAGAGATGCCTTGTGGTATCGGACTCCGGAATCTCCCGCTGTATAGAAAGCGCCGGCATCCCGGCAAAAGCCTCATTATATCTGGCCACAATCTCCTTCCTGCGGGCGGCAAACATGGGAAGCTTGTCAAGCTGGCTGATAATCAGTGCCGCCTGCATATCTGTCATGCGGTAATTATAGCCCAAATCCACCTGTTCATAGTACCAGGCCCCGTCCGGCTCATGCTGCATCTGATCTTCATCCCGGGTAATCCCGTGAGACCTGTACAGTAATAATTTCTTATAGTAACCCTCGTCGTTGGTAAGGATAACGCCGCCCTCGCCGCCGGTCACCGTCTTGACCGGATGAAAGCTGAACATGGTCATATCAGCGATGGAGCCATTCATCTGTCCCTTGTATTTGGTGCCGATTACATGGGCGCCATCCTCAATCAGCGTCAGATGGTGCTCTTTGCAGATTTGTAAAAGCGGCGCAAGATCTGCAGACTGCCCCGTATAATCCACCGCCACCACGGCTTTTGTCCTTGGCGTAATCGCCGCCTCTACCTTCTTCGGGTCTATGTTGTAAGTCTCCGGGTCTATGTCCACGAAGACCGGCCTTGCTCCACAGTATAGTACGCAATTGGCCGAAGCAGCAAAGGTGATGGGCGTCGTAATCACCTCATCCCCCTCTCCCACACCCGCTGACAAAGCCGCAATATGCAGGGCCGCCGTGCCGTTACTGCAGGCCACCGCATACTTTGCCCCTGTCAGACTGCACAACTTCTCTTCTAGCTCCGTAATCTTAGGCCCGCAGGTAAGATAGTCACTCCTAAGCACCTCCACCACCGCCTGGATATCATCCTCATCTATATACTGGTGTCCATAAAATATCTTCTGCTCTCTGGCAGGTTTTCCGCCCTCTATCGCTGGTTTTTCCATCTTCCATGTATCCTTTCTGACCACTTTCATATACACAAACAAAGGACACGTAACGCTTACCTACATGCCCTTTTTCTGTGTTATGCCTCTAACGCAACATCTTTCAACAACTCTCTGATATCTTCCACACTGAGCCAATCCGTATTGTTGGCGGAAGTGTAAGAGAACCCTTCTGACACTTTCTGTCCGGAAAGATTCGGCTGCTGCCTGTCATTCCAGGTCATCTGCGGATAAACGATAAAATGTTTATCATACTCATATGTGGTCATGGAATCCTCTGTGGTGACCATGATCTCATGTAGCTTTTCTCCCGGCCTGATGCCTGTTTCTCTGATCTTACAGCCCGGCAGCATCGCTTCCGCAAGGTCTGTAATCTTAAAAGAAGGAATCTTACTGATAAAGGTTTCTCCTCCCACAGCCTCCTCCAGGGCCTTGATCACCAATTCCACCCCCTGTGTCAGGCTGATCCAGAACCTGGTCATACGAAGGTCTGTAATGGGCAGCTCTTCCACGCCTTCCTGAATCAGCTTATGGAACAGGGGAATGACCGAGCCGCGGCTCCCCGCCACATTGCCGTAGCGGACAATGGAGAAATTAATGTCTTTCACACCTGCATAAGCGTTAGCGGCCACAAAGAGCTTGTCCGAAACCAGCTTCGTCCCCCCATACAGATTCACCGGATTGACCGCCTTATCCGTAGAAAGCGCCACCACCCTGCGCACGCCGCTGTCTAACGCCGCGTCAATCACATTCATAGCCCCGTGGATATTGGTCTTAATGGCCTCGTTGGGATTGTATTCACAGGCCGGCACCTGTTTTAGCGCCGCCGCATGAACGATATAATCCACCCCTTCGCAGGCTCTCCTCAAACGATTCACGTCGCGCACATCGCCGATAAAGAAACGAAGTTTCTCTTCATATCCTTTAAACTCACCCGCCATCATCCACTGCTTGAATTCATCTCTGGAATAAATGATGATCTTCTTCGGCTCATAATGCGTCAATACATATTTGGTAAAACACTTTCCAAAGGAACCAGTACCTCCGGTAATCAATATCGTTTTATCTTTCAACATAGTTTCTTTTCCTCCAACATTGCTGTTTTCAAGGTCTGCACTGCCTCTTAGTATAGCACAGGCGCTTATGGTTTGCAACGCCGGGCAAAACGGCATTCTTTCAGGAATTCTTTCAGGAATTCATTCCTACGTAACCGTACCGCCCTCTACTCCCCGCCATAGAAATAATACACATCACAATACTTCTCTTTATATTGTAACGCATAATCTGTCAGATTCTCATTGCTTGTAAGAATCCTGCCAATCTGCGCCTGCACATCGGCCCCGGCGGCCACATATACCACCAGAGAAGAGGCATTGGCAATCACAGCATCCTCAATCCGGTCTGTACCGCCTGCCAGCGCAAAGTACACGCCCTCATACTCCATCAGCTCATTGGTTACATCCCAGATACACCAGTCTTCGCCCTGGTTATACAAATATATCACCGGCGTGCCTTCCTTGGCCTGTTTCCTGGCAAAAGCCGTCTGCTCTCTGTCTTCCGGATACAGAAACACCACCCGGTCTGACATAAGACCCGTAACATCAATTACGAGACAGACCACAGCTGCTGCCGCCAAACACACTTGCCGGATTTTTCCTTCTTTCACGAGGCGGCCCCACATCATATAAATTGCCCCAAAAACCAGCAACACAATCATGCCATATACAGGCAGCTGGTAGCGGTTAGATGTATCTCCCAGCAAAAGGGCGGTCTTTGCCACCGTAAGAAAATATCCGGCCACGCCAAAACAAAGAATCCCAAAGGGCCACAATGGAATTACCGCTTTCTCGGACGGCAGAAGCCGTCCTATACTGCGCCTGAAATACAAAAGCAGAAACAATATAAGACCCGCCAGTAGAAATCCTGCCAGCAGTTTTCCAAAGACATACCCATCCAACAAATCCAAGAAAAAGCGAAACCGCATCATGGTATTAGATAAGTCAAAGAAATTCTCTGTAGCCTGTGCGCCGCGCTGTCCGCGAAACATCTGTCCCAGACAAGAAGGATATGTCAGATATGCCAGCACAAACGCAATCAGCTGGCTGACCCCGTAGCGCAGACAATTCCACAAATTCTTATCCTGCCACAATAGAAAAACACAAAAGGCAATGGCTGTATAAAACAAAAAGATAAAATAATAATACTGAGTCAGAAAACCCAGATAAGTGGTCAGCATCAACGGCAGCAAAAACCGGATATAAGAAAGCTTCTTTTCCACCTGCACCCCATAGAACGCCTTCACATGCAAAATGGCGCAAACCAGCACAAACACAGTCAGAAGCTCATACATTCTGATAAATACCACACCGCTGACAGCCGCCGGCGTCAGACCATAAAACAGCGTCACCATAAGCGCCAGCTTCTCATTTCTGCCGCCCGTCAAATATGACAGATATGTCAGAAGCATTAGCATCATCCCATGAAACAAGAGATTGATACCCAAGCCAATCCATTTGGAAAAGACCCCCGGCACAAAAGATGCCGCCGTGTGAAAAATCCAATAATAGACCGGAGGATGTACATCCCAGGACTGTACCTGTCTGACAAGGCCATATTGAAACTGCTGCCCCGAGAGGACCACAAACTCATCGCGGTATGTCTGCCCATCCATCCACTTTCCGTCCTCCACATAGAAACCCGCCGTACGCGCCGTGGAATAATAGGTATAATATTCGTCCTCATGGAAGCCCGCCTTCTGGGTGCAAAAATAAAAGGCCGCCGCCATCTGCACCGCCCAGATCACTACGAAATATATGAGGTATCGTCTCTTGTTACAATCAGCTTCTACAATATTCGTCATGAAACATCCCATTTTCTTTGTCAGTTTTCTGCGCCCAAGACCTCTTTCATCCGTCAGCCGCTCCCGCCAGTTTCATCTTCCACCCATGCACCTGTCTGACCAGCCTCGGCGCCATGGTAAATAGCATTAAATATATTTTATTCTTCTTCGTCAAATACGGATTGGTGATGGTATCTGTCAGATGTGCGCGCAAGTACTTCTTCACACTCTGATAAAAAGCATTCTCCCCTCTCATCTGCGGTATCGGCACATGCAGCATATAATCCAGCCTCTGGAACAAATTAAAACGGACTGCGTAAAGATGTAAATCCGGATACTTCTCATCAACCAGCTTCTGCATCCTGTCCGCGTTATCCACAATATCCAAGAACACCCGGGAAAAACTATCTTTCGTCTTCTTCCGGGTGGTACTCCCGCTCCTGCACACCACATGATACCCCTGCTCGGGAAGAATCACAATACCGTCAATCTCCTGCAGCATCTCCACCAGCAGCCTGAAATCTTCATTCAGCTCCCCTTCCGGAAACTGATGTCCCGCAAACAATTCCTTCTTGAACAATTTCGTACAAAAGGAACAGTCGCCGCGGTGCATCAAAAGTTCCTTCACAAAATCCTGCGCCCTGCAAAACTGTGTCTGCTGCGGCGGTATGCACACATCCGGCAGCCGTCTCCCCGCTTCATCCACCTCGTCCCGGGAAATCTGCGCTGCCACGCAGTTTCTTTCAGAAAGCGCCTTCATCAATTTATCATAAACATAGGGTTCTATATAGTCGTCACTGTCCACAAATCCCAAATATTCCCCCAAAGCCAGCTTGATACCCATGTTGCGGGCAGAAGAAGCGCCGCCGTTCTTCTTATGGTAGGTCCGGATACGGGCATCCGCTTCCGAAAGTTTATCGCACAGCTTTTCTGTTCCATCTGTGGAACCGTCATCAATCAGCAGGATTTCCAAGTTAGAATAGGTCTGCCCGCAGATGGACTCCACACACTTTTCCAGACAATCTATGGAATTGTATACCGGTACAATAACACTGATTTTTTTCCTATCCATCTCCCGTATCCCGTACTTCTTTCCTTTCCATCTTCCGGTTTAGATCTCTCCATCCATCATCGCCTGATACATCTTTCCCGGCGCCGTCACCGGCGCTATGCTTAACGGCCCTGCCTGTTCTGGTTCGATCACGCCCTGCTGCAGCTTATCTGCAAACCGCAGAAGCGCTTTGGCGGCATGTTCCGCATTCCACATATCACGGATGGTCGTATAGGCGGCATATCCCATCTGTTTACAATTGTCCCAATTCGCAAAGAGATCAAGCACAAGGGCTTCCATCTTATCATACTGGTCTTTCGGATAGACTAACCCGTTGACGCCATGGCGAATCAGATAAGGCGCCGCCCCCACCTGGGCATTGACCACTTCCACACAGCCGCTGTTCATCCCCTCATTGACCACAGCCCCCCAGCCTTCCAAATCATTGCTGGTAAAAAGGTGTATATGACACTTTTCCATCACATCCCGCACCCCCTCAGGCTGCGTATAACCGTAGAAAACAAAAGACTGCCCCAGGCCGGAACTTTCCACCTCCCGGCAGATGACCGGTTTAAGCTCCCCGTCTCCCAGCATGTGGATTTTAAAAGCGTACCCTTTTTTCCGCAGGGCCTTGGCAAGCCTCACCACATATTCCGGATGCTTTAGCGGGATAAACCGCCCCGCCCAGACAATATGAAGCATACCGTCCCGGGGTTTTAGCGCCGCAAGCGTTTCCGCCGTATAGGTGCGCAGCCTTGTAAAATACCCCCACTTAAACAGCTTGTCCGGATAGGCACCGATGAGATGAAAATCCGAGGCCGCATAGGCACCGGCGCAGAGCATACACACATTCTGTCTGCGATATCTGATATGCTCCTTATACTTCGCCAAAAGCCCCCGGGGCGACACCGCCTTCCATTGCCCCTCCCGGTAAAGACGCTCACTCACCCGCAGGGTCGTCTTGCCGGAAAGCAGTCTGGGTTCCACAATATCTTCTCTGCCGGTCCATCCAAAGAGCACCACATCACTCTCCATAATCTTCTTTAAGCAGTCATATTCTTTCTCATAAAGGCACTCCACATAGGGAATCTCCTCCACCTTCACGCCCCAGCCCATATCCACCCGCTCCTTCTCCATGGGCATGGTCTGGATAAAAGTAAAATCCTCTGAAAGCTGCCCATACAAAGCTTCACACAGGGGCATCTGATGGTGATTGATATAGTTAGACACAAAAGTAAAAGTCATTCTGACATCTCCCGGTAAATGCGCATCAGACGGTAGTAATTTTGGTCCGCATCATGATTCACGCGCGCATGTTTTCTGGCATTATCAGAGAGCCGCTCCACAATCGCTTCCTTGGTAAAGATCTCAATAATGCTGTCAGCCAGCGCATCCACATCCCCCGGCGTATAGAGGAAGCCGTCTCCGCCATCCGTCAAAAGATTATGTATGCCGCCCACATTAGCCGCCACACAGGGCACCCCCAGAAGCATAGCCTCACCCACGGAATTGGGAGAATTCTCCAAAGCCGACGGGCAGACGAAGACCTGACAGCTTAAATACTGCTCTTTCATCTCCTCCGCACTGATACGCCCCAGCATATGGACTTTTTCTTCCAGATGATTGTCTTTTATCAGTTTCTTTAAATACTTGCCGTAAGCCGAGAGCTTCAACACATCTTTCCATGTTTCCGCCCGCATAATATTACTGCCCGCCACATACACTTCCGCGTCGGGAAACTGCTCTAAAATCTTCGGCATCGCTTTTAACAGATAATGGAAACCCTTTAAAGGATAGTCCCCCTGGCTTAAAAAGATGCGGAAGGATTGGCAGGTGCTGCTTTTCCATCTGTCACGGTAAAACACGCTGCGGAGGGTTTCATTCAGATAATGATAGGCAGCATCCGGATTAATCCTGGCCGTCTCCGCGCGGTCAAAATCCGTCCGTCCCGCGATATGCTTGACTCTCTTTATGGCTTCGATCTCATACTCGCCGCGCTTTTCAAACTTTTTCTGCTGCTGCCTTAAGCTGTCCTTCCTGAGCATATCGCGAAAGGTGGTCTGCCTTTGTACCTTCACCGGCAAGTCTGCCATATAAACCTTCGCACAGGCCGACACCAAACCCTGAATCCCGATCAGAGTCCTCTCCGGCTGGTCAAAGACCTTCACTGCCGCAAGCGCATGGGGAAACTCTGTGCCAAATACATGCACAATATCGGGTTTATAGTCATCTATAATCAGCTTAAAGAAAGCTTCCAACTCCACATCGTAGTTCTCCGGCGTATTCAGGTTTTCCACGAAGGCATAGCAATGACAGGAAATATTCTCCCCCAACTGCATGACCTGATCAAAAGCGCCTATGGATTCGTCCACCGGAAAAGCAATTCCCAATTCAATGTGATTTCTGTCCTGCTCCATGATCACCCTGTCCAGCAGGCCGCTAAGCCACCCCTCTCTGTTACTGTAAGGCAGATTTAAGCGTTTTGCGATCACTGGCAGCATAATATTGCACACCCATAAGATTCTCATATGTTCCTCCATTCCGAAGCGTCCCCTTACCGCTTCTTACCAGATACTCTTCTGTAAACCTCATATACCTTTCCCTTACCTGTCTGATACAGCCTGGCAGTCACCGGACTGCGCGAAAGATACGTTCTCACCGGCGCCAGTGTCAAGAGCATGAGCAGCCGGTATTGCAGCACTTTCGCAGGCGGCATGTACTTACCCACAATCTGTTTGTGTTCTCTCTTCGATATCCTCACATTCTCCTTTGTCTCCGAAAAGCCGTCCCCCTCATACAAGGCAACCGTCACCGGCAGATAGACGGTGAGCGCCTGCGCCCTGTAAAAACACCACAAAAAGTGTTCGTAATCGGCACGCACCCGATATCCGATATCGAATCCCCTGTCTGTCAGAAGTCTTTTGTCATAAAAGCAGGCCTGGTGACAGGGTACATTCCGATAACAGCCAAAATCATCCATCCTTGGGTTGGACTGAACTAAAGCGCCGGTCAACCTTTCCTGGATATTACCATAAAACAGCAAAGGCCGGTGTGACAAGCGTCCTTCCCTTTTGCCCTTATAAGCATGTATCAGCTGTTTCACCCTGTAAAGTACATCCTTTTGATAAAAATAATCCCCACAATTTAAGAAAAAAATGTACTCCCCGGAAACATGTTTTACTGCCTGGTTCATGGCATCGTAGATACCGCTGTCTTTTTCCCGGCAGATTTTGATTTTCCCTTTTTCTATAAACATCTGCCTTTGTCCTGGGTCAAAACCGTCCCCTATGCCCTCTGTCTTAACATCTTCGTCCGTAAAGCCACTGCCCTTTAACAGCTTCTCCACAGAACCATCCATAAAGCCGCTGTCCTCTAACAGTCTCTCCACAGAACCATCCGTAGAACCGCCATCCTTGACGATGATCTCATAATCCTTTTCCGTCTGATCTAAGATACTCTTTATTGTCTTATGCAGTTTCTCTCCTTCATTGAGACAGACCACAATAATACTGAACGTCATAACTGCTTCCCATTCCTTATCTCACTGCCTTGGCGCCGACAATTATTTAATTCATATCCGATAAAATATTAACCATATCATGGAAAAAGAAACTCTTGTACGGCAGAATCAATACACCGTCATTGGATGCTCTGCTTAAGTACATCATAAAATACAACACCGCCGCCAGAATCACCCCCAGGCGGAATATCTTTCTCCATCTCCTGTCCGCAATCTGCTCAAGTAACATCGGCAAGAACAAAATCTGGCTCACCGTCAGATAATAACCGATGCGGGAAATAATCGGCAAAAAGGAACAAAATACATACAGCACCAGTGCTCCCAGATTCAAGTAAAAATAAAACCAGAACCGCCGCTTCCCCATCACTACGTTTCCATCAGCGGCATTTATGACATCCATGTCATTTCTTTCCGTTTCCCTGGTGCCGGAATGCCTTTTTTCCATAAACATTACAATCCCTGCAAATAATAGCACCGCCCCGCAGCGCAGTATATTGATGTAGCTTGTGCCCCCTTCCAGATACTCTGTATCCTCATATGTGGGATAGAGAAATACCACCACCTTAAGATAAAAGTCCTGCAGGAACAAAAAGGTAGTACAAAAAAGCGCCGCAAACGCCAGCTGCCATTTCTTCCAGGGCAGAGAGGCCAGTATATAAAGCGGTATCACCACCAGCAGAGATTTATGAAAAGCGGAACCTAAAAGCACCGTCACGATAAATCTCCCCCACTGCCTGCGCAGTACAAATTTCATGGCATACAAAGCAACAGCCAGCGCCAGATAGTAGCGCACCGTACTGAATGTCTGAAAATAATATCCAAGCGCCATGAACAAAAAGAAAGTAAGCGGGAAATCATCGCTCCCCTCATACATGGCCAGCAAAAACACAAACACGGTTACGAAAGCGTAGACGCCAAACACCAACAGGAAATTCTCAAACCCCGAAAGGCCATAGAGAATCTTTACCAAAAGGTTAAAACCAATCTCTGTGGGCACATAGGAATCGCAGTTGACCAGATGCATGAACTCCACATATTTCGCGTAATCGTTGCCCACATTCACCCTGGCCGCAGACAAGGAAAACAGTATAAGAAAGATTGCCGCAAGGCAGACGCGGTTACACATCTGCTGCCTGGTAATGCTATAAGGTTGTGTGGCTGGGTGATTATTCACAAACGCCGCAAGCAGCACTGTGACAGTTGCCACCGTGATGTATAAGATCATTGTCCTTTTCCTTCTCTGATGCCTGCACGCATCAACGCAAAAGCCTTAGGAAGCGAAATATCCTGGCACATTTGCCTTCTATGCACCCACAGGAACCGAAATGCCAGGGGAAGCGCCATTTTGCCATATAAGAAATGGTAGAGCACGCCTCTGTCCTTAAAAAATTTCTCATGATAACCGCTAAACCATGTGGACTTTCTCTCAATCTCCTCACCAATACAGATCGTATGCGCATAAATCCTAAGTCCGGCTTTGAGACAGTCCCTCAAGAACAGACTGTCCTCCCCGTTGCTGTACCTTGCACCGCCGCCAAACAACACCGAGTAGTATACATTCGCCCGCTTGAGCGCTTCCACTTTCGCCGTGATGCTGTACGCCGGATACCGGCCGTAATTGCGGTAGGAAATCCGGTGAATATCCTGGTTCCAATAGGTCTTACGGGAAGGCGCGACTTTTACATTGACTAAGATCATATCCGCCTCAGGCAGCTCCTGATAAGCCTGCAGAATCCGTTTCTCATAATCATCGGTCAGCACAATATCCTCATCGGAGAACAGGCAGATTTCCCTCTCCGCGTGCAGAAGCGCCGTATTCCGGCTAAGTCCCACGCCCCGTTTGGGCATGGAAAGGCATTTTACCATGCCGCCTGTCACCGCTGTCTCTTCATAGCCGTACCGGCCGCATTGATTGACCAGCACCGCGTCCGTGTGTATATTCATTTTTGCCACAAGTTCTGCGGCATCCTGTTCCACCGCAGAAACAAGCACTTCCACTTTCATGATTATCCCGTTTCCATTCTTCTGACTTTTTTCCCGCCGGCTCATGCCTTATCCGTTATGCTGCCATAATATCTCTTCAAAAACTTCTCATCCCCATCCCGTATGGCCACGCCGCATAAACTGCATTCCTGTGCGGTAAGCATCTCTATCACATAGGCTAAATAAGTGCCGTGCATTTTTCCATAAGGCACAGTCAAAACGACCCCATCCGCCTCTCGCAGTTTTGTAAGCTTTTCCATGGACAGCGCTTCCTTCTGCACCGCATCATAAACCAGGATTTTACCCATTTTCTCTTGCAGATGCACAATCTGATGCTCATAATCCTTTTGGAAAAACTCCCCCGCCAAAGGATATCCCAGAAATGACACATTTGTCACTTTTCTCACATCGCTGGCCGCCATGATTCGATCATCCAAAACATAATATAGATTCACCCAAAGCAAGGATAGTGCCAGACCAAGCAGCAGTCCCACAAGCACTGCCTGCGCCATCCTGGAGTCCGCCACCGCCAGCTGCGCCTGGGTGGACTGAATCGTCCGAATCTGTATAAATTCTTTGGCCTGCTCCCCATACGTCTCAAGGGCCTGATTCGCAGCCTGAAGAATCGCATCCGTCCGTTCTGCATTATGGGTGGTGATTGTCACCGTAAGGAGTCTCAAATCTGAAAGAATGGAAGCCTCTGTGGCCGCCATCACTTCCTCCCTGCCGTAATCCGCCGGCAGGTTTTCCATAGTCAGATCAAGAATGGGGTCTGTGGCCATCAGGTCATTCCAGGTATAGCCATTGTATTCCTGATAAACCTCCCCCGTCTCGTCCGCCGCAAAATCCAGATAGATTTTGGAAAAAGCCCGGTATTGCCGCTGAGACTCCGGCACTGTACGTACCATCGTATATACCAGCGCGCCAAGAAGAGCGCCAATTACCGTCGCCCCCAGTACAAGCGGTATCTTCTGAAACAGGCAGAGTATATATTTTTTCATATCCATGCCGGCATCGGCATACTGTAATTGTCTCATAACATTGCTATTCTCCTATCTGGGGCATCACTTTCTGCGCCTGCCTGATGCCGCCTGCCTGTCTTTTCGCAGATATCCTTCCGTATTGCCATTTCTCTGCTTTATGACTGTACCTTGCTATCTTTATCACTTTCTTCGCCGCCGTCATTCTTTAACGCCGTAGTCTGTGTGCTTAACACCCCTTCGGTGCTCTCCGGCTTAATCAATATCTTCAAAGTAAGCAGCATCAGCTTCAAGTCAAGCCAGAAAGAGTACTGCTCAATATACGTCAAATCCAATTTCAGTTTGTCATAGGGGGTGGTGTTATATTTTCCATAAACCTGCGCATACCCTGCAAGCCCCGCCTTTACCTTCATACGGAAAGAGAACTCCGGCATCTCTTCCATATACTGCTCAATAATCTCCGGCCGCTCCGGTCTTGGTCCGATAAAGGACATATCTCCCCTGAAAATATTGATCAGCTGGGGAAGCTCGTCAATCCTTGTCATACGGATAAACTTTCCGATCGGTGTGATGCGAGAGTCATTCTTTGCCGCCAGTCTGGCTACGCCGTCTTTCTCCGCGTCCACCTTCATGCTCCTGAATTTCAGAATATAGAATTCCCGTCGGTCCTGGGTGCACCGTATCTGCTTATAAAGTACCGGACCGCCGTCATAAGCCTTGATCAAGATTGCCGTAATCAACATGATGGGAGAAGCAATCACCAAAAGAAGCACCGAACAGACCAAATCCAACGCCCGCTTTGCCATCCGCTGTTCCACTTTCAGGGCATATTCTCTGGTCATATAAAGCGGGGTGTCAAACAAATGAAGCTGGTCCGCCCCCTTAATCAGAACATCCGAAATCTTTGGCATGGTATAAACACGGATAGACCGGCTGTAGCAGTATTTTAACAACAGATTTCTGTCCGCAGCGGAAATATCCCACAAGACCACCGCCCCATAATCGCCGGTAACTTCTTTTTTAACAGTTTCCATTCCCTCGGCAATATTCATACACCTTGCGATCTGATACTTGTCCTTTCTGGATTTAAACTTCGCAATGATATCGTCAATGGGCCTTTCTCCGTGAATGATCAGAATCTCCCTGGGCGGGAAAGCTTTATAATAGCAGTAATTACAGATAAACACCCACAGTGCGGAAAAGACGGTCTGTATCAGCATCGTCCATGCAATGGGCTCCACATCCACCACCCAGTTGGCCATCAGCGATATCTGAAAATAGGAGATGATATTGACAAACAATAAGGAGAAAAATTCCGAAATCAGTACGTCAACCGGTTTCAGATACCCCACTTTTAATGCACCGTAGGTATTGGCAAAGAAAAACAATAGCACAAAATAAATCCCAAGAATCAGAACATGTCCTTTAAAATAATATTTAAAGTTCCTGTGATACCGCAGAAACGGATAATACTCCTCAAACCAAAAATAAGCATAGATAGCCGTATGAAAGAGCAGCCCGATAAAGGAAAGCTGCAGTACGATAAATTTTGTCAATGTTTTTATCCGTCGTCTCATAACAATCCCTCTAACCCTAAATCCGTCTTACAGTCGCCCTGTAGGCCCAGAATACAAAATAAAATGCGCTGGCTGCCACAGACAGGCCTTCCTGCTTACGATACAGATTCCAGATTCGTTTTACAGCCTTAAACTTATTGGAAGACAGTGATTTTGCCGGCCTGCGGTAGACCGCCAGCACTTCATCCAGCCCGTATGCCGTATATCCCGCCTTAAGAATCTGCCACCAAGTGGCAGTATCTTCACTATAAACTGCAGGCATCTGTATCAATCTGTCCGGTATCTTCTCCCGGTCAATCAACACTGTGGTGGTAAAGATCACTGTCCTGGATAATGCCTTTTTATATACCAGCTGCGGCGGCACATGCACCACTTTTCCCGTAGGCTGACCCGCCTCATCCCCAAACTCATAGGCACAAAATACAAACCCTGCCCGCTGCTTTTCCATAAAGGCAAGTTCTTTGGCCAGTTTATCCTGAAACCAGATATCATCGGCATCCAGAAAGGCAATATACCTGCCCTTGGCCACCGAAAGCCCCGTGTTCCTGGCCTTTGCCGCGCCCTCATTCTTTGCTTTACAGACCAAAAGAATGTGCCTGTCTTTGCCCCACTGGTATTCCTCCATAGATTCCACATTTTCCGGAACTTCTTCTATGAGGCGGCAGCTATACTTGGCAAGCGCCTTCTTGATCGCTTCCACACTGCCGTCCTTGGATTTATCATCCACCAGCACCAATTCCCAATTCCCATAGGTCTGCTGTCCCACCATTGTGATGGTCTGCACAATATAATCTTGTGCCTGATACACCGGTACGATAATACTGACTAACCCGCTCATATGAACCTCCATGTCAGTGCAGTTCCTGGCAATCTAATCTCCATTCCGGGATTCCGGAATCTCAAATCTCCTCTTTGACCAGATAAATCGGCCTGTTCTTCACTTCCATATAGGTCTTAGATAAGTATTGCCCTACTATCCCCAGACAAAACAGCTGTACGCCGCTGACCAGCAAGATAATACACACCAAAGACGGCCAGCCCGAAGTCGGGTCGCCAAACATCAGTTTCCGCACAATAGTCACGATAATCATCACAAATGCCAAAATGCAAAAGAGCACGCCCATCACCGAAGAGATGACTAACGGTATGGTGGAAAAGGCCATGATGCCTTCCAGCGAGTATAGAAAGAGTTTCCAGAAAGACCACTTGGTCTCCCCCTTCCTGCGCTCCACGTTCTCATATTCCAGCCATTTCGTCTCATATCCCACCCAGCCGAAAATGCCTTTGGTAAAGCGGTTATACTCAGACATAGACAAAATAGCGTCCACCACCTGTCTGGTCATCAAACGATAATCCCTTGCCCCGTCCACAATCTCCGTCCTGGAAATCTTATTCATCAGCTTATAAAACAATCTTGCAAAGAAAGAGCGAAGGACCGGTTCCCCTTTCCGTGTCACACGCCTTGTTGCCACCGAATCATATCCCTTTTCAATATAGCTGTACATTTCCGGTAAAAGTGCCGGCGGATCCTGTAAATCCGCATCCATCAGCACCGCGAAATCCCCTTTACATTTCTGTAAGCCCGCATAAATTGCTGCTTCCTTGCCAAAATTACGGGAAAAAGATACCAAACGCACCCTGCCGTCTTCCTCATGCAGCTTCCTGACCTCCTGTGCAGTCTTGTCCTTAGAGCCGTCATCAACATATAGAACTTCCACTTCCAGTTCCTTCTGCTGGAAAAAGGAAGTGTTCTTAAACAATTCCTCATAAAAATCCCTGATATTTTCTTCCTCGTTATAGCAGGGCACTATGACACTCAGTAATTTCATATAAGCCTCCATGCCAATCTGGCCTAATCCTCCTGCCGGTCTTAAAACAAATTGTATCAATTTCACCAGAAATTCTTCAATCATATACTCTTTTAGCAAGAAGTCAGACGAATTCAAAGTAATTCTATCATAAATACACAAAAAAAGGAAGAGACACATCTCTTCCTCCTGAAACATCACTTATTTAATTCTGAATTCATACCGGCCATCTCTCTGCCAAGACCGTCTTCCCGGCGCCCCGTACCCCTGTGAGCATATATAACCTTTTATAAGTTTATATAACTTCCTGTCAGCCTTCCCTTTTATATCAAATCGTACTTCAGCCTAATATGATCGGCAGCCGCCGCAATATACTCACTGTTGGTCGGTCTGCTGTATTCAGGACTGTTGCAATATCCGAAAAGTTCCTCAAATAGTTCGCTGTTGCCCCTCTCCCAGGACACCTCGATCGCGTTGCGGATAGCTCTCTCAATCTTTTGGTCCGTCGTCTGATACATCTTCGCCAAATCAGGATACAAAAGCTTCGTCACACTGCCCACAAGTTCCATGTTGCCCACACACATCTCCACCGCGCTGCGGAGAAACTGATAGCCCCTCAAATGCGCCGGTATGCCCAATTCCAGCATAAAATCGGAGATTATCTGCTCCAATTCCTGCCCGCTTATCACGTTATGTTGTACCATTCCCCTTATACTCCCCTTTTCATTGTATTGTCATTGTAGTTTTATCTACATAACAGACATCATAACAGAGAAGAGTATAAATGTAAATTGTAATTTATCGCCCGAATAAATAATAATATTACAATCTTGCGTCTTTCACATTATTCTTGAACCAGTCATAAGCCAGCTGTACGCCCTCTTCCAGCTCCACTTTATGGTTCCAGCCCAGGCCGTGCAGTTTCGTCACATCCGTAAGCTTACGCGGCGTACCGTCGGGCATGTCCTTATTCCATACAATCTCGCCCGTATAGCCCACCACATTCTTTACCGTATCCGCCAGTTCCTTAATTGTGAGCTCTTTGCCCGTGCCGATATTCACATGCTGTTCGCCGCTGTAGTTTTCCAGAAGAAATACGCAGGCGTCCGCCATATCATCCACATACAAAAACTCCCGCAGCGGCGTACCGCTCCCCCACAGTTCCACCGACGGCTGTTGATTCACCTTAGCTTCATGGAACTTTCGAATCATGGCAGGCATTACATGAGAGCCCTCCAGATCATAATTGTCTTCCGGACCGTACAGATTGGTGGGCATACAACTGATAAAATCATCCCCGTACTGCCTCTTATAGAATTTACACATCTCAAGCCCCGCAATCTTGGCAATCGCATAAGCCTCATTGGTCTCCTCCAAAGGCCCGGTCAACAGCGCGTCCTCCGGAATCGGCTGGGGCGCCATCCGCGGATAGATACAGGTGCTTCCCAGGAACAAAAGTTTCTTCACCTGATATAGGTGACAGCAGGAAATCACGTTACACTGAATCTGCATATTTTCATAGGCAAAATCTGCAGGCGTAGTATTGTTGGCATTGATGCCGCCCACCTTGGCCGCCGCCAATACCACCACATCCGGATGCTCCGCCTCAAAAAAGTCTCTCACCGCCTGCTGGTTTGTCAAGTCCAGTTCTTTGTGTGTCCTGCCGATGACATTCTCATATCCCTTCGCTTTCAGATTCCGCACGATGGCGCTACCTACCAATCCTCTGTGCCCTGCCACATAAATTTTGTCTGTCTTGTTCATACAAATTCTCCTTCTATATTCCTATAAAAATACCCTATAACACTGCCGGCTATTCCTCGTTTAATTCGTTAATAGTCTAACACAAGACAAAAGCATTTACAAGTCGGGCCCATGACCATGATAAAGCAAAAAACTTCTCAGAGATGACACCCGCTCAAACGGTACTTTTGAATCATCTCTTTCATTTCCTGCGTTCTCTTTTTATTGACATCCTGTTTCTCATAAATGTCATCTAACAAAAGATTAATATTTTTCTGCATTAACATATTCGTATGCACCATGTTCTGCATAATATCAATGGCATTTCTAGGATTGTTCCTAATAAAATCCTCCAGCGTATCCTTTGTAATACACATTAACAGTACATCGTCAAAGGCAACTACCGTATAAATACTTGGCTGGTCAGAAAGCACATTGACTTCTCCGAAACATTTAGACTTGGAATAGACGCCAATCAGATGTTCGTCCTTTTGCCCATACCGGATATAAACCGCCACAGAGCCATGGACAACTTTATACATCTCCTGATACGTTTCGCCCTCTTTTAAAATAATCGCATCAGCATTAAATTGTAACATGTTGCCGCTCTTCATTTATGTACCGCCTCCCTATCATACCGTTTTGTCCTCAACCGCCTCTTGCAAATCTCTGTGACGCTGCTATACGCATTTATCACGTTTCAATATGAAGAATATCTTTAAACCGGCTTGCCGCAAACATTTCCATAATCGTATCGTTCACATGGATTATACGCAAAATTCCCTGTTTATTCATGATTCTCTGTGCCTTGAGCAAAACCTGCAGCCCCGCTGATGACAAATAGTCCAATGCCTGCATATCGATAATCAGCTCTTTGATGCCGTTAACAGAACTCCCTACAGTCACCTCAAGTTCCGGCGCGGCGGCTGTATCCAATCTTCCCTCCAGCGCAAGACACAAGCTGTTTCCTCGTTCCGTCTTAATAATCTTCATCATACATGAATCCCCCTGTCCCGGCATAAAGCCTCTATACTCCTGTCATATGAAGCTTCCGCTTCCGCCGAAAAAAGCATCCAGGAACACCCTCGTTGTTATCTCCTCTCATGCTTTTGGGCTCATTATAGCAGATACCTTTATTGACTTCGTAAGATGCGGTATAGTTCGCACATTTTACGGCATACTTCGCCAGCCGCGCAAGATTCAGGTGGGTGTCAAGGAATGTCGAGACAGGTATTTTCAAATCCGTCCTTAAGTCCTTCTCCCCTGAGTGTAATCTGTGGTACTGAAGGTGCCGCTGGGAAACTTTTATATCCGGTCTGATCGCCCTCAACCGGCAGGTAAAAGACACACCCCGCAATCTCATAAGGATATGTCTCATAGTTCTCATAATCTTTCTGAACCAGCCAATAATCGTTGGTATGACTTCTGACAATCTCACGGCCAAGTGCAAACCCTTTATACACTAAAAGTAATGCTATAAGCACAACTGCCGCCCTCTGTACCGCTAGGCATATCAATATCCGCCTCTTGGATTTCGGCAAACCGACACCGCTTTGATCCATATCTTGGCCGCTTCTCTCTCTCTTCTTTCCTAAGTCAAACACTGCTTCATAAATACCGCCAAACACCACCGCCGGCGTCAGATACACATAGACACACCCATAACGGATTAACGGCGAAGTGCACAGCCAAAACAGAAACGAAACCGCCACCGCCAGCTGCACAAGCAGAATATCCCACCGTCTGCGCCACAACTTAAATACCATGCCCATCCCATATAGAAGCAATGCGCAGACAGACAGTACTGCCAGAAGAACAAACGCCTTATCGCTTCCTGACAGAGAGCGAAACCAATCCGGCAGCCATTCTCCCATGGAAATATCATACCGCGCCACATCCGCATACCCCCGGCCCCACACCTGAATCTCTCTGGCGTCATAGTCCGCAATTCCCTTCGGTATCTTCCACCGGACCGGGAAGAAATCTATCTTGGTAAAAGGATAGACCAGCCAGCCGGAAATCACCACATTTCTGATAAAGTACGGCAGAGCTGTCACAAGCCCCAGACATAAATAAACCAGAATTTCCCGCCATTTTTTACTCCGCAATAGAAAACAGGCCGGCCACAGAGTAAGCAGAAGAATCAACGCCGCAGACAGCTTCACCGTCATCAGAAACACCCCCAGGATGCATAACAGCGCATAAGGCAGAGTCTCCCGCTCCTCCAGCTCAAGCAAATCCAGCCAGCGGATAACGATATAAAAGGCCGTCAGTACCATAAAATAATCCGAGGCCGGAGAAATCATCTCGTCAAAAATATTCACCAGATAATACAACCCCATCACCCTTGCAAAGTCACTGACATGCAGTTTTCCAGCACATAGGTGTCCCACCACTTCCAGACAGACCGCCGTCAGGAGAAAGGCCAGGAATCCGGCGCAGCAATGATATGATCTGCCGCCCAGAAAGGCCATGCTGTATAGCGCTGACAAGGCAAAAGAAGAACTGTTGTAAGCCAGTCTGCAGTGCAGATTGCCCAGCCCTTTTACCACACCGTATTCCTCTATCCAGCGGATACTCTGGGCATGATACAGTCCTGTATCATAATGTATCATGCCGCGGGAAGTGCCGTAAGAAAATAGCAAAAACAGAAATAAGAGCAGACAGATTCTCAGACCGCCATGCCGGGAAATTTCTTCTTTCCTGCCAAAGAAAAGTCCTCTGACTACGTTTCCAAACGCCGCCCTGTCAAGCCAGACGATCAAAACACAAGCCGCGCACAACATCCCGTTGGCTGCAAGTCCTACGCCCCCAAACAGACTGAAAAACTGCGCATAAACCGTAACACAGACGATGCCGCACATAAAATACGCGTCAGCATACCGTATCTGATAGACATTTCCCCCAGACTTGTCCCGCGGATTGTTGAACGAATTCATCTGTTCATGGGCATGATAAGGAATGTGCCGCGTGATTACACGCAGCACACCATACCCAACCGTAAACGTTGTTATTAACATATAGAGCCATATCAATATCACTGAAATCATAGATATCCCGGCCTTCTCCTACTCACTCTTTTTTCCGCTGTTCTTCTTCCTATAGTCGGCGCAGCTGATACCTGCTATCTCCTGCAGATCGGCGTCCATCATCATGGATACCAGACCCTTAAAGTCCACATCCCGCTTCCATCCAAGTTCTTTCTCGGCCTTCTCGCAGTTACCCCACAAGAATTCCACCTCAGCCGGACGATAAAACTCCGGATTCACATCCACAAGCAGCCTGCCGGTCTCTGCGTCATATCCCTTCTCATTGACACCGGTTCCTTCCCAGCGAATCTTTATTCCCAGTTCTGCAAAAGCCGCCTCCACAAATTCCCTGACCGTGTGGGTCTCGTTGGTGGCAAGTACATAATCATCCGCCTTATCCTGCTGTAACATAAGCCACATGCCCTTGATATAATCCCCGGCAAATCCCCAGTCGCGCTTGGCATTCATATTACCCAGGGAAAGCTTCTCCTGCCTGCCTGCAATGATGTTAGCGATGGCCAGGGTAATCTTTCTGGTAACAAAGTTTTCTCCCCGTCTGGGTGACTCGTGGTTAAACAGAATTCCGTTGCAGGCATACATATTATAGGACTCACGATAATTCACTGTAATCCAGTAGGAATATAATTTGGCCGCGCCATAGGGACTCTTGGGATAGAAGGGCGTCTTCTCACTCTGGGGCGCAGTCTCCGGTATCCCCCCGAACAGTTCCGATGTGGATGCCTGATAAAATCTGCACGCTCCGCCGTTGACACGAATCGCCTCCAAAAGTTTCAGGGTGCTGACGCCGGTCGCCTCCGCCGTATACTCCGGCACCTCAAAAGACACGCCTACATGGGACTGAGCCGCCAGATTATACACTTCTGTAGGGCGAATCTCCCCGATCAGGCGCATTAAGTTGCTGGAATCAGTGGTGTCTGCAAAATGCAGGAAAAATTTTACTTTATGATAATCAGAACGAATCAGGTGATCGATTCTGGCTGTGTTTGTGATACTGTGTCTTCGAATCAGCCCGTGAACCTCATATCCTTTCTCCAACAAAAACTCTGCCAGATAAGAGCCGTCCTGACCTGTAATTCCTGTAATCAGTGCTATTTTATTCATATAGTTTTCCTTTCTTCTATGCCTTCGCCCGCAGTGCCCCGCTCGATTCCGCTTTGCTTCATCTCGCTCGCGGGCTTCGCCCTATGCAGACGTTCAGGTAAATATTTCGGCGAGCAAGCTCCCCTCCTTATTTACCTGAACGTCTGCGCACTGCTCATTGCCATCTCGAACATTTTCTCATAAAAAACAGTCGCTGTAAAGATATATTGCCATTATTTCAAATACTCGGCTATGGCATCATGCCAATCTGCGAAGGTGAAATCTGTGGTCATTTTGAACATGTAGTTTTCCAGGATGGAATAGGCCGGCCGTTTTACCGCCGCACCGAATTCTTCGGAGGTAATGCTCTCTACCACTGTCTTTTTCCCTGCCAGCCTAAAAATCTCCTCTGTAAACTGTGCCCAGCTGCAGTCTCCCTCACAGGTAGCATGAAAGAGGCCGTAATTCTCTGTGGGAAGCAGGTAGGCAACGGCCTTTGCCAGCTGCGTTGCACTTGTGGGCGATCCTACTTGATCATACACTACCCTCACCTTATCGTGGGTCTCACTGAGCCGCAGCATGGTTTTGACGAAATTCTTGCCGTCCCCGTATAGCCACGCCGTGCGCAGGATAAAATGTCTGTCACTGAATTCCTTGACAAACTCTTCCCCCGCAAGTTTCGTCCTGCCATAGGCACCCTGGGGCCCCACGGGGTCTGTCTCTTTATAGGGCCTTGTCCCATTTCCGTCAAACACATAATCCGTAGAGATGTGCATCAGCTTTGCGCCTGTCTCATTTGCCGCAATACTCAGATTACGGGCACCGATGGCATTGATACGAAAGGCCAAATCTTCTTCCTTCTCGCAAGCCTCCACAGCCGTATAAGCCGCGCAATTGATGATTGCATAAGGATTTAACCCGCGCACAAATTCCATGACTGCATCTATTTTGGTAATATCCAACTCTCCAACATCCGTATTGATCAGTTCATATTCTGTACTGCCTGCATACTGTTGATTGACGGCACGTCCCAGCTGCCCGTTACAGCCTGTCACAATGATTTTTTTCATAGTTGCTTCATCCTTTCCGATTGCTCTTTATGCGGCTGACCGCACGTGTCCTTTCCATCATACAACCATCCGTTTCATAATGCAATTGCCCCCGGGCATATTCTTCCTCCTTTGCAGACAAAAGAGACTGCCAGTCTCCTGACAGCCCCTCCTCTTCATTTTAGTAACATGAGAATTCTTATTACATTAATTTGCGGAATAATCCCTTCAAATCCTCCACACAGGTATCTTTCGGGTTGCCAGGGCAACATGCATCCGCAAACGCAGACTCAGCCAGGAAATCCAGATCTTCTTCTTTCAAAGCTTCCAGTTTCGCCGGAATCCCTACATCCTCAGACAACTGCCGTACTGCAGCAACAGCTGCTTTACGATACTCTTCCTGAGACATGCCGGTTGTGTCCACGCCCATCGCCTCTGCAATGTCCTTATATTTTTCCCCGGTAGTCTCTGCATTATACTCCATAACGATGGGCAGCATCATTGCACAGGCAACGCCGTGGGGTGTATCATAAACTGCTCCCAATGTATGCGCCATGGAATGTGCGATACCAAGTCCCACATTGGAGAATGCCATGCCGGTTACAAACTGTCCAAGCGCCATGCCTTCACGTCCGTCAGGCGTATTGTTTACAGCACCCCGAAGGTTCTCGGCAATCAGCTTAATTGCTTCTAAGTTCAGACAGTCAGCCAGTCTCCATGCCGCCTTAGTGGTATATCCCTCAATGGCGTGGGTCAATGCATCCATACCTGTTGACGCTGTCAAGCCTTTTGGCATACTAGACATCATTTCCGGGTCCACAATTGCAATATCCGGAATATCATTCACGTCTACACACACAAATTTTCTCTTCTTCTCCACATCCGTGATAACATAATTAATGGTTGCCTCCGCCGCCGTACCAGCTGTTGTCGGAACTGCAATCGTATATACTGTCTTATTCTTCGTGGGCGCCACACCCTCTAAGGAACGCACATCCTCAAACTCCGGATTGTTGATGATAATACCGATCGCCTTACCGGTATCCATGGAAGAACCGCCGCCGATTGTAATCATATAATCCGCGCCCGATGCTTTATATGCCGCTACCCCCGCCTTTACATTTTCAATGGTGGGATTGGGCTTGATATCAGAATAAATCTCATATGCCAGATTCTCCGCATCCAGCAGCTCTGTTACTTTAGCCGTCACACCGAATTTTACCAAATCCGGATCCGATGCTACAAAGGCTTTTTTAAATCCCTTGCTCTTGATGATACCTGGAATTTCTTTGATTGCCCCGCTCCATGATAAGAAATTCCATTCAGTACGAAACGATTTACCATAACAATACCTTCTTTCTTTTTTATTTATAGTATAACACCTTTTCTGATTACTTACTAATAGTATTTTTCATCAGGTCGTGTAAATTTACTGTAGGAAATTAACAGACAGGGTATCCCTGATATGTACATTGTTCACCCACAGAATATCGGAGGAAATGGCAGAATAGTGATATATAAGGGCAGAAATGAAATATTTTTCCTAATTAGTTTGCATTATAATGATACCTGTAAAGTAAATCAGACATTTACAGGAGGTGAGTGCAAAGTGTTAAAACTGAATATTCTGAACATGAAAAATTTTTTAGATACGGTCAATGCCTGTACCGGAAAAGTAAATATGCTCTGTCCAAACGGCAGAGAGCTGAACATCAATGGGGAAGAAAAGATACAGGGAGGTTTGTGGCGTCAGTATTTCCAAAACAAAAACTGCCTGCGGCTTGTTTTAGAAATTCCTAATCCAGCGGACTATATGAACATTGTTTCATATTATGCCG
>CAJUFU010000006.1 GCA_910585555.1 uncultured Lachnospiraceae bacterium
ATAATTACCAAAATATTGCCGTGACTTTGGACAGTGAAAATTTTGAAGTGTGGAATAAAAACCTATTTGTCTCCACGGATGCTTACAGATGCGCGGCGCAGCTTTTGCGTGACGGTATTGTGATAGAGGAAAAGGAGCTTGACGGTATCAGCGTGGCGCCCGAAAGCAAGCTTAAGTTCCCGCAGCCTTTCACGATACCTGAGGAACCGGGAGAGTATGCGGTTATTATCTCTTTCTATTTAAAAGAAGACACTTGCTGGGCCAAAGCCGGTCATGAAATTGCTTTCGGCCAAGCGGTGATTGCAAAGATTGTAAAAGAGTGGAAGGAAAAGGAGAAGCCTTATACACTGATTCGCGGCATTGATAATTTTGGAGTGCGCGGTGAGAACTTTGACGTATTATTCTCGGAATCTGTGGGCGGACTTGTGTCATACCGGTATGCAGGGAAAGAATTGATCGAGGAGATACCCCGCCCCAATTTCTGGCGGGCGCCTACGGACAATGATGCCGGCAATAATATGGTGGGAAGACAGGGGCAGTGGAAGCTGGCCAGCATGTACGCCACCTGCAAAGGCATGGGAAAGAAGCTGGATGTACCTGGAAGGGCATGGGAAAACCCCATTGTCCGGGAAGAGAAAGATTATGTCAGTGTGACTTATCTTTATGATCTGCAGACCACGCCGGCGGCGTCCTGCCAGTTGTCCTATCATGTGTATGGGGACGGACGTATTCAGACAATCTTATCCTACGACCCGGTGGAGGGCCTTGCGGATATGCCGGAGTTTGGAGTGATGTTTAAGTTTGACGCCGATTATGACTGCGTAGAATGGTATGGTTATGGACCGGAAGAAACTTACGAAGACCGTAAGCAGGGAGCAAAGCTTGGCATCTACCGTAATAACGTGGCTGATAATATGGCGGCTTATCTGGTGCCCCAGGAATGTGGTAATAAGACGGAGGTGCGTTATGCCAAAGTGACGGACAGACAGGGAAGGGGTATTTTGTTTACCGGAGAGAAGTTCAATTTCTCGGCACTTCCTTATACGCCTCATGAGATTGAGAATGCGAAGCATGTCTATGAGCTTCCCAAAGTACATTATACGGTGGTGCGCGTTGCAGGACAACAGATGGGCGTAGGCGGCGACGACAGCTGGGGTGCGCCTGTCCATCCGGAGTACCATATTGATGTGCGTAAGAAAAAAGAGTTTAGTTTTACATTTTGCGGGATTTAATCCGGTTGTACTAAACAGAGATATTTTGGTTCAGAATAACAAGATAGGAAAGAATCCAGCGAAGACCTGGAGAACGGAGGTAAGGATGCGCAAAACAAAGATTGTATGTACACTGGGACCGTCCACAGACAATGAGGAAGTGTTAAGGCAGATGATGCTGGAAGGGATGAATGTGGCCCGGTGCAACTTTTCCCACGGCACCTATGAGGACCATAAGAAGAGAATGGATACGGTCAAGAAACTTCGGAAGGAAGTAGGAAAACCGGTGGCCATTCTGCTTGACACCAAAGGACCGGAGGTTCGTGTGAAGAACTTTAAGGAAGGGAAAGTGGTGCTGGAAGAGGGGCAGCTTTTTACGTTGACTTCTGATGAAGTAGAGGGTACAAAGGACAAGGTGAGTGTGACTTACAACCGTCTCTATGAAGATCTGGAAGTGGGGATGCGGGTACTGATCGATGATGGATTGATTGAGATGAAAGTGGAGAAGGTGGAGAAGAACGATATCGTCTGCCGGGTGATAAACGGCGGCGTTGTCTCCAATCATAAGGGTGTCAATGTGCCGGATGTAGACCTTTCTATGCCGTATATCAGCGACAAGGACAGAGAGGACATTCTGTTTGGCATAGAACAGGATGTGGATTTTATAGCGGCATCTTTTGTACAGAAGAAGGAAGATATTCTGCAGCTTCGTAAGCTGCTTGAGAAAAACGGCGGCGAGGATATTAAAATCATATCCAAGATAGAGAATGCCCAGGGTGTGGCTAACATTGACGATATCGTGGAGGTATCGGACGGCGTCATGGTGGCCAG
The DNA here is from genome assembly GCA_910585555.1 of uncultured Lachnospiraceae bacterium. GTDB lineage: Bacteria > Bacillota > Clostridia > Lachnospirales > Lachnospiraceae > UBA3282. Next base: position 2,043 of record CAJUFU010000006.1, read on the forward strand.
GGGCGATATGGGCGTGGAGATACCCTACGAGGAAGTGCCGGTGATTCAGAAGAAGATTATCAAGAAGGTATACCGCGCAGGCAAACAGGTTATCACGGCCACACAGATGTTGGAATCCATGATCAAGAATCCCCGACCCACCAGGGCGGAAACCACGGATGTTGCCAACGCGGTCTATGACGGCACCAGCGCTATCATGCTTTCCGGGGAGACGGCGGCAGGGGCCTATCCGGTAGAAGCAGTTAAGACGATGGTGAGAATTGCGGAGCGCACAGAGCAGGATGTAGATTATCGGAAGCGGTTTTTCCTGTTTGAAAGGGAAGTTAATCCGGATATCACGGATGCCATTTGCCATGCCACCTGTACTACGGCCTTAGATTTAAATGCGACCGCCATTGTGACGGTAACCAAATCCGGCAGATCGGCAAGAATGGTTTCCAGTTATCGTCCCAAGAGCGATATCATAAGCTGTGCGACTACGGAGAAGGTGTGCAGGCAGTTGTCCTTAGCGTGGGGTGTGACACCCCTTGTGATCAAGGAAGAAAAGGAAGTCTATGAGCTTTTTGACAAGGCGATTGCGGCGGCCGAGAAGAAAGGATTGTTGAAAAAGGGCGATTTGACGGTGATCACTTCCGGGGTGCCCATTGGATGTTCCGGCACCACGAATATGATCAAAGTACAGATTGTATAATGGTATCGTCCCTAGTTGTCCAGCGTATCCAGATACAGAGTGATATCCTCATAGACAGGGAGATATTCGGACACTGGGGTAAGGTCCCATGCATAATGCCAGCCTGCATATTTTTCCTTATTGTAGGCTGGCAGTTCGTTTATGTTTAAAAAGGAACCGTCTGCTACGGAAAAATCAATTTGGCCGTTTTCGGTGATACAGGTTATCTTGTGTGAACACTCTATGGTGTCCTCGTAGGGAAACGCTTCCAGCCCGAACCGCTTATTTAAGAAAGCAAGGCGTTTTGCCAGAAAGAATTTCAGGTAGCGGACATTATTGTCAAAAGAAGTATAATGTCCGGCCTGGTTTTCGGCATAGTTCCAACGGATACTGTCCATAGCGACAGATTGTCTGATGTAATCCGCATGTGTGTCAATCTGTTCATATAAAAGCATTTCCGCCTGTGGAAGAAGCGCCTGGTAAGTTTCTTTTAGAAACTCCTGATATGCAGGTATATAATACAATTGTTCGTCCCAGTTAAGGGCAGCACTGGTAGCGCGGTTTATATCCATGGCGAGTACGGTGGTCTCATCGTAATTCAGCCAGACATTACCGGACGCTTCCTGATCTACAGAATCGGACTCTCCCAGGATACTGTCAAAATCCCAAATGGGACCGGCATATATTTTATTGTCGTTGCGCTCCTTGTAGAAGTAACAGCTGGTGATAAAGGCGTCTGAATTTAGCGCAATCTCTTCTATGAGAAAACGTTTGGCAAAGGAATCTGCGTCAATGTATTGTAAAACCCGTATATCTTGCTGCTCCACCAGATTTTCAACGTTTTGAAAACAACTTTTGATATAAAAAACCTCCTGAAGGGACGCATTGTCAGGTGAGGTGATGACAAAACGGTTCTTATGTTCTGTCACAAAACCGCAGGGGGAATCTTCGATGGTGACATCCTTTTCGATGATGTAACCGCCTGTGATATTGGAGGGAAGAGAGGGCTTATCTGTGAGATAGCCTCTTACAGAGTCCTCAGTATAGGGCTCGTAAGTTTCATAAATGGTTTCGTTCTCCTGTTCCAGATTGGCAATATCCACGCGGTTTGTTCCCACGTCAATCTTTTCACAGAGTAAATAATTCCCCCGGAATTCCCCATTGATGTAGAGATCGACCCATTGGGAATCGGCGGAAAAAGCAAGTCCGGCCTGTTTGGAAAAATCATAAAAGAGCTTATTCGATATTTTCGTCGCCTCAAAAGAGTTGGCCAGTAAAAGCCATTTTCGGTCAGGCTCCATGCCGCATAATCCCGCTTTTTCTTCCAGTTTGATATAATAGGGTTTCTTTTCCAGACCCCAGGTGGAATTACCCCGGCCCTTGATGAGATTATGGGGCATATTGTATTCGATATCTCCCTGGGGATTCACTACTTTAATGTCCGCCTCTATGAAGTTGTCTTTGCTGATGGCGTCAATGCTGTCTGCCAGATGTATATATATGGTATGTAGGTTTTCCGAATGTTTAAAACATACATTGATGGTATCTATAGGATTTCCTTTGTGATCATATCGCAACAGTTCCCGGATGGTATCATACTGTGATGAAGATTGGGAGGCGTCGGCAGATGCCCATTTTAAATTTGCATCCAGGGAGATTTTATGGGCGGAGGCATGGGTGGGAAGGAAGAAATAAACAATATCGTCTTTTTCCCAGCCCTTGATTGTTTCGCCCGCCGCCAGATGAATTTCCGGAAGCGCCTGGTCTTTTGACCAGGTGACCTTCAGGAGTGCACCGGCGTGTGCCTGCAGGAGAAGCACGGTACAGAATACAGCCAGCAATATCGATAAGGTGATAAAAATATAGATTTGTTTGCGGTGTATGTTTCGTAGTTCCAATGGTAAAATCCTCCCTGCAGGCTGATATTTTTCTTACTATAACATATCTACTTATGATTGACTAGGGGAACCGGGCCGGAGATGATGTCTCTGGACACATAGAGCGTACTGTCTGTCCGGGCGTTCATACTCCATTTCACCAATGTCATGGACTGCCGCTCAATCTCGATACAGGTGATGCAGCGGGGGTGGACACAACTGCCCGTATTATAATAACTGGCAGGTTCTAAGGGCAGAATAGGCCTGTGGGTATGCCCTGTAATAAGAATGCGATGGGTTTCCTTGGCCCAATTGTTTAACCGGATTTCACATGTATTTTTAATATGATAATTCTTGGCGGCGCTGGTGGGGTCCAGTACGCCCATATTTTCCAGAGGCCGCCAGATATAGCGGACCAGGAAACGGGAAAGGGGCCAGAGGGTGGAATTGAGCAGACTGGCCTGATGTCCATGGGTCAGATAGAGGGATATATGAGAGTGGTTTCCCGGCAGCAGATCTGTGGTGAGGATAATGCCTTCATAGAAGGAAAGTGCGGGAAAGAGAGCCTGCACTTTCCTTCTTTTCTTGACAATGTCATGGTTGCCATAGAGCAGATACAGCCGGTTTTGCTGATAAAATTGCTGGAAAAGCCAGAATACATTGCTGTGAATGTCCATGATATTTTTCATGCAGCGGTTCTCCCACAATTCGTCTCCGTCTCCAAGTTCGATATAGGTAAATCCCTGACGGTAATAATGTTCCAGTGCGGCGAAATAAAGGTGCTGGTTTTTTAAGAAGTTATCGGAGGAGTTTCCTATGCCTCTGTGGCAGTCACTCATGAGAACATAGCGGGAAAAGGGTGAGAGCGGGAGCAGAGGGGCATTTAAAAAGGCACGGTTAAGACGGGAAGAGGTACTCATGATTATGACTCCTTACAATGCTTGCAATGACGTTTGTGACAGCGTTTGTTAAATCGGCGCAGTCTAAGTAGTCTGCGGAAAGCCGGCGGGAGATAATAGTACAAGAATAGGACGCGGTCTTCTGTGCATGTGAAGGGCCTTGTAACCCACAGGTAGAGTTTGCAGAATAAACGGTTTTTCCATTGGGAGAAACAGCGCCAGAAACGGGTGAGCAGATTGTATCTATGGGCAGTATCTCGGCAGAAAACGAAGCATACATGAAGCCCTTTGATTGAGATGGAGTCTTCCTGGTAACCGGCGCGTTTCAGACCGTCAACAAATGCGCAGAGCATTTCTCTGTTGGGAAAGCAGATAGAAGCTTCCATGGTGAGACAAGAGGGTCTTGAAAAACAGCCGACCAGGAAGGCGGTGAGCCACCAGTGCCGTCCGGTATTGCGGATGCAGTCGCTTCCTTCTTTGCACAGGAGGAAGGAACAATCCAGCATTTCATGATCTTCGGCGCAGGAAAACCAGGCGGTTTTGTAGTCGCTTTCAGGAATGATTCCATCTGTGTGGTATATGCCGATTTCGGCGCCGGTATTGATGCCGTACTGGCCTTTCCAGAATTCAATCAGCCAAGTCCTGCCGCGGTAATCAAAGTAGACGGGGAGGGCATCAAAAACCATTTGAAAACGGGGTGCCATATAGTCATAGAGCCAGGTATACCCGGCTTCTTTCTGCCAGGCATCCGTGGTGGAAGAAAAGATGCCGCTGTCGCAATGGAAACAGTAGCCGAAGGGCTGCACCAGTTCATCTACCAAAGAACATTTGGTACAGCAGTCCATGGCCAAGATTTTACAGATGATTTTCTTCTGGTGGCAGTAAGAGAAAATACAGCCTAGAAGTGCCAGAAGGAGTAGAGCGAAGAGTAAATAATACATAACTTAATATCCTATGTGGTTTTACTCTATTTTATGACCAGGACAGAGAAATTGTTCCTAATCAGGACAGGAACAGGCAGGCTGCGGGGACTGTCACAAGACTTAAGACAGTGGTCAAGATGATGCCCTGGGAGATGGATTCCGTCTCCATATCCATCTGCTTGGCAAACATGAGAGGCATATTGGCAGCAGGAACGGCCACCATCAGGAGCATGGTGTTTAGAATCAGCTTATTGTCGATCAGGCCCCGCATCAGAAGCACACAACCAATGGGGACAAGAATTTGTCTAAGCAGGGTAAAGACATAGAGCTTCGGATGGGAAAAGATATCTTTGGGAGCCATCTGCGCCACGGATACGCCAAGCACCAGCATGGATAAAAGGGTGGTAGCACGTCCCATGTAGGTGAGCGTGGAGGATAGGATGACGGGCACCTGGAAATCGCCCAGATAGCATAAGATGGTGACTGCCGCAGAGATCGTACCGGCGTTGACAAGCTTCTGCAAGCGGCCGGACGTATGGCGGCCTGCGGGAGAAATTTCACCTTCTGCGGCCTGCAAAGAGGCGGCTTTCTCTAACATGGACATGCCCAATGTATAGATCAGGAGATTAAACAACAGATTAAAAATGGAGACAAAGATTAAGGATTCACTGCCCAGCACGGCAGAGGCTAAGGGGATGCCGATAAAACCCACATTGCCGAAAATGGTCAGCATCTGATAGGCATAGTGGAGTTTCTTCGGTACACCCAGGATATAGGGTATCAGGAAAGACAGAGCAATCAGAATCACAAAAACAGCCGCATAAGCAGCTAACGCAATGGAAAGGCCGCCTAAAGAAACTTTGGGGCCGTCCTCGAAAGCGGAGCAGATTAAAAGCGCCGGATTTGTGACATTGATGATGATACCGGAAATCTGTTTGGAGGTTGCTTCCGACAACATGTTACGCCGGTAGAGAAGCATACCGACTCCAATCAGGATGAAGATGATGACCATTTGCTGTAATACCACCAGGATACTCATAATTAAGCCTCTTTCTTTGCATAGGTTGTTACCGAAGTAAAATTTCCCTGACTGTGATTGTAGCATGTTTTAATACCTATGGGAAACAAAAAATATAATTTTATCGTTTATGGACCAAAAGTATATTAGGACAGAACGATGACAGCGGTCAAAGATTCTGGTAAAATCAGGTAGGAAAGATTTTGGAAGCTCTGGGAGGAAAGCGAGCATGATTTATACAGTGACTTTTAATCCATCTTTGGATTATATCGTATCTATGCAGGATTTTGCGATGGGTATGACGAACCGCACCGTGGGGGAACAGATTTTTCCGGGCGGCAAAGGAATTAATGTTTCTATTGTACTGCGTAATCTTGGGATAGAAAGTACAGCCCTGGGATTTGTTGCCGGCTTTACAGGAGCTCAGATTGTAAAAGATACTGCGGCTATGGGACTTTGTACCGATTTTATCCCTGTGGAAAACGGATTTTCACGTATCAATGTCAAACTGAAGGATTTTGACGGAACAGAAATTAATGGGATGGGGCCCGATATCAAACAGGCGTATGTGGAGCAGTTGTATGCAAAGCTTGACAGGCTGCAGGCAAAGGATGTGCTTGTCTTGGCGGGCAGTATTCCGAAATGTCTGCCGGATTCTATCTACAGTGATATTTTAGAACATCTTGCGGGACGAAAGATTTCGTTTGTGGTTGATGCGACGGGGCAGCTGCTTGTGAATGTGCTGCAGTACAGCCCCTTTTTGGTAAAGCCAAACAATCATGAACTGGGGGAGATTTTCGGGGTAGAACTGCATACCAGACAGGAAGTGATTCCTTACGCAGAGAAACTGCAGAAAATGGGAGCCCAAAATGTGTTGGTATCTATGGCCGGACAGGGGGCCGTGTTGGTGGATGCGGACAAAGAAGTGCATGAACTTCCGGCGCCACAAGGCGTACTGGTTAACGCTGTAGGGGCTGGAGACTCTATGGTGGCAGGTTTTCTGGCTGGCTGGACGCAGAAGCAGGATTATGATCATGCATTCCGTATGGGTGTCGCCGCAGGCAGCGCCAGCGCATTTTCTGAATTCCTGGCTTTAGGTAAAGAAGTGGAGACCGTGTATAAGAGCCTGGAATGAGGCCAAATGCAAGTACCTATAGACGAAATGCGGCAGGGTATTATATACTGAATAAGGTTGTTATATGGGAATTTGTAGTGACGGAATGTGCCGTTTTACGAAAAAGGAAGACAAAACGGTATAGAGATCGTTATAGAAATGAGGTAGAGATGCGGCAGTATATTATGGCATTAGATCAGGGAACCACCAGTTCCCGCTGTATATTGTTTGACCAAAAGGGCAGTATCTGCAGTATGGCCCAGAAGGAGTTTACGCAGGTGTATCCCCGGGCCGGCTGGGTGGAACACAATCCGCGGGAAATTTGGGCTTCTCAGCTTGCGGTGGCGATTGAGGCCATGGCTAACATCGGTGTCAGCGCTGCGCAGATTGAAGGCATCGGTATCACCAATCAGCGTGAAACAACAATCGTTTGGGATAAAGAGACCGGCGAGCCGGTATACAATGCAATCGTATGGCAGTGCCGCAGAACGGCGGAAGATATAGACAATCTCAAGAAACAAGGATACACGGAAACCATACGGACGAAGACCGGGCTGGTGCCGGACGCCTATTTTTCAGGGAGTAAGATTGCCTGGATACTAGACCATGTGGAGGGTGCAAGGAAGCGTGCAGAGTCCGGAGAACTCTTATTTGGCACGGTGGATACCTGGCTGATCTGGAATCTCACCAAGGGAGCCGTCCATGTGACGGATTATACCAACGCTTCCCGTACCATGCTTTATAATATCCATACTTTGGAGTGGGACGACGAACTGCTGTCCATCCTGCGGATTCCCAGAAAGATGCTGCCTAAAGTAAAGCCTTCCGGCAGTATCTTCGGTATGAGCGAGGGCAGTATTTTTGGAAAGCCGATTCCCATTGCCGGTGCGGCGGGGGACCAGCAGGCGGCACTTTTTGGACAATGCTGTTTTGAACCGGGGCAGGTGAAGAATACTTATGGAACCGGGTGTTTCCTGCTGATGAACACCGGTCAGAATGCTATCGCTTCAAAAAGCGGCCTGCTTACCACCATTGCGGCCGGGGACGGTGTCAGGCCGGAATACGCTTTAGAGGGCAGTGTGTTCGTGGCAGGAGCGGCGGTGCAGTGGATGCGGGATGAGATGCGTATGATGAAGATATCCCAGCACTCTGAGAAATATGCCATGCGGGTGCCGGATACCTGCGGCGTCTATGTGGTGCCTGCTTTTGTGGGCATGGGAACGCCCTACTGGAATCCTTATGCCAGGGGCACTGTGGTGGGTATTACCAGAGGCTGCCAGAAGGAGCATTTCGTGAGAGCGGTATTGGAGTCTGTGGCCTATCAGTCCATGGATGTGTTAAAGGCTATGGAAGAAGATGCGGGGATTGCGCTGGGTGACTTGAAGGTGGACGGCGGCGCCAGCGCCAATGATTTCCTGATGCAGTTCCAGGCGGATATCACGGGACAAGCAGTGTACCGGCCGGACTGTATTGAGACCACGGCATTGGGAGCGGCGTATCTTGCAGGCCTTTCGGTGGGATATTGGAAGGATAAAGAGGAAATCTGTGCCAACTGGCAGTTGGGGAAGCGTTTTGATGTGTCCATGGAAGAGGAGACCAGAGGACATCTCATAAAGGGCTGGAAGCGTGCCGTCAGATGTGCACTTGCCTGGGCTCAGGATGAGGAGTAGGATAGATACGAAAGTAAGAGGAAGTTACTGCGTAAAATACAGCGCAGGAATGAGAACAACCATAAATAGTCAGAAAGGGGATTACGATGATCGTACAGAAATATAAAGATATGTTACAGGGGAAATCCGTTATTCGGCAGCTGTCTGAGTTTGCCACACGCAGGGGGGAGGAGATTGGCTATGAGAATGTGTTTGATTATAGCCTGGGCAATCCTTCCGTGCCGGCGCCCCAGGCATTTACGGATACGATGATCAAAATGCTGCAGGAGAGAAATCCGATGGAACTCCATGGCTACAGCCAGAGTCTGGGCATTCCTTCTGTGCGGGATAAAGTGGCGGCTTCCCTGAATCAGAGATTCGGGATGCAGTATACGGGTGAGCATATATTTATGACCACCGGTGCGGCGGGAGCGATCGCCCATGCGGTGCGCTGTGTGGCGGAGCCTGGGGATGAGGTTTTAACGTTTGCGCCCTATTTCCCGGAATATGCGCCTTATATCAATCTGACGGGAGCAAAGCTTAAAGTGGTGCCGGCTGACACGGAGAATTTTCAGATAAATTTTGATGCTTTTGAACAGATGTTGACTAAAAAGGTGATGGCGGTGCTCATTAACACACCCAATAATCCCTCCGGCGTGGTTTATTCTACACAGACCATAAAGGAGATGGCACGGATTATGCGTCAAAAGCAAGAGCAGTACGGCCATGATATTTTCCTGATTTCTGATGAACCATATCGGGAGATTATCTTTGCAGGTGTGGATGCGCCTTATCCGTCTCAGTATTATGATAACACTTTATCCTGTTATTCTTTCTCGAAATCCTTATCTCTGCCGGGAGAGCGGATAGGCTATGTGGCCGTCAATCCGGCCTGTACGGATGCAGAGTTGATCAGCGTCATGTGCAGCCAGATTTCCAGAGGCACGGGACATAACTGCCCGCCGTCCATCATACAGCTGGCGGTGGCGGAAGTGCTTGATCTGACAGCGGATTTGTCGGTCTATGAGACGAATATGAACATATTATATAAAGAACTGACAGCTTTGGGATTTGAATGTGTAAAGCCTGGCGGTACTTTCTATATCTTCCCGAAAGCGCTGGAGGAGGACGCGGTTGCATTCAGTGAAAAGGCGAAGAAATATGACCTGGTCCTGGTGCCCAGTGACAGCTTTGGCGTGAAAGGATATTTCCGGCTTGCGTACTGTATCGATACGAAGAAAGTGGAGCGTTCGCTGGAGGCTTTTAGGAAATTTGTGAAGACGGAATATTAGAAAGGCATTCTCTGTGTTAACCTGGGATTTTGCAGAGCAAAATCTTGAGGGTGAGGAGGAGAGTTTGGAGGAAGTTATGTATCAGGCAGGGCTTATTTTGGAGGGCGGCGGTATGAAAGGAATTTATACTGCCGGCGTGTTGGAATTTTTTATGGAGAAGGAGATTCTGTTCTCTGACTGTTATGGGGTATCGGCGGGCGCATGTCATCTGTGCAGTTATCTGTCGGGCCAGCGGGGGCGGGCCTACCGGGTCAGCGTCAATTATCTGGATATGAAACAGTACTGTGGTCCGGAGAGCCTTATGAAAACAGGTAATCTCTTCGGTGTGGATATGTGCTATGGATTGATACCGGATTATCTAGATCCTTATGACTTTGAAGCTTTTGCAAAATATGAGGGAAGAGCCTATGCGGTGGCTACCAATATCCGCACAGGCAAGCCGGCATATCTGCTGCTTAAGGATATGCACAAGGATATCATTGCGGTGAGGGCGTCCAGTTCTCTGCCGTTAGTGTCCCGCAATGTGGAAATCGACGGTGAATTATATTTGGACGGCGGCATTTCCGATTCGATTCCCATCAGACAGTCTTACCGGGACGGCAATCGAAAGAACGTGGTTGTCATGACCAAGGAAGAAGGTTATGTCAGGAAGCCGGCGGGCGCAGAGCTTGCCGCTGTCCGGGCAAGGTATCTGCGGTATCCCAAGGTCTATGAATTGATGCGGGAGAGACATCTTTCCTATAATAATACGGTACAGTATATTGAGGAGAAAGCAAGAAACGGAGAGGTGTTTCTTATCCGGCCCAAATGCGCCAGCAAAGTGCGCAGGGTGGAGAAGGATAAGGAAAAAATGAAGGCGCTCTATGAAGAGGGATATCAGGATGCCCAGAATTGTTATCTGGACTTGCTGGAATATCTGGAGAGGGACTGAGAGGAGATATGGATATGATAGAAATTCTAAAGGCGGTGTTGTTTGGTATCGTGGAGGGGATTACGGAATGGCTGCCCATCAGCAGTACCGGACATATGATTCTGCTCAATGAGTTTGTGACGCTTGATGTGAGACCGGAGTTTTGGGAGATGTTTCTGGTGGTGATTCAGCTGGGAGCAATTTTGGCGGTCGTATTGCTGTTTTGGAATAAAATTTTCCCCTTTCAGTTTAAGAAAAAACCGGTGGTGAGAACGGATATTTTTGTACTCTGGTTCAAGATACTGGCGGCCTGTGTCCCGGCGGCGGTCATAGGGCTTGCCTTCGACGACGTGTTGGATGCACTCTTTTATAACCCCTGGTGTGTGGCCATTGCGCTGATCGTGTTTGGTATCGCCTTTATCGTGATTGAAAATCGGAATAAAAATATGACGCCCAAGATTACAGAACTTGGCCAGATCACTTACCAGACAGCTTTTCTGATCGGTGTATTCCAGCTTATTGCGGCAGTGTTTCCGGGTACTTCCCGCTCCGGGGCAACGATTGTGGGAGCCCTTTTGATTGGCGTATCCAGAACGGTGGCGGCAGAATTTACCTTCTTTCTGGCCATTCCCGTTATGCTGGGAGCAAGCCTTCTTAAGGTCTTAAAATTCGAGGGCCCGATCACCGGGCCAGAGATGACAATCTTATTGGTGGGCATGGTGGTTGCGTTCGTGGTGTCTGTTCTGGTCATCCGGTTTTTGATGGGTTATATTAAGAAACATGACTTCAAAGTATTTGGCTGGTACCGCATTGTGCTTGGAGCGGCGGTATTGGGATATTTTATGATGAAATGAGGAGTTGTCCCGCATGAAAGCCTGTGTTTTTATGTCATTTCGTATAAGATAATAAGGCAGAACGTAACTATTTGTTACAGTTTGTTAGTTGACAGTGCATCGGGATTGCGCTAGAATCTTCATATGGTCCAAAAGTACAGGTGGATTCATAGAATATTATGAAAAAGTGAAAAGTGGAACGTGCAGCGTTCAAAGAGCCAAAGATGGGGAAGGAGATTAGTCATGGCAGAAACCAAGAAAACAGCAAGCGCTAAACCGGCAGCGAAAACAACAGCTGCTAAGGCAGCAGATACAAAGACAGCAAAGGAAACGACAACAACGGCAGCATCTGCAGAGCCTAAGAAGGCTGCAGCAGCGAAGAAGACAACAACCAGAAAGACAACGGCGAAGAAAGAGACTGCAAAGAAGGAGACCGTGAAGAGAACAACCGTAGCAAAGAAGACAGTTGTAAAAGAAACAGTACATGTACAGTTTGCGGATAAGTCCTACACAGCGGAAGATTTGGTGAAGATTGCTAAAGATGTGTGGAAATACGATCTCAACCAGAAAGAGGAGGATTTCAAGTCTGTTGAGTTGTATGTAAAGCCTGAGGAGAGCGTTGTTTACTATGTGATCAATGGCGAAGTACAGGGTAATTTTGGAATCTGATAATATTTTAAAAAATATTTGTAAACAGAGAAAAAGAAGAATGCAGGCAGTTAATTTGAGGATACTCTAAATTGACTGCTTTTTTCTTTTATATTTTTTTAATAATTTTTTTGTATCCAGATGTTGACAATAAAAATCTTAAGTGATAACTTACTACTAGAAGGTGTTAGCACTCTAGCGGAATGAGTGCTAACAATGGGAGAAATGGTATGCAGCTAGATGAAAGAAAATATATAATATTGCAAGCCATCATTCGCAACTACTTAGAGACGGGCGAACCGGTAGGCAGCCGCACAATCTCCAAGTATACGGATTTAAATCTAAGTTCCGCTACCATCCGCAATGAGATGGCCGATTTGGAAGAACTGGGATACATCCTGCAGCCTCACACTTCCGCTGGCAGGATACCTTCTGATAAAGGATACCGCCTGTATGTAGACAGGATGATGGAGGAGAAGGAACGGGAAGTGGAGGAGATGAAGGAGATGCTTCTTGAGAAGGAAGACAAGATGGACCATCTCCTAAAGCGGGCGGCCAAGGTACTTGCCAATAATACCGAGTACGCGGCCATGATTTCTGCACCCCAGTATCACCGCAATAAGCTGAAATTTATTCAGCTCTCCCAGGTGGATGTTAATCATATTCTGGCGGTCATCGTGGTAGAGGGCAACGTGATCAAGAACAATATACTGACAGTGGCTGAGAGATTGGGAGAAGAAACACTCTTGAAGCTGAACATTCTTCTCAATACCCATTTAAATGGGCTGTCCTTAGAAGAGATTAATCTGGGGATGATCGCAGCTATGAAGCAGCAGGCGGGTATCCACAGCGAGATTGTGGCGGATGTTATTGATGCGGTGGCGGAGGCGATCAGGGCCGATGAAGATCTGGAAATCTATACCAGCGGCGCAAAGAACTTCTTTAAATATCCGGAACTTGCAGATCATGAGCGTGCCAGTGAACTGATTACCACATTTGAGGAAAAGCAACTGCTGAGCGAACTGGTGCAGGATAACTTGGCAGATGAGAATAACACCGGCATACAGGTTTATATCGGCAGTGAGACACCGGTAGCCGGCATGAAAGACTGCAGTATTGTGACGGCTACTTACGAGTTGGATGAGGGGATGAAAGGGACGATCGGAATTATCGGACCTAAGAGAATGGACTATGAAAAGGTAGTGAGTAATCTGAAGCTGTTAAAGAACCAGCTGGATGATTTATATAGGAAAAATTGACTTCGGTCGATTCTGACAGAAAGGAATGAAGAGCGTGGCAGAGGAAAAAGATATGATGCAGGAAGAAAATCTGACAACAGAAAATCCCGGGGAAGAGCAAGTACCTGAAACCGCAGAAGATGTGAAAGAGGATACTGCGGGAGAAAACGAGAAAGAGCTTTCCAAAGAAGAAAAGAAAGAAAAGAAGAAAAAAGAAAAAGCCGACAAGAAGCAGGACGCTTTGAAAGAGAAGATTACGGAGCTTGAGGACCGGGTAAAACGCCAGATGGCTGAATTCGAGAACTTCCGCAAGCGGACAGAGAAAGAAAAGACGGCAATGTTTGAGACCGGCGCAAAGAGCGTGATAGAGAAGATACTTCCGGTGGTCGATAATTTTGAGAGAGGTCTGGCGAGTGTTCCCGAAGAAGAGAAAGACAGCGGTTTTTCACAGGGAATGCAGATGATTTATAAACAGCTGATGACGGAACTTGAAAATATGGAAGTAAAACCAATTCCCGCCGTAGGCGAGGAATTCAATCCCGAGTTCCATAACGCGGTGATGCAGGTGGAGAGTGAAGAATTCGAATCCGGTGTGATCGCGCAGGAACTGCAAAAAGGTTATACTTACCGCGACAGCGTAGTCAGACACAGCATGGTGGCGGTAGTCCAGTAAAAGGTTATAATTTTTTATAATATCTTTAATAAAACAACAATAAAACATTATGTGGCTTTATGATAAGCAGGAGGGAGAAATTATGAGTAAAATTATCGGTATTGACTTAGGAACAACCAATAGCTGCGTGGCAGTTATGGAGGGTGGTAAACCCGCGGTCATTGCAAACACAGAGGGCGCAAGAACCACACCTTCCGTGGTGGCGTTTACCAAGAACGGGGAGAGACTGGTAGGTGAGCCGGCGAAGCGTCAGGCAGTGACCAACGCTGATAAGACCATTTCTTCTATCAAGAGAGATATGGGTACAGACAGAGGGCGTACCATTGATGACAAGAAATATTCACCCCAGCAGATTTCCGCTATGATCTTACAGAAGTTAAAAGCAGACGCAGAGAATTATCTGGGCGAGAAAGTAACGGAAGCAGTCATCACAGTTCCCGCGTACTTCAATGATGCCCAGAGACAGGCAACCAAGGATGCAGGTAAGATTGCGGGCCTTGATGTAAAACGTATCATTAACGAGCCTACGGCAGCTGCGCTGGCTTATGGTCTTGACAATGAGAAAGAGCAGAAGATTATGGTCTACGACTTAGGCGGCGGTACTTTTGATGTGTCTATCATCGAGATTGGCGACGGTGTCATCGAAGTGCTTTCCACCAACGGCGATACCCATCTGGGCGGCGATGACTTCGACCAGAAGATCATTGACTGGATGTTATCTGAATTCAAGAAACAGGAGGGCGTAGATCTCTCCAACGATAAGATGGCACTTCAGAGATTAAAAGAGGCTGCTGAGAAAGCGAAGAAAGAGCTCTCTTCCGCAACCACAACCAATATCAATCTGCCTTTCATCACAGCTACTTCCGAGGGGCCGAAGCATTTTGACATGAACCTGACAAGGGCGAAATTCGATGAGCTGACTCATGATTTGGTAGAAAAGACAGCGATTCCGGTACAGAACGCGATGAAGGATGCGGGTCTGACCAATGCAGATATCGGCCAGGTGCTCTTAGTGGGCGGTTCCACCCGTGTGCCTGCAGTGCAGGAGAAGGTGAGAATGCTTACCGGCAAAGAGCCCAGCAAGTCCTTAAATCCCGACGAGTGTGTGGCACTGGGTGCTTCCATTCAGGGTGGTAAGCTGGCTGGCGATGCGGGTGCAGGTGAAATCCTGCTTCTGGATGTTACACCTCTTTCCTTGTCTATTGAGACTATGGGCGGCGTTGCTACCAGACTGATTGAGAGAAATACCACAATTCCTACCAAGAAGAGCCAGATTTTCTCCACAGCGGCTGATAACCAGACTGCAGTTGACATCAACGTAGTACAGGGTGAGAGACAGTTTGCCAAAGATAACAAGTCTCTGGGCCAGTTCAGACTGGACGGTATTCCGCCGGCAATGCGCGGTGTGCCGCAGATTGAGGTAACCTTTGATATTGATGCTAACGGTATCGTGAATGTGTCTGCAAAAGACCTGGGTACAGGCAAAGAGCAACATATTACCATCACGGCAGGTTCTAATATGTCCGATGATGAAATCGATAGGGCAGTAAAAGAAGCGGCCGAGTACGAAGCACAGGATAAGAAGAGAAAAGAGGCAATTGACACCAGAAACGATGCAGACGCTTTTGTCTTCCAGACAGAAAAGGCACTGAGCGAAGTGGGCGATAAGATTGATGCTTCTGAGAAGTCCGGCGTGGAGGCGGATCTGCAGGCAGTAAAAGATATTCTGGAGAAGACCAAAGATCAGGAGATGACGGACAGCCAGCTGGATGAACTCAAGGCAGCGAAAGAGAAACTGACAAATTCCGCACAGAGCCTGTTTACCAAGATGTATGAGAATATGCAGCAGGCGCAGGGCGGCCCGGATATGAGCAATATGGGCGGTGCGGCAGAGGCGAATACCCAGGAAGCACCGGCTGACGATGTGGTTGACGGAGATTACAGAGAGGTTTAAGATAGAAAGACAGGCAGAGTAGGAAGGGTATAATCATGGCAGAACAGAAACGAGATTATTATGAGGTGCTCGGCGTAGAGAAAAACGCTGATGACGCTGCAATCAAAAAGGCATACAGAGTTCTGGCTAAGAAATATCATCCCGATATGAACCCCGGAGATGCGGAGGCGGAAAAGAAATTTAAAGAAGCGTCTGAGGCGTATGCAGTCTTAAGCGACCCTGAGAAGAGAAGGCAGTATGACCAATATGGTCATGCCGCCTTCGATGGCGCAGGCGGTGCAGGCGGCTTTGGCGGTTTTGATTTCAACAGTGATATTTTTAGCGATATCTTCAGTGATATTTTTGGCGATTTCTTTGGCGGTGGCGGCAGACGCGGCGGCAGAGGCAACGGCCCTATGAAGGGAGCGAACCTGCGCACCAGCGTCCGCATAACCTTTGAGGAAGCAGTCTTTGGTGTAGATAAGGAAATAGAACTGACCTTAAAGGACGAGTGTACGTCCTGCCATGGAACTGGTGCCAAACCCGGCACCAGTCCTGAAACCTGCAGTAAGTGTGGTGGTAAGGGTCAGGTAGTGTTCACCAGACAGTCGCCTTTTGGCGGTATTATGAGGAACGTACAGACCTGTCCGGACTGTCAGGGTACTGGTAAAGTGGTGAAGGATAAATGCCCAGACTGCCGGGGGACGGGATACATTGCTAATAAGAAGAAAATCCAGGTGTCCATTCCTGCAGGTATTGACAATGGACAATGCGTGCGTCTGCGGGATAAGGGAGAGCCTGGTTCCAACGGTGGGCCGAGAGGCGATTTGTTAGTGGAAGTGGTGGTGGGAAGACATCCCATCTTCCAGAGACAGGACGAAAATATTTATTCTACCGTGCCCATGTCCTTTGCCATTGCGGCATTAGGCGGAGAAATCGTGATTGACACGGTGGACGGCAGAGTGATTTATGAAGTCAAGGCCGGTACACAGACAGACACCAAGGTGCGTCTGAAAGGAAAGGGAGTGCCTTCCCTGCGCAACAAAGATGTGCGAGGGGACCACTATGTGACATTGGTGGTACAGGTGCCCGACAAACTTTCCCATGAAGCGAAGGATTTGTTGAAGCAGTTTGACGAGCAGACCGGGGATACTCTAAATGCGGCGAAGAACATTACTTCGAATCGTGCGGAAGAGCAGACGAGCGGTAAGAAGAAGAAAAAGTTTGGGAAGTTCTAAAGTTGGAGTGCGAAGGGATTGTTAGATGAATGACAATCCCTTTTGTAATTATAGAAAATTTCTCAGGAGAAAATCATGACGATAGATTACAGATTAGCCAATAGGACGGATTTGGAAGAAATTGAGCAATTGGTGCAAAATGCGATTATCAAGATGGAAAAAAATGATATCCACCAATGGGACGAATTATATCCAACTAGTGAGGATTTTGAAAATGATATAAAGAATGCAGATTTGTATGTAGGGATTGTGGAAGAAAAAATAGCGGTAGTGTTTGCGCTGAATCAAGAATGTGATGAAGATTATAGGAATGGAAAGTGGGCCTATCCGGAAAAACCTTATTATGTATTACATCGCATTTGTGTAAATCCTGTGTTTCAGAATAGAGGCGTTGCGGCGCGGACAATGCAGTTTATAGAAGAAATGCTAAAAGACAGAGGCGCGCAGGCAATCAGACTGGATGTATTCAGCAAGAATCCTTATTCTCAGAAACTGTATGCCAAGGCGGGATATATTCAGACGGGTGTAGTAGAGTGGCGGAAAGGGGAATTTTATCTGATGGAGAAATATATTTAGGCAGTTAGGGCCTGTTGACAAACTCGAAAGAATGTCAGCAGGCCCATTTCAGCATAATCTCTATAATGTCATTTCAATTCCCATTACCGCTTCCAGTTCCACGCTGTCGATTCGCGCAATCTGCTCCTTTACGACTTCATACCGGGCAGCCATAGCGGAGGTGTTATCCACATATGCTCCCGTTTTCCGGGGAGAAACATACAGGTACATACCGTGTTTTATCAATGCTTCCCTGTGGGGCATCAGATCGATTTCCCATGGCGCTCCATTGCAAAAATTATCATGAAACATTTCGCCCTCTATGAAGGCATATCCCACATCGCCTTCGTAACGAATTTTTAACAGCACTTGCTTCACATCTTCAAAGACTTTCGGCGGGAACTTTAGTATGGCGCGGGCGTTTACTACCTTAGTGGAAGTAAGGGGACTCCCCACTACCGGCCGTTTCAGCGCGCCGTCTCCATCTTTATTAACAGTACTCACATCTTTCCATGCAAAGGGCAGTTCCTTTTCCTCTCTCCAGCTTTCAAACATTTGGAAGACGCCGTTTGTGCCCAAACTGGATAAGGTATGACCTCCTAAGCGTATCATATCGCTATTAGAAGGGAAGATGCCAATCTCTAGCTCTTCATTACAATGATATTCCAGTTCCAGTTGTCCATCCTTATAGAGAACTGGAGAATCAGACAGGAAGAGCAGCCGCTTTTCTTTCGTGTCAATCTGCCATAATCTAAGGCCGTCCCGTTCCGGTAAGGTACATATGATGCACGCAGTACCATCAGTTCCCGTAAAAGAAAAAGTGCTGATCGTATCTTTTTCCAGTAATATCTTACTGCCGTTGCGGCGGCATCCAATATGTGTCTGCAGGTCCAGGTTCTCCTCCTGGAATACAAATTCACTACGGTCATTGCCGGTCTGTACGAAGAAATAGTAGTCCTTTTTGTCTTTCGAAACTTTCGTAACAAGTTGTGCTGTGGCGTATTTTAGAAGGCACCCGTGGAAGTCAAACCAGACTGGCCAGATGGCGTTATTGCCTTTTGGCAGGTTCAAAGCACCCTCTTCCGGAACACGTACAGTGCCCTGGTCGGTATGCACGGTAATTGCAAAGTCCTTCTGCTCGATGCCATCCACATGATCTTGGTAATTATTGACGAACAAAAATCCCCGCCCTGTTTCATCTACGCGCACCACATAGCGCAAGGTTTCTACGTCTTCTGGTGTTTGTACAACAGCCTCTCTGGAGAGAACCGTTTTGGCCGCGGTCACTTCTCTTTGGAATTCCTGATAAAATAGATGCTGTAGCTTTAATTGGTGGAAGGATTTGCGTACCTGTCCGAATTCTCCAAGGGGTGCCTGATAATCATAAGAAAACTTTGGAACGGCACATTCGTTGAGAAAGTGTACCTTTTTTCCTTTGGGGTGCGTTCCGCCGTGATACATATAATATCCAAGGAAATTACAGCCGCTCCCTGCTTTTACCTGGGCCATGGCGCCGACGCTCTCCAGGGGCAGTTGAAAGCGATAAGGATAATATACATTCATGCCGCCGCCCATCTCACAGCAGGCATAAGGATAATCTTCGGCCGGATATTCGGGATCGAAGTTATAGTATTTTGGAGCGGTATTGCAATGAAAGTCGCCGTACAGATATTCTCCTGTGGCCGGATGTTCTTTGAGCTTACCGTCGTAGAACATCCATGGCCGGAAGGCATAGCCGCCCCATAGAGGAAGGACTACATCTTCCGGGGCGCAGGCACCGCCCCAGGCTGTGGCAGTATATAAGGGAACGATGAAACCGGCTTTTTGTGCCAGTTTCTTTAAGGTGGCCATATGCTTTCTGCCTTCCCTGCCGCTGACAACCCATTCTTTGCTGTTTTCTGTTGTCAGTTCCCAGGGACAAGATGCATGTTCATGTTCGTTTTCCAGCTGTACGCCGATAACAGGGCCGCCATCTTTGAACAACAATCCTTCCGCCTGGCGGTAGATTTCCTGATAGAAGCGTTCCGTATATTGTAAATAGGTTTCATCATCACAGCGCAGGTCAAAGGGACGGCCGAAAATCCAGTCCGGAAAACCGCCATTTCTACATTCTCCGTGTGAAAAGGGTCCGATGCGCAGTATCACATACATATCATTTTTCTTACATAAGGTTAGAAAACGTCTCAGATTTTTGTTGCCGCTCCAGTCAAATTCTCCTTCCTTTTCTTCATGGTGAATCCAAAAAATATAGCTGGCGATTATGTTAATGCCGCCCAATTTCATTTTAATGATCTCATCTTCCCAAAGGTTCTCGTTCATACGGGAAAAATGGGCCTCTCCGCAAATCCCGAAAAAGGGTTTGCCGTCCATTGTCAGAAAATAATTACCAACAGCCAGCTCTCTTCCTTTGTCATCGCAGCCGCTCATATGCAGAGGCGCAGGATAAAACGGATTCTTTATATTCCTTGCATCAATATCATATTCTCTTATCATGTCTATTCCTTTCTAGGGTTTAAGGTTAATAGAGCTCATCCACTAATCCGAGTCCGCGAAGCGGAACTCGCAAAGTTAATTTGCGAAGCAAATTTACTTTTGTTATTTAGAACTTCCCACAATTCCTTCCACAAACTGTTTCTGCATTGTCAGAAATACAATAATAATCGGCAGTGTAGCCAGGACAATCGCCAACATCAGCTGGCCATAATCCACATAATAGGCAGAGGCAAGAGAAGAGAGCAACAGTGTGAAAGTTTTCTTTTCATTACTTTGTATCACAATGAGCGGCCACAGATAATTGTTCCACTGTTTCATAAAAGCATAAATCGCTGCGGCGGCAAAGGTTGATTTCATCGGCAGCATGACCAGATGAAAGAAAATCCGAAATTCCCCAGCGCCATCTACTCTGGCTGCCTCAATCAGCTCCGTGGGATAAGATTGAAAACTCTGCCGGAAGAAAAAGACAAGAAAGGGCATGGCGATGGTAGGTAAAATGATCGCCGCATGGGAATCCAGCATATTGGCTCTGGATGCCATTTTAAACAGAGGAATCATCTGTGCCGAAAAGGGAATCATCATGGAGAGCAGAAACATGGCATACACAATATTTTTCCCTTTTGAGCGATATTTTTCAAATCCGTAGCCGGCCATGGCACAGATTAAAATAGACAGAAAAGTATACAGTAAGGTGGTCTTAATTGTGTTCCAGCAGACCAGAAATACATTGGCGGTCTCTTGAAGCTGTGTCCAGTTTTCTTTTAAATTTTTACCAAACCACATAACGCCGCTGGTGATATCAACGCTGGAATTAGTTGCGCCGGACAGCATCCAGTAGAAAGGAAATACAGAGATCAGCACTGCAATCAATAAAAATATATGAAGTAGTATATTTTTTAACGTCTTTAACTTTCTTTCTTTTGACATCATTGCATCACCCTTCCTTTCCTGCAACACTGAATTGTATAATGGCCAGAATGATCATCAGGAAAACAACCATATAGGAGATGGCCGAAGCATATCCGAAGTTAGGCGCGTAAACAAACGATTGGTTGTAAATATAATGGGATACCGTCAGGGTGGAGTTGGCCGGGCCGCCCTGGGTAATATTCATGGTTTCGTCAAATAACTGCAAAGTACCGTTGGTGGACATGATTGCTGTCAGCAGTACGATGGGTTTTAGCTGCGGGATGGTTACCCGGAAAAGGGTTTGGGCCGCGTTTGCCCCGTCCACCTTTGCTGCCTCAAAGGTTTCTTTGGGGATATTCTGCAGGGCGGATAAGTAGAAGATTACGTTATATCCGGTCCATCTCCAAAGCATGGCAATGATGATGACAGCTCTTGCCCATGTCGAATTTTGCAGGAACTGGTAGGGCTGTTCTAAAATTCCTAAGTGCATCAGGAGTTGGTTTACAATACCATCCAGAGAAAACATCATCTTGAACAGAATCGAATAGGCTACCAGGGATGTGACGCAAGGCAGAAAGATAGAGGTTCTGAACATCCCTTTCCACTTTAAGAAACGGCTGTTAAGCATTACCGCCAAGAGCAAAGCCAGCATAAGCATCACCGGCACCTGAATGATCATGTATAAAAAAGTATTTTTCAGGGATTGCAGAAAGATTGCATCTCCAAACATTCTTTTAAAATTTTTCAGTCCTACAAAAATATATTTTCCGCCTTCCAGGCTCTGGAAGGCCAACGCCAGCGATTCTACCGCCGGGTAGATCGTAAAGATTAAGTAAAGGAGAAATGCTGCCGCTATAAATGCCCAACCGTACCTGTTATAATTGGGTCCTGCTTTCTTCTTCCGTTTCATTTACCGTTCCTCCGTTCAAACATGCGGATGCACTACTGCATCCGCATGAAGAATTAAAGTTATTTGCCAAGCTGATTGGCAAGCTGTGATTCTGCCTGTTCCAAAGCGCCGTTAATATCTGTTTTACCCTCAAACAGATTTGCCAGAGCAGTGGTGATTGCATCGTTTGCTTCCGCCACGTATCCGCCGTAATTTACAGGAATAACGTCAGGGAGCACCTCTGCAAAGAGACCATTCAATTTCTGGCCGCCGAAGAATTCATCTTCCTCTTCATACACACCCGTGTCATAGGCCGGTATATAGGAACCCATTGCGCCTTGGTTACGCATGATGGTATCGTAAAAGTCCGTATTACCTTCCCATACACCCTGTAGGAAAGCGATTGCCTCCTCTTTTACGGCGGAATTTTCCAGTACATACCAGCTGGAACCGCCTACATTGGAGGCGTTGATGGAGGAATCTAAGGTAGAGATTCGAGGAATCCTGGCGGCACGCCACTTTCCTTTCTGATCTTCAGCCTGGCGGATGGAAGAGATAAACCATGGCGCGTTGACAACGGATGCTACAGTACCGTTATTTAAGGCTCCGGCACGTCCTTCCGTGCTCTCTGCTTCATAGAGTATACCTGCTTCTTTCATTTTTACAATGATATCGAAGGAGGCTGCCAGTGCTTCGTTATTCTTGATATTGATATTGCCGTCCTTGTCAAAGTACCATAAACCGCAGGACTGCATCATCGCTCTTACCAGTGTGGTCTTATTATTGGCAATTTCCACAATCATCTGCACACCGGTCTTTTCGGTAACGTCTTTTCCTATTTCAATGAACTCGTCCCAAGTCAGATTCTGCATATCCTCTTCGGTATATCCTGCCTGTTCTATCAAATCCAAACGGTAATAAAGTGCTGTTGCTCCGGTATCGAAGGGCAGTGCATAGGTTTTGCTATCCTGACTTACTGCGTCTACTTTAAAGGAAAGGAACTGAGAATAGTCAAATTTGTCTGTCAGGTCTGCAAAGGAACCGGGGAAGGTGTTCAGATATTTGCCTGATACATAATCTTCCAGCAGAACAATATCCGGCAGACCGGCTCCGCCGCCGGCGAGGGCAGTCTGCAGTTTCACATAAACATCCTCTTTGGAAAGACTTACCACGTCCACATTGATATTGGCGTCAGGATTGGTTTCGCCGTAAACGCGCGCCGCTTCTTTCATAACTGCCACATTGAAGTTATCATCCCAGGCCCATACGGTAACTGTTTTGGTCTCTCCGCTTTCTGCCTGGGCAGAGGAATCAGCTGTGTCACCATCGGATTCTGTTCCTGAAGCCTGTTCCTGGGCAGCTGGCTCATTTGTTGTCTGTGGTGTGCTTTCTGTATTTCCACATCCGCTTAACATGGTGAGAGCCAGTGCCGCTGTTGTAATTGCCGCTGTTAATTTTCTTTTCATAATTTGATGCCTCCTTCTTTTTCTTTAGTTCGTATATACGAACTCATTTTCTATATACGTTTTATGAACATATCCTATCATACGAAGTAGTATTTGTAAAGATATTTCTTAAAAATTACATATTTTCACATTTTTAGATAGCTTGTAATGTGCAAAAGTAACAATATACAAAAAATATATCATAATGTTTGACACTTGTCTTTTTGGATGCTATAATTCATTTAGTTCTTATATAAGAACTTCATATTCATATACGTTAGGAGGAAGCCATGGAACAAGACAAAAATATACACCGTTCTACAAGCAGAGTGTTGGATATTCTGGAACTGGTAGCGGCCAATCCATCTGCTTATACCCTCACTGATATTTGCAGTATTACCAATTCTCCCAAAAGCAGTCTGTATCCGATTCTTTATACCTTAACGGCCAGACATTTCCTCACCATTGACAGCAATGCGCATTATAGAATCGATTATTCGGCCTATCAGGTAGGGAATGCCTATCTGACACAGTTAAATTTCCTGGATGAAGTGGAGAAGATTCTTACCAATATGACCAATATCTGTCTGGAAACTTCTCATTTTGCCACGCTTGTTGACGGTGATGTCCTGTATTTAAAGAAAATAGATTCGCCGGAGTTTATTCGTATGACATCCAGAGTCGGAAATAGGATTCCGGCATATGGCACTTCCCTGGGGAAAGCCCTTTTGATGGATTGTGAAATGAATGATCTGAAAAAACTGTATCCCAACGGATTAAAGGCACTGACCCCAAATACCATTACAGACTTCGATGTCCTGTTGGAACAGATTCATACAGCACGGATTCAAGGGTTTACGTATGAAATTGAAGAGTCCACCCAGTATATCCGGTGCTATGCTGTGCCAATACGAAAGAATGGGCGTGTCACAGCGGCAATCAGCATCGCCATCCCTATTTTCCGCTTTTCTGAGGAGAAGGCGTCTTTGGTACGGACGCTATTGTTTGATGCCAAAAATAAAATAGAAAGCATTCTCAGTAATGTAGATACGGATATTTATGGTCTTCTTTAAAAAAATCGGAAGGAGGTGATTTGTTTGGCTGAGATTATCACCCTGGGGGAAACGATGGTTTCTTTCACCCCACAGGAACATACCGGCCTGGCTTATGGCCCGGCGCTTAACATGAGAATCGCCGGTGCAGAGAGCAACACGGCTATTGGTCTGTGCCGTATGGGACATTCCGTGGCCTTTATTTCGCGTGTCGGGACAGATAGTCTTGGACAGTTTGTACTCCGCTCGATTCGCGCGGAGGGGGTTGATACCACTCTGATTGGCCAGGATGCGGAACATCCTACCGGTATTATGTTCAAGGAGCCAAAGCTTCATGCGGAAACGACTGTTTATTATTATCGTACAAATTCTGCTGCTTCTCATATGTCCTGTGAGGATATTCCGGAACAGGAAATTGAAAAGGCGGAAATTCTTCATTTTACAGGGATAACTCCCATTCTTAGTCCGTCTTGCAGGCGGATGGTCTTCCATGCCATGGAGATTGCCGCAGCGCATGGATGTGCGGTCAGTTTCGATCCCAATATCCGGCTGAAACTGTGGAAAGATCAAGATTATACCCCTTTAATGCTGGAATGTATTTCGCGTGCATCCTATCTTCTGGCGGGGCTGGATGAATGTAAGATTTTATATCATACAGATGATATTGAACATATTGCAAAGCAGGCTTTTGTGTCTGACAGGCTGCAGTGTCTTGCCTTAAAGGACGGAAGCCGTGGCGCCTGGATTTGTGACAGGCAGGGTATTTGTCAGATTCCTCCCGCGGAATGTGCCTGTGTTGACCCTGTAGGTGCCGGAGACGCCTTTAATGCCGGGTTTCTTTCCGGCATATTGGAAGGAAAATCTTTTGTGGACAGCGGTGTGCTGGGTGCTTTTTGCGGCGCGCGCGCTACGGAGACTTATGGAGATACGGAAGGATTACTGACAAAGGCAGAATTGGAATATGCCTTGCAGCATATTAATCCGGTCTGCCGCTAAAAGAGTATAAGCAGTTAAGCAATTGAAAGGAATCATTACAATGGACAAACTTATCAAAGAACAACCTGTTATAGCTATTTTACGAGATGTCCCCAATGACGATCTTCTGGATTATATGAACAGTTTATATGCAGGCGGTCTGCGCGCTTATGAAATTTCTTTCAGTAATAAAAGTGCGCCCGCACAAGTGCAAAGAGCCAGAGATCATATGCCTGCTGATGCTTATATTGGAGCAGGCACTATAGTGACTGCGGACGATGCACGCACGGCAGTGGAATCCGGAGCAGATTTTATGTTGTCGCCTTCCACCAATCCGGCAGTTCTTTCCTATTGTGCAAAGCATGGATTGCGTTTCC
Source organism: uncultured Lachnospiraceae bacterium (assembly GCA_910585555.1). Taxonomy (GTDB): domain Bacteria; phylum Bacillota; class Clostridia; order Lachnospirales; family Lachnospiraceae; genus UBA3282. Next base: position 27,653 of record CAJUFU010000006.1, read on the forward strand.
TGCCCGGTGTTTTCAGTCCAACGGATGTCAGTGTCTGTCTGGAATATGGGTTTCACACGTTGAAGCTTTTTCCGGCATCCAGCCATCAGCCGGGGTTCATAAAGGCGCTGCATGGGCCCTTTCCTCAGACAGAGTATGTGGTGGTAGGCGGCGTTTCCCCTGTCAATACGGCAGACTATTTAAAGTCCGGTTATGTGGGGGTCGGCATTGGCACCTCCCTGGTTGATGGCGAGACTTTCCGGCAAAAGAAATGGGATGAGATTACCCGGAGCATACAAAGATTTCTGAACGATTTACGAAAGGAGAACCTGCTATGAAAATTACTGCAATCAACACGTATCTAGTCCGTCCGCGCTGGTGTTTTGTGGAAATAGAGACAGATGAAGGCATCACCGGCTGGGGTGAGGCTGTAATCGAAGGCAAGGCTTCTACGGTAAAGGCTTGTGTGGAGGAAATGACCGAATATCTGGTGGGGAAAAATCCCGGCCATATAGAAGATTTATGGAACCTCTTGTATCGTGCCGCGTTCTATCGGGGCGGTCCTATTTTGATGAGTGCCATTTCCGGCATAGACCAGGCCCTTTGGGATATTAAGGGGAAATATTATCATGCGCCGGTTTATGATTTGATGGGCGGAAAATGCCGCGACAGGATGAAGGTCTATTCCTGGATTGGAGGAGACCGTCCGGATGATGTGGCAAATGCCGCAAAGGAAAGAAAAAATGCCGGATTTCAAGCTGTTAAAATGAATGCCACAGAAGAATTGCAATATATTGATACTTACGATAAAATCGATGCCGTTCTGGAAAGAGTTGCTTCTATCCGGGAAGCTGTGGGCAAATATTTTGGCATTGCCATAGATTTTCACGGCAGGGTGCATCGTCCCATGGCCAAAATACTGGCAAAGAAGCTGGAGGAATTCGATCCCATGTTTATTGAGGAACCGGTTCTGTGCGAAAATATGGAGGCTTTCCGGGAGATCGCTTCTTGCTGTAATATTCCCATTGCCACCGGTGAGCGGCTTTTCTCCAAATGGGATTTTAAACGTTTATTTACAGCTGGCGGGGTGGATATCATCCAGCCGGATCTCTCTCACGCCGGCGGCATAACGGAAGTCAAAAAGATTGCTTCTATGGCGGAGGCTCATGATATCGCGCTGGCGCCTCACTGTCCCTTGGGGCCGATTGCTCTCTGCGCCTGCCTGCAGGTGGATGCCACCTGCCATAATGCGGCGATTCAGGAACAGAGCATGGGGATTCATTATAATGTGGGTAAGAGCGTTTTGGATTATGTAAAGAATCCGGAAGATTTTGCCTTTGAAGATGGTTATATCCGGCTTCCGAGCCGTCCTGGTCTCGGATTTGAGATTAACAAAGAACTGGTTCTTGAAGAAAACAAGACGCCTCATCACTGGAAAAATCCGGTATGGAGGCACGTAGACAATTCCATTGCCGAGTGGTAACAGGTACTTACAAAACAAATGTAAAACATTCCCACAGGGAGTAAGAAGTATTTCTTACGCTTTGTGGGAATGTTTGCTTTTTGCGGGGAAATCTGCTAACATTACAATTTTCTTAATTTTAAAAATGTGAGTGTACAGTAATTCTATTTTCGGGTATAATAAAAACGTTTAGAATCTTTAAGACAAACGAAAAGAAACGTGGAAAAGAGGTTAATATGTTTCGAAAAAGAACAACAATGAAAAAATTAACAATGACAGCGGCAGCTATGTTAGGGCTTTCCCTATGTTTTACGGGCTGCGGCGGTAAGGACGAACCGATACCGGAACCGGAACTGCAGGAAGTACTTCCGGAGGAAAATGCGGAAAGTGATGGTGCACAGGAACCGGAAGGCGAAGGGGAGCAGGCAGTGGGCGATGAGACTGTCATTGGCGAACGGGAAATAGTCAACGGCGAGATGCAAAGTTATCTGACTGGCGAGTGGACAGATGAAAAGGCGGCCACAAGGCGTCCCATTGCCGTCATGATTCCAAACAACCGTCCGGCTATGCCGCAGTATGGTCTTTCAAGGGCAGGCATTATTTATGAAGCGCCCGTGGAAGGACGTATTACTCGTCTGATGGCGGTGGTTGAGAATTTTGATGATTTGGAGAGAATCGGACCTGTCAGAAGCAGTCGTGATTATTATGTATATATGGCTATGGGATACGAGGCGATTTATTGTAACTGGGGATTGGCCGTGCCTTATGTGGAGGAGCTGATTAACCGGCCGGAATACTATAATGTCAGTGCGGCAGTGGAAGGTATCCACAATCCGGCGGACGAGGCCTTTGCCAGGGTGAATAGAGGAGATGGGTATTCTCTGGAATTTACGGGCTATCTGATGATAGACGGTCTGTTTGATGCGGTGGAACGTCTGGAATATGACTGGAATTATGATGACAAATATGTGCCGCCGTTTTTGTTTGCGGCAGATGGTGTGCGGGCTGAGTATGCGGATAATGAGTCGGCGACCATGATTTACCCGGGCGGCAAGGAGGGTTCCAACGCCAGCGGCTATGGTCAGTATCATCAGTATTTTGAATATCATGATGACGATCACTTGTATTATCGTTACCAGGACGGTAAGAAGCAGATTGACGAACTCGACGGCAATCAGCTTACTTTCAGCAATGTGGTCCTTATGTACTGTCATGGCGAGGTCAGGGATGATCATGACTATCTGGCTTTTGATGTGCATGGGGAAGGCAAGGCGCTTGTGTTTACCAATGGTAAGGTAATCGAAGGTAAGTGGGAACGCCATGGAGGTGACTTTACGCCGCCGAAGTTCTATGACGCATCCGGTGAAGAGATTGTCTTTAATCAGGGTAAGACCTGGATTTGTAACATCTGGGATGAGTATGGAGAGTTCGTGGAATATGGACAAGAATGAGTGGTATCGGGTAGGAGAGGATATTCGTGACCAGGTACAGCGGGCGGTGGAGACCAGTGATTTTGCGAATCTTGGTAAAACCATAGGCGATACGGTAAACCGCGCGGTTGGAGATGTGAACCGGACTGTCGGCAGCATGGGTGACAGCATAAACCGGACAGTAGAGACTGTGGGTGATGCTGTCAACCGGGCTGTAACGGATGTGAATAACAGCATTGCGGCCATGGGGCCGGAAGGGACGGCCGCAAAGAGGTCCAAGTACCGCAAACCTAATATCCGCCCGGATGCCAGATTGTTTGATAAACACCCCAAAGGGGAAATCGCAGGTATTGTGTGTATGGCGGTGGGATATAGTTCCATGGGAATCTTTGCCCTGATTCTGGCAGGACATCTGCTCACGCACCTGCTGTACGGCGGGGCGATGGCGCCTCTGCTCATATCCGGTGTGATTTTTCTACTGGGGTTATTGATAGGCTCCTACGGTTCCCGCCTGAAGGGCAGGACCAACCGTTATCGAGTTTATGTGGATATGGTAAAAGAAAAGCTGTATTGTTCTATTCAGGATATGGCATCCAGAACCGGCCGCAGTGAGAGGTATATCCGGCGTGATTTAAAGAAAATGATGCGGCTTGGGATGTTCAAACAGGCTCATTTAGATCAGAAAGAAACCTGTCTGATTGCAAGCAATGAAATGTACGAGCAGTATAAGCGCACGCAGAAGCATTATGAGGAGAGTCTGCAGAATGAAAAGCAGGCGGATGCAAAAGCCGGCCAGAAAGATGAAGCATATAAAATAAAAAACAGTGAGGCGGAGAATGTCATTGAAGAAGGGCGGGGATATATCCGTCTGATTCGCCAGTGTAACGATGAAATTCCGGGCGAGGAGATGTCGGACAAGCTGGACCGTCTGGAGGTGTTGGTTACGAGAATCTTTGCACGGGTGGAGAGCGAACCTCAGCTGGCGCCGGAACTGCGCAAGATGCTGCGTTTTTATCTGCCGACCACCAAGAAGCTTCTGGAGGCGTATCGTGATCTGGACAGGCAGCAGATTGAGGTGTCCAACATCGCACAGACAAAACGGGAAATTGAAGCGGCGGTGGATAACATCAATGAGGCCTTTGAGAAATTCTTAGATGATTTGTTCCGGGATAAAGCCTGGGATATCCAGTCGGATATCTCGGTGTTACATACGATGTTGAAGCAGGATGGGTATTTGGAGAAAGATTTTGAGGCGTGAGGGGATGTGCCGGAACGTTATGGACTAACCGGCGGGAGTGTTTGGTGAACACTTCGGAATGGAGGGGTTATGAGCGAAGTTGATTTAAAGGGGACGGGAGTGCCCACCTTAGTGTTTGGAGAAGTGCTGGAAGAAAAAGAGCCGTTAGCGGAGAAAGAAACGTCAAAGAAGCTACAGCAGACACTGGACGATACCATATTAAGTGAAGAGGAAAAAAGACAGGTGGAGGAGTTTTGCAGACAGATCGATCTGCATAATTCCACAGCTATCTTACAGTACGGCGTAGGAACCCAGAAAAAGATGGCGGACTTTTCCGGTGATGCGCTGGAGAATGTGAGGACCAAGGATTTGGGGGAAGTAGGAGAGATGCTTTCCAACGTGGTGGCACAGCTGCGGGATTTTGACGAGGAAGAAAAAGGTTTTTTGGGTATTTTCAAGAAGCCGGTTAACAAATTGGAGAGTTTAAAGACAAAGTACAATAAAGCGGAGGTCAATGTCAATAAAATCTGTGAGGCGCTGGAGGGGCATCAGGTACAGCTTTTAAAGGATATTTCTATCCTGGATAAAATGTATGATTTAAATCTCACCTATTTTAAGGAACTGACCATGTATATCCTGGCGGGCAAGAAGAAACTGCAGGAGACGAGAGAGACAGAACTGCAGCAGGCTATTGAAAAGGCGCAGAGAAGCGGACTGGCGGAGGATGCGCAGGCAGCCAGGGACTTGGAGGCGTTGTGTGACAGATTTGAGAAGAAGCTGCACGATCTGGAACTGACCAGGATGGTGTCCGTGCAGACTGCACCTCAAATCAGGCTGGTGCAGAGCAGTGATACGATGATGGTGGAAAAGATACAGTCTACGATTGTGAATACCATTCCTTTATGGAAAAGCCAGATGGTACTGGCGCTGGGCGTAAGTCATGCCGAGCAGGCGGCGCGGGCACAGCGGGAAGTGTCGGATATGACCAATGAACTGCTCAAGAAAAATGCCGAGATGCTGAAAATGGCCACAGTGGAGAGTGCGAAGGAATCTGAGCGCGGCATTATCGATATGGAGACTTTGAAAAATACCAATGCCAGCCTGATTTCTACGCTGGATGAGGTGATGAGGATTCAGACGGAAGGCCGGGAGAAGAGAAGGGCCGCAGAGGTACAGATGCAGGCTATGGAGAATGAATTAAAGGAAAAATTATTGGAGATCAGCAGGCGTTAGCAGTCTGTCTGGAGAAGGAAACGATTAGGTCAGGCTTGGATATAGGGAAAAGGAAGCTTTTATGAAATGGATGAAGTTCAGGATTAAGACAATTGTGGATGCGGAAGATATAATCATCAGCACCCTCTATGATATAGGTTTGGAAGGCGCACAGATTGAAGATAAGGTGCCGTTAACTGCCCTGGAAAAGGAGCAGATGTTTGTGGATATCCTGTCGGATGGGCCGGAGGATGACGGGATTGCTTATCTGAGCTTCTTTGTGGAGGAAAAGGAGGACGGCAGTCTGGTATTGAATGATATCCCCACAGATAAGGAAACAATCACAGAGCAGATTACGGAGGAGCTTAACGATCTCCGCTTGTTCATGGAGATTGGAGAGGGCACGATTTTTGTGACAGAGACGGAGGATATCGACTGGATAAATAATTGGAAGCAGTATTTCCACCAGTTTTATATTGATGATCTCTTGGTGATTCCGTCCTGGGAAGAAGTCAAAGAAGAGGATAAGGGCAAGAAGATATTACACATTGACCCGGGGACAGCCTTCGGGACAGGAATGCATGAGACCACGCAGCTTTGTATCCGTCAGATTAAGAAATACTTGACAAATCAGACAGAGCTTCTGGATGTGGGGACCGGCAGCGGTATCCTGGCAATCCTTGCGCTGATGTATGGCGCCAAACATGCGGTGGGTACGGATTTGGATCCCTGCGCGGTGGAAGCCGTGGCGCAGAATATGGAGGCAAATGGAATTCCCAAGGAGGCTTTCTGGATGACGATCGGTAATATTATTACGGATAAGAGCGTCCAGGATAAAGTGGGCTATAACTGTTATGACATTGTGGCAGCGAACATTCTGGCAGATGTGCTGGTGCCGCTTACTCCGGTTATCGTACAGCATCTGAAAGCAGGCGGCATCTATATTACTTCCGGTATCATTGATACGAAGGAGCAGACGGTGTGGGACGCCATGGAGGCGGCAGGACTTACCGTGATTGAGGTGACTTATCAGGGTGAGTGGGTATCAGTGACGGCACGCAAAGAGCAGCGGGAAGAGATTTAAATTGAAATTTTCAATTGCGAGATTTTTATGCGCAAAATGCAGCGCAGAAATGATATAAATATGAAAAAAACAACAGAAAAACAGACTATAAAATTATTGAGATATTCTGCAGGCATCCTGGCGCTCGTCTGGATGTGTGTTATTTTTGCATTTTCGGCGCAGAACAATGAGGAGTCCAGCGCGGTGAGCGAGAGCTTAAGCTTCCGCATGGTCAGTTCTACAGGACATTTTTTTCACTGGAATTTAGACGAAGGGCAGCTGCGGGAGATTGCCGATACCATTGAATATTTTGTCAGAAAAGTGGCACATATGTCAGAGTTTGCCATCTTGTCGATTCTTTTATTTATCTGGCTTGGACTGTGGGAGATGTCCCTCTTTCGCAGGGGAACGACGGCGTTTTTGGCAACGTCGCTCTATGCCGCCAGCGATGAATTCCATCAATTGTTTGTTCCTGGGAGAGCGGGACTGGTCAGTGACGCGCTGATTGACAGTTTGGGGGCTTTACTTGGCGTTATCGTCTTTATACTGCTTGTCAAACTGGCGCAGGTATTAAAGAGTAGAAAGCAAAAGCGTAAGGCGCAGAGTTAGGATGGGAGTTACGGTATGTACCAATTCTTTGTAGAACCATCGCAGATACAGGATAAGAAAATTATCATTACCGGCAGTGATGTGAATCATATCAAGAATGTCCTTCGTATGAAACCCGGCGAGGAGATTGCCGTGAGTAATGGAATCGATGGCAGGGAATATCGTTGTGGAATAGAAGCGTTTGCGGAGGATACAGTCGTCTGTACCCTCCGTTTTATCAAGGAGGAAGGCGTGGAGCTTCCCTCTCCAATCTATCTTTTTCAGGCGCTTCCCAAGGCCGATAAGATGGAGCTGATCGTTCAGAAGGCAGTGGAGCTGGGGGTGCATGAGATTATTCCGGTGGCGGCGAAGCGCTGTGTGGTGAAACTGGACGAGAAGAAGGCGGCGGGCAAGGCGAGTAGATGGCAGGGAATTGCAGAGGCCGCGGCCAAGCAGAGTAAGCGGGGTGTGATACCTGTAGTGCGTTCTCCCCTCTCCTTTCAGGAGGCGGTGAACCTTGCCGGAGATATGGATGTGAGATTGATTCCCTATGAGCTGGCGGAAGATATGGCACATACCAGATCCGTGATAGAGGCGGTTAAGCCGGGGCAGAGCATCGCCGTTTTTATCGGCCCGGAGGGCGGGTTTGAGGAGAGGGAGATTCAGACAGCCATATCTGCAGGGATAGAGCCTGTCACATTGGGGAAACGGATTCTCAGGACGGAAACGGCAGGTCTTACGGTATTGTCCTGGCTGATGTATCACCTTGAGGGATAGAAAGAATACATTAAGGTCTGGCAAAAGCACTATGATAATGAACTGTATCGATTTGTGCAAAAAGAAGTCGATGCTGCTATCAATGAATTAGAAAAAGTTGAGTATTATACAGATCTTGCAAAATGCCAATTTACAAGTATCAGATAAATAGGTGGTGACATAAGAACATAAAGGTGGTATCATAATGCCGTATTTTGAATATAGAAAATTTGATGAAAACATTGAATATTACGAAATCCTAGAAACGCTCATGCAGCGTTGGGAATATGAGATTGTTGAATTTAAAGAAGCCAAAGGCAGTTATGATACAGACAAAATCGGTAGATATTTTTCTGCGATCAGTAACGAAGCAAATCTGCGTCAGCAACAATATGGCTGGCTTATTTTTGGAGTTGGAGAACAGGCTAAGGAAAAACAGGTAGTCGGAACTTCCTTCAAAAAGGGCGATAAAAGTATCCTAGAACGCTTCAAATATGAAATATCCAGAGATACTGCCAATGGCATGACTTTTTATGATATTATCGAAATATTTCCAACTGTTAATGGAAAAGAGCATCGTGTACTTATGTTCAAAATTCCAGCGGCAGCAACAGGCATACCCACGGATTGGAAAACAAATTATTATGAGCGCGCCGGAGAGAGCCTTGTGCCATTAAAGCAGTATAAGATAGACGCAATTCGTTCGCAGGAGCGCAGGGATTGGTCAAAACAAGTGTTGGAACAGGCAGGAATAGAGCATTTAGACAAAGATGCGATTGTTTTAGCAAGAGAGAAGTACAAGGGAAAAATGAATCAGGAACATATCTTTAAAGAAGTGGATGCCATGAGCGATGAGCAGTTTTTGACAAAGATCAAGCTCATGATAGGTGGCAAAATCACACATGCAGGAATGCTTTTGCTAGGCAATTCCGATTATGATTATATGTTCCAGTCTGCACCGAGTATTATGTGGAGATTATACGGCGCTGATAATATGGACAGGGATTATGCCATTTTCAAAATCCCGTTTATCAATGTGGTAGATAAGGTGTTTGCAAAGGTAAGGAATCTGACCTATAGGTATATGCCGAATCAGATGACGTTGTTTCCGATGGAAACGGAACAATATGATGGCTGGCTGATGCGCGAGCTGCTCAATAATTGTATTGCTCATACAAATTATCAGTTAGGCGGCAGGATTTATGTCAATGAATTTGAGGACAGACTCAAATTTACCAATCCGGGCGATTTTATTCCGCAGAAAATTGAGCATGTTTTGGAAGCAAGTTATAGCCCTCCATTTTATAGGAATCAACTGTTGGCGGAATCTATGGCGGCGTTTCATATGATTGATACCGCAACGTTGGGAATCCGTCGGGCATACAACATTCAGAAAGCAAAATATTTTCCTATGCCGGATTATAATGTCTCTTCCGGAACACAGGTTGAAGTGACAATTTATGGAAAAACGCTGAATGACAGCTATATGCATATACTATATGATCATCAAGACTTAGATTTACAGACTGTATTTTTGCTTGACCGGATACAGAAAGGCTTGCCGGTAGAAAAAGAAGATGTAGACAGATTGCGCGGTCAGAAGTTAGTAGAGGGCAGGATGACGAGTTTGTATCTGTCAGCATCAGCGGCTAAGAGCATTGATGAAAGTACAAACTACATTAAAAATAAGGGGTTTGATGATAAGTATTATAAGGACTTGATTGTTGAATATCTGAAACAGTATAAGAAAGCCAGAAAGAAAGATATACGGGAGTTGCTATGGGATAAGCTGCCAAATGTTTTGAGTGGTGTCCAAAAAGAAAATAAAATTCACAACTTGCTTGCCTCATTGAAGAGGCAGGGAATTATTGGCAAGGATTCCGAAAACCAACAGCAATCCAATTGGGTATTAAAGTAATATCTTGGGTAATTTGAAATTTATCCAAGGTTTACCCAAGATTTACCCAAGGTTATCCAAGCCTGTGCTTCTAACAGATGGGGAACATGTCATGAAAAAGCAGCAGCATGTGACCTTCCTGTAAAACACACATACTATAAGTATATAAGTATGGAGAGAAGAATATTCCTAAATTTTGTCTAAGACAAAACTTCCGTAGAATATGAAATTTGAGAGAAAGGAATGGCGAAAATGGAAGTGTATTTGGATAATTCTGCGACCACCAGATGCTTTGACGAGGTTGCGCAGCTGACGCATAAAATCTTGTGTGAACACTACGGTAATCCTTCCAGTATGCACCATAAGGGAGTGGAAGCGGAACGGTACGTAAGAGATGCCAGAGAGACACTCGCGAAGATTTTAAAAGTTAACGAGAAGGAGATATTGTTTACCTCCGGGGGAACAGAATCGGATAATATAGCATTGGTCGGTACAGCGATGGCTAATCACAGAAGAGGACGCCATCTGATCACCACGCAGATAGAGCATCCGGCAGTCTTACAGCCCATGGCTTATCTGCAGAATCAGGGCTTTGAGGTGACTTATCTTCCGGTGGATAAAGAAGGCCGGATTCGATTGTCTGACCTTGAACAGGCCATAAGGCCGGACACCATTCTTGTGTCCATCATGCATACCAACAATGAGATAGGCAGTCTGCAGCCTATTGCGGAAGCTGGCGAGCTGATCAAGAAATGTAATCCGCAGACATTGTTTCATGTGGATGCGGTACAGGGTTTTGGTAAGTTCTATATTTACCCCAAGAAGATGCAGATTGATATGTTATCGGTCAGCGCCCATAAGATTCACGGTCCCAAAGGAGTTGGATTCCTTTATCTGCGGGAGGGCGCTAAGGTGAATCCCATCATGTATGGCGGCGGGCAGCAGAAGGGTATGCGTTCCGGTACGGAGAATGTGGCGGGAAGCGCCGGTATGGCCCTGGCGGCAGAGATGGTCTATAAAGAGTTGAACCGCGATATGGAAAAGATGTATGGACTGCGCAAGAGATTGATAGATGGTGTCAGGCAGATCGATAATGTGAAGGTGAACGGTTGTCCTGACCGGGAAGGTGCCGCTCATATTGTGAGCCTTTCCGTGCGGGGTGTGCGCAGTGAGGTCCTTTTACATGCGTTGGAAGAGCGGGGTATTTATGTGTCGGCGGGAAGTGCCTGTGCCGCCCATAAGCCGCAGCCTTCTGCTACTCTTCGAGCAATCGGTGTGGAGAAGGAATTGTTAGAATCCACAATTCGATTTAGTCTCTCCGTATTTACCACCAGAGAAGAAATCGAATATACAGTGCAGGCTCTATGTGAGATGGTGCCCATGCTGAGAAGATATACAAGGCATTAACAGGAAGATGTAACAGGAAGACTCTGGAAATACGGACTGTTGCAGCAACGTATAGACGGCGGGACGGCAGCAGAAAATCTGCTTGTACCGCTGTCTATGTGAGGGCGGGTAATAGAAAACGGCTGCCTTGCCATGGACAGGCCATCATGATAGGATAAGGCATGAAAGAATAAAATGAGGGATGGGAGATACCATGTACAAATCGTTCTTAATCAAGTACGCTGAAATTGGTGTGAAAGGAAAGAACCGCTACCTGTTTGAGGAAGCGCTGGTCAAACAGATTAAATATGCCCTGAAAAAGGCAGAGGGTGAATTTGCTGTGCGCAGGACGGACGGGCGTATTTATGTGGACGCGCTTACGGAGTTTGATTACGATGAGACTGTGGAGAATTTACAGAAAGTGTTCGGCATCTCTGGGATATGTCCTGTGGTGCATGTGGAGGACGAAGGATTTGAAAAGCTGGGTGAGGCGGTAGTCCGTTATATAGACGATGTGTATCCGGACAAGCATAAGACATTCAAAGTGGCGGCCAGACGGGCACGCAAAAACTATCCCCTCAATTCCATGGAGATTAATATGGAATTGGGCGGCATTCTTTTGGATGCCTATCCGGAGATGCGAGTGGATGTACATAAGCCCGACATCCTTCTCAATGTGGAGATTCGGGATATGATCTATCTGTATTCCGAGATCATACCGGGGCCGGGCGGGATGCCTGTGGGGACAGGCGGCAAAGCGATGCTTCTTCTTTCCGGCGGCATCGATTCCCCGGTGGCAGGCTGGATGATTGCCAAGCGGGGTGTGAAGATTGACGCAGTATATTTTCATGCACCGCCTTATACCAGTGAACGGGCAAAGCAGAAGGTGGTGGACTTAGCAAAGAAGGTGGCGGCCTATACGGGGCCGATTTATCTGCATGTGATTAACTTTACGGATATCCAGCTCTATATATATGACAAGTGTCCCCACGATGAACTGACGATCATCATGCGCCGTTATATGATGCGCATTGCGGAGCATATTGCCAGACAGACAGAATGCCTGGGACTGATTACCGGGGAGAGCATCGGCCAGGTGGCGTCCCAGACCATGCACAGCCTTGCAGCGACCAATGAGGTCTGCACAATGCCTGTTTATCGGCCTTTGATTGGGTTTGATAAGATGGAGATTGTGGAAGTTTCAGAGAAGATAGATACCTATGAGACATCCATACTTCCTTATGAGGACTGCTGTACCATCTTTGTGGCCAAGCATCCTGTGACGAAGCCAAACTTAAATATTATTAGAAAACATGAAAAGAATCTGCAGGAGAAGATAGAGGAGCTGGTGGAGACGGCAATTGCGGAAGAAGAGTTGATTGTTGTCCGCTAGGAGGAACAAAAAAGAACCACTTACTCTGTGTAAGTGATTCTCTCTGTTTTCTTGATAAGTACTAGATGATGTAGGGTTTTAAGGTCTCCATCACTTCATCGATGCCCTCCTCGGCGTGGATGTTGAGGTCGATGGGCTTTGATAAATCTAAGCTGAAGATACCCATGATAGATTTTGCGTCGATGACGTATCTGCCGGACACTAAATCAAAATCATAATCAAACTTTGTGATATCGTTCACAAATGATTTAACCTTATCAATAGAATTCAATGAAATCTGTACTGTTTTCATTTCGGAATTACCTCCTTTGCTTATTATGTCTTCTGCTTTAATACTAAATGCTGGAAGTATAAAAGTCAATGATAAAACAATACAAAAAACGCGGAGATTACCATGAAAAGTGTAGCACTACATAATCTGGGATGCAAAGTGAACAGCTATGAATTAGATGTTATGCAACAAATGCTGCTGGAAAAAGGGTATGAAATTGTATCATTTGATAAAGCGGCAGATATTTATATTGTAAATACCTGCACTGTCACCAATATCGCGGACAGGAAAAGCCGCCAGATGCTTCATCGCGCGCGGAAAATGAATCCCCAGGCTGTGGTTGTGGCGGTGGGATGCTATGTACAGACAGGACAGGATGTCATTGAGAGAGACGGTACGGTGGACCTTGCCATCGGCAATAATCGGAAGAAAGATTTGGTGGAGATTTTAGAAAAGTATTTGGCAAAGCGGGAAGAAAGTAAGAACGTCAAAGAGTCTGCAACGCCGGATAAAGAGCTGACACAGGATGGGGAAGCATCCGTTTTGCGGCCTGCGGTGTGTGATATCATTGACATTAATCACACCAGCGAATATGAGGAGATGACCTTAAAAAAGACGGCGGAGCATACACGGGCTTATATCAAGATTCAGGACGGCTGTAACCAATTCTGTTCTTACTGCATCATACCTTATGCCAGAGGACGGGTCAGGAGCAGGGGACAGGAGGAGATTATCAGGGAAGTACAAGGAATCGCGGCGAAAGGATATCAGGAGATTGTTCTGACGGGAATTCACATCAGTTCCTACGGGACGGACAGAGGGGGGTGTGAACTGCTTTCGCTGCTTAAGAAGCTTCATGAGATAGAGGGGATAAGGAGAATCCGCCTGGGTTCCTTGGAACCCCGTATCGTGACGGAGGCGTTTGCAGAAAAGATCAGCGCGATGCCGAAAGTCTGTCCCCATTTCCACCTTTCTCTGCAAAGCGGCAGTGATGCGGTGCTTCGCAGGATGAACAGGAAATATAGTAAAGAGGAATATTTTCAGGCAACGGAATATTTGAGGCGTTTCTATGAGAAGCCGGCAATTACCACGGATGTGATTGTGGGATTTCCGGGTGAGACACAGGAGGAGTTTGAGGAGACGGAAGCATTTTTACGCCGGGTAGACTTCTTTGAGATGCATATTTTTAAATATTCCAGGCGGGAAGGCACAGGGGCGGCCAAGATGGAAGGGCAGCTTACGGAAGCGGAAAAAGGCAGGCGCAGTGCGGTCCTTTTGGAGCTGGAACGGGAGATGTCCCATCGATACCGGGCCGGTTTTATTGATTTGGAAGTGGAAGTTTTGTTTGAGGAAAAGCAGACGAAAGACGGGAAGACATATTGGATTGGCCATACGCCGCAGTATATAAAGGCAGCAAAGATTGCACGGGATGGAGAAAATCTGCATAATACCATTGGAAGCGGACGAATCAGCGGATTTTTGGAAGAGGATATCATGTTGTTTGGTTAATTTTATGAGGGACGCAAGGGGGTATTTGCGGGTAAGTCCAGACTTTGTGATTGAATTTTGTGTGACGATAGAGTATTATGGTAATAATAGGTATAAAACAAATCGAGACGATAGATAAGGGCGTGAGACGATGCAGGATTTAGAAAATACACAATTTTTTACAGTTGAGACCGAACCGGAGACAGGCGTTAAACTGGTGCTGTCTACGGTGTATGAGGCACTGACAGAGAAAGGGTATAATCCGGTCAATCAGATTGTGGGATATATTATGTCCGGGGATCCCACTTATATTACGAGTCATAAGAGCGCCCGCAGTCTGATTATGAAAGTGGAGCGGGATGAACTGGTAGAGGAAATGCTGGTAGAATACATTAAGAACTCTATTGTGAAAGGGTAATGATTGACCGATACAGTCAATACAAAAAGAGATAACACTATATGAGGATTATGGGATTGGATTTCGGTTCCAAAACAGTAGGCGTGGCCATCAGCGATCCGCTATTGATTACGGCACAGGGAATTGAAATCATCAGACGCAAAGATGAGAATAAACTGCGGCAGACACTTGCGCGTATTGAGGAACTGATCGTGGAGTACGAAGTGTCTAAAATTGTGCTGGGTTTTCCCAAGAACATGAACGATACCCTGGGGGAAAGAGCGGCCTTATCTTTGGAGTTCCAGGACAAGCTGGAAAGAAGGACAGGTCTGCCGGTGGTGATGTGGGATGAGCGGCTTACCACAGTGGCGGCGGATAAGGCGATGATGGAAGCGGGAATCCGCAGGGAACACCGTAAAGAACATGTGGATAAGATTGCGGCGATATTTATTCTGCAGGGGTATCTGGACTATCTTGCCGGCAAAGAGGAGCGTGAGAAGGAGCTCTAAAGTCGTCCTGCCCATGGAAGGGACGCCAAGAGAGCCTGGGGAGCGCAGTCATGGAGGTTATCGTGGAAAAGATTATGTTTATGCCTGAGGGTGAGGAGGCAGTTGCATTTTATGTGTTGGAGCAGACCAGACTAGGCGGTGTGGATTATCTTCTGGTGACGGATGCAGAGACAGGGGATGGCGAGGCGCTGATCATGCGGGATACCTCAGCTTCAGAAGAGGAAGAAGCGGTATACGAGATTGTGACGGACGACGAGGAATTAAATGCAGTGGCAGCTGTATTTGAAAATATGATGGATGACGTGGATTTATTATCATTTTAATGGAGGGAAGTTTTTTTGAAGAAAAATGAACAAGGAAAATCAGCTGGCAAGCTGAGGGTTATCCCATTAGGCGGACTTGAGCAGATTGGGCTTAATATTACTGCCTTTGAGTATGAGGATAGCATTATTGTGGTGGATTGCGGTCTGTCATTCCCGGAGGACGAGATGTTGGGAATAGACTTGGTAATCCCTGATATTACGTATTTGAAAGATAATGCGGATAAAGTGAAAGGATTTGTCATCACACATGGGCACGAAGATCATATCGGGGCACTGCCTTATGTGTTGAAGGAATTGAATGTGCCCGTCTATGCTACGAAATTGACCATGGGTATCATAGAGAATAAGCTCACAGAGCATGAACTCATGGGTACGACCAAGCGGAAGGTCGTTAAATTTGGACAGTCTGTCAATTTAGGACAGTTTCGGGTTGAATTTATTAAGACCAATCACAGTATTGTGGATGCGGCGGCGCTGGCCGTCTATTCTCCCGCAGGCGTGGTGGTGCATACGGGAGACTTTAAGGTGGATTATACACCGGTATTTGGTGACGCTATCGATCTGCAGCGCTTTGCGGAGATTGGCAGGAAAGGTGTGCTGGCGCTGATGTGCGATTCCACCAATGCGGAACGGCTGGGCTTTACGCCTTCTGAGAGGACTGTGGGACATACCTTTGATTCACTCTTTTTAGAGCATAAGGATACACGGATTCTGGTAGCTACCTTTGCATCCAATGTGGACAGGGTGCGGCAGATTATCAATACGGCGGATAAGTTTGGCCGCAAAGTGGTGGTGGAAGGCAGGAGCATGATCAATATCATAGATACTGCCTCGAAACTGGGGTATTTACAGATACCTGACCGGACGCTGATCGACGTGGAGGAGCTTAAGAATTATCCGCCGGAACAGACGGTCATTATCACCACCGGGAGTCAGGGAGAGAGCATGGCGGCGCTTTCCCGTATGGCAGGCAACAATCATAAGAAGATTTCTATTATGCCTGGTGACACAGTTATCTTTTCATCCCATCCTATACCGGGAAATGAGAAGGCGGTGACGAACGTTATCAACGAACTGCAGATGAAAGGTGCGGATGTAATCTTTCAGGATGTGCATGTGTCTGGACATGCCTGTCAGGAGGAAATCAAGCTGATTTACTCCCTTGTGAAACCCAGATATGCCATTCCGGTTCATGGGGAATACAAACATAGAAAAGCGCAGGCCAAGATTGCGGCGCAGCTTGGCATCCCGAAGGAAAATATCTTTATGCTGCAGTCCGGTGATGTGTTGGAGATGGATGACAACAGGGCCGATGTGACGGGCAGGGTGCCTGTGGGCGCGATTCTGGTTGACGGCCTGGGTGTGGGCGATGTGGGAAATGTGGTACTGCGTGACAGACAGCATCTGGCGGAGGACGGTATTTTGATCGTGGTGCTGGCGCTGGATTCCCACAGCGATCAATTGGTCTCTGGCCCGGATATTGTTTCCAGAGGATTTGTTTATGTGAGAGAGTCCGACGAGCTGTTGGACGAGGCAAGACTTCTTGTGGATGACGCTGTGCAGGGCTGTCTGGACAGGGGTAAGACTGACTGGGGTAAATTAAAGGGAACAATCAAGGATGTGCTCAGTGATTTTGTATGGAAGAAGACCAAGAGGCGTCCGATGATTCTGCCAATCATCATGGAAGTATAGACACAACCGGTTTGGGGTAAGGTACTTTAAGGAGGAAGCAGCATGTCAGACAGCAAAATTAGAGAGGCAATCAAACAATTTGCAGATACAATCATGGCGTCAGATATTTATAAAGAGTATCTGTATCAGAGGGAAAAGATTAAAAAGCAGCCGGATTTGTATGACAAGGTAAACGAATACCGGCAGCGGAACTTTGAGCTGCAAAACGAGACGGACAGTGAGGAACTGTTTGACCGTATGGAAGCTTTTGAGAAGGAGTATGAAAAGCTCAGAGAAGACCCTCTGGTAGATGATTTTTTGAGAGCGGAACTGGCTTTCTGCCGACTGATGCAGGAGGTGGATTTACTTCTTGCGCAGGCCATAGATTTTGAGTTGTAGAGATGGGGAATCATATGAAAATTACAGAAATTATTGGAGGAACGGTTGAGCTTATTATTAAGATAGCCGCGTTCGTCTTTATCGTGATGTTTGTATTTAGATCGGCTTCCACAGCCTATGATTACGGGTTTCGAGTATTTGCGGAAGAACCGGTTTCTGAGGGAGAGGGCAGGACGATCAGTATCTATGTGGAAGAGAACGTTTCTGTCAAAGAGATTGGACAGATGCTGCAGGAGAAGGGACTGATTCGTGATGCGAACTTGTTTGTGATTCAGGAGCTTTTGTCCGAAAATCATGATAAGATACAGCCGGGCATCTATGATCTGAATACTTCCATGACCAGTCAGGAAATGCTTGCAGTGATGGCCACAGCCTCGGAGGAAGTGGAAGAGCTTCCGGGCACCAGAGTGCCCAGCGTGGAGGAGATTACGGGCATTACGGACAATCCCGATGTGGGCGGAGAAGACAGTGACGGGGAAGAAGGCGATTCCGGAGAAGAGTCAGAAGGAGAAGAAGGCGGTTCCGGAGAAGAGGAAGCCGGAGAGTAAAACGATTAGAAGAAGGAAGCGTGGGGCGGATAAAGCAGCACGACAGGAGGAGTATAGCCATGATAACAGACGAGCGTATGAGCGCATTTATTGATTCTCTGGAACCTGGCAATACTCCTTTTTTAGACCAGATAGAGCGCGAAGCGAAAGAAACCAATGTGCCGATCATACGCACCCAGACCCAGGGGCTTATCAAGTTCCTGTTGGCGGTGCAAAAGCCCATGTCCATTCTGGAAGTGGGATGTGCCATTGGCTTTTCCGCGTTATTGATGAGTGAGTATGGGCCGGAGGGATGCCGGATTACAACGATAGAGAATTATGAGAAAAGGATTCCCATCGCCAGAGAGAATTTTAGGCGGGCGGGCAGAGAGGAGCAGATTACACTGCTTGCCGGGGATGCGGCTGATATCTTAAAAGAACTAAAGGGCAGCTATGACTTTATCTTTATGGATGCGGCGAAGGGACAGTATGTGAATTTTCTGCCGGATGTGGTGAGGCTTTTGCATACAGGCGGTATGCTGCTTTCTGACAATGTACTGCAGGATGGGGACGTGATCGAGTCAAGATTTGCAGTGACGAGAAGGAACAGGACCATACACAGCAGGATGCGGGAATATTTATATCAGGTTAAACACCATACACAGCTGGAGAGCGTGATACTTCCGGTGGGGGACGGTGTGACATTGAGTGTGAAGATAGAGTAAGAGAGGTTTATCATGAGAAAGAAACCCGAATTGCTGGTGCCGGCCAGTAGTCTTGAGGTATTAAAGACAGCGGTGGTTTTTGGGGCGGACGCGGTCTATATCGGCGGCGAGGCTTTTGGACTGCGGGCCAAGGCCAAGAATTTTACCATGGAGGAGATGGCGCAGGGCATTGCCTTTGCACATGCAAGGGGTGTGCGTGTACATGTGACGGCCAATATTCTGGCTCATAATGGTGATTTGGAGGGGGCCAGAAGATATTTTCAGGAATTAAAAGAATTGGCGCCCGATGCTTTGATCATTGCGGACCCGGGGATGTTTATGCTGGCCAGGGAAATCTGTCCGGAAATAGATATTCATATCTCCACACAGGCGAATAATACCAATTATATGACTTATCAATTCTGGTATAATCAAGGGGCGAAGCGTGTGGTCTGTGCCAGAGAACTTTCTTTGCGGGAAATCAAGGAGATTCGGGAGAACATGCCGGATGAGATGGAGATGGAGAGCTTTATTCATGGTGCCATGTGTATTTCTTATTCGGGCAGGTGTCTTCTGAGCAATTACTTTACGGGAAGAGATGCCAACCATGGGGCTTGTACCCATCCCTGCCGCTGGAAATATGCGGTGGTGGAGGAGACCAGGCCGGGGGAATATCTGCCGGTTTATGAGAATGAGCGGGGTACTTATATTTTTAACTCCAAAGATTTGTGCATGATTGAGCACATCCCGGAGCTTATGGATGCGGGAATCGACAGTTTTAAAATAGAGGGCAGGATGAAGACGGCGCTCTATGTGGCGGCTGTGGCCCGTACTTACCGCAGGGCTATCGATGATTATCTCATTTCCGAAGAAAAGTACAAGTCCAATATGGATTGGTACAGGGCGGAGATTGCCAAATGCACTTACAGGCAGTTTACTACGGGTTTTTATTTTGGCAGGCCGGACGAGAATACACAGATTTATAACGAAAGTACCTATGTCAATGAATATACTTATCTGGGGATTGTGGGAAGCTTAACGCCGGCGCCTGATGAGGGATTTGAAACTGCCAGTGGTGCAGCGGCGCATATGTGCGCCCGTATCGAACAGCGCAATAAATTCTGTGTGGGAGACGAGATTGAGATTATGAAGCCGGACGGCACCAACGTTCCGGTTCGTGTACTTGCCATGTATGATGAACAAGGACAGGCTGTGGAGTCCTGTCCCCATTCGAAGCAGGTGATAGATGTGAGACTGAGTCAGACGCCGGATGTTTATGATATCCTGCGCAGTAAGGCAGAAGATACGAAAGAAAAAGCGTAATTTGGGAGAAAATTATGACATACATGTCGTTTTGGTTCTATGTGTTTGTGCTTATAGCCGCTCTATTATACTATATCATTCCCCTGCAGAGAAGATGGCTGGTCTTGCTGGCAGGCAGTCTTTTCTTTTACTGGCAGGCAATGGGAACGCCGGTGGGAATGGCGGTGATTCTCATCACCATTGCAGCTGCCTATGGGGCTGGTCTTTTGCTGCATAGGGTGAAAAGAAAGAGCGTACTTGTAGCAGCAGTCTGCCTGGTGATTCTACCTTGGTTCTGCATCAAAAATGGTAACTATGTTCTGGAAGTTCTACTCCACAAATCTGCGGTCTCATGGATTGTCCCTGTGGGCATTTCTTTCTATACGCTGCAGATCATCTCCTATCTGGCAGATATCTATATGGGAAGAATTGAGGCCCAGAGAAATCCCGCCAGGTTTGCTCTCTATGTGATGTTTTTTCCGCAGATTGTGCAAGGACCTATTCCCCGTTATGACAGGCTGAGCGGACAGCTGTATGGGGGACATCCTTTTTGCGAGAAAACGGTGGTGGGCGGTTTTTACAGGATTTTATGGGGATTTTTCTTAAAGCTCATGATTGCGGACAGGGCGGCCGTGGTGGTGGATGAAATCTTTGGACTTCCCTATCAATATGTGGGCTGTTATGTATTCGTTGCAGGTGTTCTATACAGCATACAATTATACGCGGATTTTGCGGCGTGTATTTCCATCTCCAAGGGGGTGGCCAATCTGTTCGGCATAGAATTGGCGGATAATTTTCACCACCCCTATCTGGCAGTTTCTGTGAAAGATTTCTGGCACAGGTGGCATATGTCCTTGAGTGAATGGTTGAAAGACTATGTCTATATTCCCTTAGGCGGCAGTCGAAAGGGGCGGGGCAGAACCTTTATCAATCTTATCTTGACATTTGCGGTCAGCGGTATCTGGCATGGCGCTGGTCAGCGGTTTGTGGTCTGGGGGCTGTTGCACGCGGTATATCAGATTGCAGGACAGCTTACCCAGGGGATACAGAGGAAGGCGGCAAAGGTTCTAAAGCTTGAGGAAGCTGTGGAAGCCAGGATATGGATACAAAGAATCTGGATGTTTTTGTGTGTGATGACTGCATGGATTATTTTCCGCGCGGAGAATCTGCGGACAGGATTACAAATGATAGGCAGTATGTTCTGTGTACATAATGTATGGATTTTTACCAATGATGCGTTACTTTCGCTGGGGCTTGACTGGAAGGAATGGGTGGTACTTTTATCGTCTATCCTGCTCCTTTTTATAGTGAGTCTGAAACAGGAGAAGGGGTTTGCCTTTTCGGAAGCGATTTTCAGACAGCCTCTCTATATCAGATGGGCTCTGTATCTGGTGGTCATCTTCGGTATCATGACCTATGGAGCTTATGGCATGGGGTATGATTCACAGGCATTTATATACGGGGGTTTTTAAGGGATGAAGAAGAATGTGGGATTTGCCTTACGAGCGGCTGGGTTTTTGGCAGTATTTGCGGTCTGTTTTTGGGTTTATGTCAGATGGATTACACCCAAGTTTTTTACGGACATAGATTGGCCTACGACTACCACCTATGCCGGTTTTTATGAATTGGAGAAAAACACGGCGGATGTGCTTTTCTTAGGAAGCAGTCATGGGGTTACATCTTTTCTGCCTCAGGAATTATATAATCAATATGGAATCACCAGTTATAACCTTGGCTGTGAACAGCAGGGCATGGTGACTTCCTATTATTGGCTGAAAGAAGCCCTTCGCTACCAGTCTCCCAAGGCGGTGGTTCTGGAATGCTATTTCTGTTTTCCCTATATGGTGGATGAACCGCTGAACACGGAGGAGAGCTATACCAGAAAAGCCTTTGACTTTATGAAATGGTCCCCTGTCAAGGCGGAGGCAGTCAAAACTGTCTGCGAAGTAGATGCCAAGCAGGATGTGTGGAGTTATTATTTCCCCAATGTACGCTATCACACCAGATGGGAAAATCTGGACAGGAATGATTATAGATACAAAGAGATGGCGGGCAAAGCCGGATTGAAAGGTTTTGCACCTCTATATTTCTATTTGGGAGAGCCGGGGGAAGGTTTTGTGCCTCATGACACTGATGAGACGGATGAATGTGCGCAGATGGCGCCCCTGATGTTAGAATATCTGGACAAGATTAACGATTTGTGTGCCCAGAATGATATCCATTTAATCCTTACGATTACACCGGCCATGGCGGCGGACCTTACGAAGTGTAATGCGGTACAGGCATATGCGGATGAAAAGGGACTTACTTTTATCAGCTTTAACGAGCAGAATGTTTATCGGCAGATGGATTATCAGATGGCGGTGGATAACTGCGATGACGGCCATCCCAATATATGGGGAGCGATGAAAGTAACCAACTATATGGGCGCGGTGCTGCGTGACCAATTCGGCATAGAGAGTAATTTACAGCCGCAGTGGGAGAATAGTAAAGAGGATTACGCTTTTATCATGGACCAGTGCAGTTTAGATCATACAGGGGATATCGATGCCTATCTGGCAGCTCTAAATCATGAACAATATGCAGTGATTCTCGCATCTAAGGATGAATTTACCACTTCCTTAAGAGAGTCCACGATTGATCTGTTGAGACAGCTCGGTTTATCTGCGGATTTGGCCGGGCAGGAAGGGTGTAATTATCTTGCGGTTGTCTCGGATGGCAAAGTACTGTTGGAAGAAGTATCGTTTGAGCCGATTGCGTATCAGGGAGCGATTCAGGATGGTTATATGCCGCTGTATGCACGCAGCATGAAGGATGAATGGGGCAATGGGCTGGCTTCGGTGATTATTGACGGGGAGGAATATTCCAAGAACCAGAGCGGATTGAATATCATTGTGTATAATAACCAGACGAGAAAGATTGTGGACAGTGTGTGGTTTGGGACCTATGAGCCGGAGAATACGATGGGACGCTGATTGTGTAATTTAGACAACAGATGCGGTTTGGAGTTCTTTTTTTGTATAAAATAGACGAAAATATAAATTGGGTATTGCAAATGAAAAAGATATAGAGTATCTTTATAAAGAAAGTTGTATACAGGTATCCAGAACAATGATGTTCCAAAAAGGTTTATTTTTGGAACATTTTTTTATGAGGAGGAGAAAAAATGAGCGGAACATTTAATGTGGAAGAGATTTTCGGTCAGGATGTATTTACTCTGGGGAAGATGAAAGAGCGTTTGCCCAAAAATGTGTACAAAGAAGTGGTGAATGTGATGAACCACGGCGGTGAACTGACCATGGCCACCGCGAATGTGGTAGCGAAAGCCATGAAAGACTGGGCAGTGGAGAAGGGGGCTACACACTATACGCATTGGTTCCAGCCTTTGACAGGTATTACAGCGGAGAAACATGATGCCTTTGTGGCACATCCTGATGAGTCCGGTAAGATGATGACGGATTTTTCCGGTAAGGAGTTGATTAAGGGTGAGCCGGATGCTTCTTCTTTCCCGTCAGGGGGACTGCGGGCGACTTTTGAGGCGAGAGGTTATACTGCATGGGACATCACTTCTCCCGCATTTATTAAGGATTCAGGCTGCGGCAAGATTCTCTGTATTCCTACGGCTTTCTGCTCCTATACGGGAGAGGCATTAGATAAGAAGACACCGCTGCTTCGCTCCATGGAGGCCCTCAGTGATCAGGCGCTTCGTATTGTAAGACTGTTCGGCAATACAGGAGCCACTAAAGTGGTTGCATCTGTGGGTCCCGAGCAGGAATATTTCCTGGTAGATAAAGATTTATATATGAAGAGAACCGACCTGATGTTTGCGGGACGTACCCTGTTCGGCGCACCGGCGCCTAAGGGGCAGGAGATGGAAGATCACTACTTTGGCGTCATCAGAGAACGCGTCGGCGCTTTTATGAAAGATTTAAATGAAGAGCTCTGGAAGCTGGGCGTGACAGCCAAGACACAGCATAATGAGGTGGCACCGGCGCAGCATGAGCTGGCACCCATCTATGAGACGGCTAATATTGCGGTGGACCACAACCAGATCGTGATGGAGACAATGAAAAGAGTTGCTGTACATCACAACATGAGATGTCTGCTTCATGAGAAACCCTACGCGGGTGTAAATGGTTCCGGTAAACACAATAACTGGTCTATCACCACAGATAACGGTGTAAACTTGTTGGATCCCGGTGATACGCCCAATGAGAATGTACAGTTCTTGCTGGTGCTGGCATGTATTATGAAGGCGGTGGATATCCATGCCGATTTGTTAAGGCAGTCTGCGGCCGATGTGGGAAATGACCATAGACTTGGGGCTAACGAGGCACCTCCGGCTATTATTTCCATTTTCTTAGGGGAACAGTTGGAAGATGTGGTGAGACAGCTGATTGAGACTGGTGAGGCTACTTCGGTGAAAGAGGGCGGACTTCTCCTGACAGGCGTTAAGACCCTTCCCGATTTCCAGAAAGACGCTACGGACCGTAACAGGACATCACCCTTTGCATTCACGGGCAATAAATTCGAGTTCCGTATGGTAGGCTCCGCAGATTCCATCGCAAGCCCCAATACCACACTCAACGCGATTGTGGCGGAGGCTTTCTGTGAGGCGGCTGATATTCTGGAAAAGGCTGAGGATAAGGAGCTGGCGATTCATGATCTGATTAAGGAATACATGACCAAACACCAGAGAATCATCTTCAATGGCAACGGCTACTCCGAAGAGTGGGTGGAAGAGGCACACAGAAGGGGACTGCCGGATATTAAGTCCATGATTGAGGCGGCAGAGACCATCACCACAGATAAGGCTGTGAAGCTGTTTGAGAAATTTGGTATTTTTACAAAGGTAGAGCTTGAGTCCCGCGAGGAGATTATTTATGAGACCTATGCGAAGAGCATCAACATTGAGGCTCTTACCATGATTGATATGGCGGGTAAGCAGATTGTTCCGGCCGTGATCAGATATACGAAGTCTTTGGCAGATACGGTAAATGCCGTGAAGATGGCAGGGGCGGACGCGTCCACGCAGGATGAGCTTTTGATAACGGTGGGCGAGAAACTGTCAGCGATGCAGACGGCCTTAAGGAAGCTGGAGAAAGCGGAAAAAGAAGCCTCCGCCATGGAAGATGTGAAGGCACAGGCATTCTTCTACAAAGATACGGTCAAAGTCATCATGGAAGAGTTGCGTAAACCGGCAGATGAGTTGGAGATGATCGTAGATAAAGAGTATTGGCCGATTCCTACTTATGGTGAACTAATGTTTGAAATTTAGTACATCCAGGAATTTGTCGAAAAAAGTTACAAATTTTTTTAAAAAATTTAGGAAAAGGGCTTGTCAAACGAGCCTTTTTCCTTTATAATCGTTAATTGTTGATGGGCTATCGCCAAACGGTAAGGCAACGGACTCTGACTCCGTCATTTCAAGGTTCGAATCCTTGTAGCCCAGCTTGAAAACCCCGATGAGGATGACTCACCGGGGTTTTGTCGTAATCAGTAATAATTTACAAAAATCAACCCTGGAAATTATCGCAGTTTAACAAAATGTAATTTGCACTATTGACAATAATCTCCCAGGAGTTATAATTTAATTGAAACGGTTAACCAATTGAAAATTAAAGGTTTTCATGGATTAGTATGATATGCGAAAGTAAGAGTTGAAACGGTTATGAAAGAAAGATATACAATCAGAGATGTGGCCGCCCTTGCAGGGGTATCCAACGCTACGGTATCTTACGTACTGAGCGGTAAGAAGAAAATTTCTGAGGAGACCAGACAGCGTGTCCTTAAAGTGATTGAGGACACAGGCTTTGTTCCGGATATGAACGCAAGGGGCCTGTCCGGAAAGGATACGCGGCTGATCGGCATTGTGATTCCGCAGACGGAGCCGGGCAGTAAGCTGATGTTCCATAACACATTCTACAGTCAGCTTTTGGGGAGCATAGAGTTTGCCACAAGGCGGCGGGGATATCATGTGCTGATTTCTGCCACAGATATGACGCAGGATTATCTGAATCTGATACGTGAGAGAAATCTGGCAGGTGTCATCATCGTAGGAACTTATGAGAGTAGATTTTGGGCACAGCTTAAGGAGTTAGAGGTGCCGGTTGTTCTGGTGGACAGCTATTGCAAGAATGACTGGTTTCATGCCATCCGCATCGACGATGAGTATGGTTGTTTTGTGGAAACGGATTACCTCATCCGTAAAGGACACAGACGGATTGCCTTTGCGTCCGGCAGTATCAAGGAGGATGGCGTTATGCAGAAGCGGTTTCTGGGATACAGGAGGGCGCTTGAGAAGAACGGCATCGGCTATGAGGAAGGGTTGGTGTTTGAGGACGTGGTGTCTTATGAGAGCGGCGTCAGGATTGCAGAGAGGATTGCGCAGTCCGAATTAGGTATAACGGCAGTGGCTGCCACAGCGGACATTCTCGCAATCGGCTTGTTAAGCGGTTTCTACCGGCGGGGAGTTTCCGTACCGGAGGACATTTCAGTCATTGGGTTTGACGGCCTAGAGGAGACAGAGTATACGACACCGGGATTGACTACGGTCAGACAGCCGATTTCCATGAAGGGAGAGCTTGCCGTGGATTTATTGATTGAAAACATTGAGAATCCTAAGATGGAGAGAATGGATAAAGTCCTGCAAGTGGAGTTAGTAGAGCGGGGCAGTGTGAAGCAGGAAGCTGCTATAGGCAGCGGTTGACAAAGAAAGGCAGGGATAGACAGATGATCGCAAAGATCATAAGAGATAAAGAAGATAGGGACGAACGTTCCTTAAAGGACGGGAGACCGATTTTATTAGAACGTAAGGGAAGGATTCTGGAAATAACGGCGCACTATGAGGGCGTCTATGGGATGGGGGAGAAATTTGATTTCTTGAACCAGAAAGGGCGGACAGTCATCAATCAAGTAGTGGAGAAGTTTTGCAATCAGGGCAGTTTCAGTTATTGTGTTACTCCTTTTTTCATGACGGATGCAGGCTTTGGAATCTATGTGGAGACCAAGGAGAGGACGGTATTTTCTTTTCAGGAAAAGATATGCTGTGAGATTCCCGAAAGTGCGGCGGTCTATGTATTTTTGGGAAGTATGCAGGAAATATTAAGTGATTATATTGATCTGTCCGGCAGGCCCAAGCTGCCGCCGGCGTATGCTTTCGGCATATGGATTTCGGCAAACCGGTGGAATTGTGAGGAGGATGTGGAAGAGCAGCTTGCCTGTTTGAAGAAGTATCATTTTCCGGCCAGCGTCTTGGTACTTGAGGCATGGAGTGATGAGTCCACTTTCTATATTTGGAACGGTGCCCGGTATGAGGCGAAGCCGGGCAAAGCACAGTACGAGGACTATGACTTTACGAAAAGTAAATATTGGCGTGACCCTAAGGGAATGATTTCGAAATTGCACGAAGAAGAAATCAGGTTAGTACTCTGGCAGATTCCGGTCTGGAAAAAACAGGGGGAGGAAGAAGAACCTTCTTCACAGCTTGCGCTTGACAGAGCGTATGCGGTGCAAAACGGACTGTGTGTGATGAAGCAGGATGGCACACCCTATGAGATTCCGGCGGGAAATTGGTTTGCGGGTTCGCTGATTCCGGATTTTATGAAGGAAGAGACGCGCAGGTTTTGGTTCCAGAAAAGGCAGTACTTGTTGGATATGGGTGTGGATGGTTTTAAGACGGACGGCGGGGAATTTATCTATCAGGATGATATTCTTTTTGGGGACGGTACAACGGGTCGAGAGGGAAAGAATCAGTACTGCCAGGACTATCTGGAGGCTTATACAGAATTTATCAACAAGGACAATGTTTTATTCAGTCGTGCCGGATATACGGGAGCGCACCGGACTCCCATACATTGGGCGGGAGACCATCAATCCACCAACGAGGAGTTTCGAAGTATCTTAGCGGCCGGATTATCGGCGGCTATGTCAGGTATAGCATTCTGGGGGTTTGATATCGGCGGTTTTGCGGGTGCGCTGCCTGACCCGGATTTGTATATGCGCGCCACCCAGATGGCTTGTTTTAGTCCGATTATGCAGTGGCATTCAGAGCCTGAGGGCGGGCAGTTCAAAGAACTGATGCCGGGGATTTCGGGAAATAATGAGAGAAGCCCCTGGAATATTGCAAATGTGTACGGGAAACCGGAACTGCTTGATGAACTCAGATACTGGCATGAACTGAGGATGGAGTTATTGCCCTATCTATATGAGACGGCGCGGGAGGTCGTGGAGGATAATAAGCCTATGATGCGGCCATTGATCTATAGCTTCCAGGGCGATGAAAACTGCCTGCATGTGGAGGATGAGTACATGCTTGGGTCAAAGCTTTTAGCAGCACCGCTTTTGGAGCCGGGGCAGAAAACGAGAATGGTATATTTTCCGGAAGGAAACTGGTATGGATTTTTCAGCGGCCGAAAATATATAGGTAGAAACCAGCAGCAGTCCCATGAGGAGGAAAAGTTTCCTGTCTATGTGAGGGAAGGCAGAGCCTTTTTGCGGGAGTGCGGCGAAAAGATCAGGATATATCTGTATGGAGAACAAGGAAAGGACATGGTTTATTACGAGCAGCAGGAGTATCAGATAGTATGGGATTCTCGTAAGAAAGAAGTGAGGGCCAAGAGGCTGGAAGGAGGAGCAGGAAAGCAGATAGAGTGGATTACTATTATTTAATTTGGCAGGTTAACCGTTTCAACAAATACAACACACTATGAAAAGAAAGGATGAGAAGTTATGAAGAAGAAAATGGTATCAGTGCTATTGACAGGAGCTGTGCTCACATCCATGCTCACAGGCTGCGGCGGTCAGGAGGAAAAGGCGCCGGCCCAGCAGACCCAGGAAGAAGTACAGCCAAAAGAAGAGGCATCTAAGGAAAGTATCGATATCTCTGCTACAGAGACCTCTGAGGAGACGGTGGAGATTACCTACGCCAATTTCAATGCATCCGGAGGAAATGAGGAGACATTGGATAAGATGTATGCGGCATTTCAGGAAGAGTATCCTAATATTACGGTAAATATCGAGACCATCGGATATGATGATTATTTTACACAGATGCAGACCAGAGTGGCAGGCGGAACGGCGCCCGACTGTTATGAGCTGAATATAGAAAATTTTGCGGCATATGCCAATAAGGGTGTTCTGGCGGAGCTGACGGGCATTGATGTGAGCGGATACAATGCCACCGCATTGTCTGCATTCCAGGTAGACGGTAAGCAGTATGGTGTGCCGGGGAACTTTTCCAATGTGGTACTGATTTACAATAAGGATTTGTTTGACCAGGCAGGGGTTTCTTATCCGGACGATACTTGGACATGGGATGAGGCCATGGAAGCCTGTGAGAAGATCAGCGCCCTGGGAGATGATATTTACGGCATTTATCAGCCCATCACTTTCAATGAATTCTTTAAGGTGGCGGCGCAGTACGGCGGCGGTGTGCTCAATGCGGATAAGACAGAATTTACCATCAATTCCCCGGAGAATGTGCAGGCGGCACAAATGATGATTAGTAAGATTGTGGACACCAATGTACAGCCCACAGAGTCTCAGATGGGCGGTATGGGAGACTGGGATTTGTTCGAGAGCGGCAGGCTGGGAATGATTCCTACCGGCATCTGGGCGTTCGGCGCTTTTACAGACGCGTGCGAATTTAACTGGGATATCTGTGTAGAGCCGGGCGGTACACAGAAAGCCACACACTTTTTCAGCAATGCCCTTGTAGTGAATGCGGACAGCGCCAAGAAAGAGGCGGCTGCTGCCTGGATTAACTGGCTGGCTTCCAGCGATGCGGCGGCTAAGATGCGTATAGAGGCAGGCTGGGATCTGCCGGCGATCAGTGATGAAACTGTTCTTGTGGGATATTTGGAAATCACACCGCCGGAAAACAGACAGGCAGTGTTTGATTCCCTTGATCATCTTGCGGTAGCTCCAATCATTGAAGACTATTCTCTGATGGCTGACATTATTACAGACAAATTATCCCGGGCGGCCAGCGGGGAATTAACAGTGGAGGAAGCATTGAACCAGGCGCAGGAGGAGTGCAGTGCACAGATTAAGCTGTAAGGTGCGTGTGAGAAGAACTTCTAAAGACGACCTGCCATGGGACGGAACGTCAAGAGGTTTTAGGAGCTGTTCGTTAACGTGGAAATGGGGGTAAGAGTGAAAAATATAAAGAAAAGAAAATTGACAATACAGGCAGTCCCCTTTATGCTGCCCAGTGTGCTTGGCATGGTCATATTCAGTTTTCTGCCAATCGTGATATCTATTTTGATCAGTTTGACTGACTGGAACGGACTGGATAAGCTGAATGCACAGACGCTGAAAGAATGTATGGTAGGGTTTAGCAATTACATTGCAATACTGAAAAGCTCAGAATTCTGGAATGTGCTGTGGCACACGGTGTACTATATTATTCTGTATATTCCGCTTGTGTTGGTGATGTCGCTTTTCATTGCGTCTATTTTGAATAGAAACATGAAGGGCATCGGCATTTTCCGGATACTGTACTATATTCCGGTCTTGACTTCCTGGGTGGCGGCCAGCCTGATCTGGAAATGGGTTTTAAGCCCCCAGTACGGCGTCATCAATCAATTGCTGGGATATATCGGCATCACAGGCCCAAACTGGCTCACAGATAAGGTTTGGGCGATGCCCGCCATCGTGCTTGCTTCTGTCTGGAAAGATATGGGGTTTTATGGGTTGTTTCTCCTTTCCGGGCTGAAAGCAATCGATATAGGATATTATGAAGCCTCAAGGGTAGACGGTGCGGGTAAGGTAAGGCAGTTTTTCTCCATCACACTGCCTCTGCTGACGCCCTCCCTGTTCTTCTGTATTATTATGGCGTTGATCAATGCATTCCAACTGTTCCCGCAGGTACAGATTATGACGGAAGGCGGGCCGAACGGCGCTACACAGGTGATGGTGGAACGGATTTATACGTATGGATTTAAGTACTTTAAGATGGGATATGCGGCAGCGTATTCGTGGATACTTTTTGTTATCATATTTGCGCTGACATTGGTACAGATGAAACTGCAGAAGAGGTGGGTGTATTATGAATCATAATGAAAAGAAAAAGATCTGGCAGGAGATGGGTTCGTATTTGACGGCAGTTTTCATCGGTGTGATTGTGATGATTCCATTTTTGTGGATGCTGTCTACTTCCTTCAAAAGTAAAGGAGCGCTGATGCAGATTCCGGTGCAGTGGATTCCCAAGGAGCCCTCACTTGATGCTTACCGGACAGTGTTCTCCAGATTCCCGCTGCTTCGGGCAATCGGCAACAGCTTTTTGATTACTGGAAGTTATACGGTGGTAACGATTTTATCCGCATCCATGGCGGCATTTGCCATTACGAAGATTAAATTCCCATGGGCGGAGAGTATATTCAAGCTTTATCTGGCATCCATGATGATTCCCACGCAGGTAACCTTGATTCCGCTTTTTGTGATCATGAATAAATTGGGGCTGATCAATACCTATCCGAGCGTGATACTGCCCTCTTTGTTCCGGGCCTTTGCCGTGTTTATGCTGGTGCAGCAGATGCGGTCCATCCCCAATGATTTCATGGAGGCGGCACGGATTGACGGGGCGGGCATTTTCAGGATTTATGGCAGGGTGATTATGCCGTTAACGAGGTCGGCGATCGCTACGTTGACAGTGACTACATTTATGGAGAGCTGGAATGATTATCTCTGGCCGCTCTTAATGCTGTCCGATAAGAACAAAATGACGCTGACTTTGGCGCTAAACAGCTTGAATGGGCAGTATGGTACAGAGTATAATCTGCTTATGGCAGGTAGTTTGATTTCCATGGTTCCGATCATTATTATTTATGCCTGTGCGCAAAGATATTTTAAATCTGGTCTTATGTCCGGTGGAGTGAAAGGATAAATGTAATTATGATAAGACGATATGTTTTTGGAAGTCCTATTGAGACAGACGCGGTACTCTGTAAGCCGGAGGCGGCAGTATGGCAGGAAGGAAGGCTGCTTTTACGTGACAATGTATTTTGCTGCGGGCTGAAAGAGGATGAGATTGTGTATGGCCTCGGACAGAATGTGAGAGGCATCAATAAAAGAGGATGGATTTATGAGAGCAATTGTACGGATGACCCGCAGCACACAGAGTGTAAGACATCCTTGTATGGGGCTCATAATTTCCTGATTCTGGACGGGGAGAAAAAGTGTGGCATTTTCGTGGATACACCTGCAAAAGTTACTTTTGATATAGGGTATACCGATTATGAGCAGATGCGTATTGCGCCTGCCACCCCGGATTTTGAATTCTATTTGATAGAGGAGGAGAGCCTGGACGGCGTGGTTTCCACATTCAGGAAACTCATTGGCAGAAGCTTTATTCCGCCGTTGTGGGCCTTTGGTTATGGACAGAGCAGGTGGGGATATGATTCCGCGGAAGGGGTCAGGCAGGTAGCGGCAGGGTATCGTGATAAGCATCTTCCCATAGACAGCATTTATCTGGATATCGATTATATGGAGCGGTATAAGGATTTTACGATCAATGAGGATACCTTTCCTGACTTTGACAGACTGATAGGCCAGATGAAAGAACAGGGCATCCATCTTGTGCCGATCATCGACGGCGGTGTGAAGAAAGAAGACGGGTACGATGTGTATGAGGAGGGCAAGGCAGGAGGGTACTTTTGCAAAGATGCCGACGGAGAGGATTTTGTGATCGGTGTATGGCCGGGTAAGAGCTGCTTACCGGATATGTTGAACGAGGAGGCGGGCAGTTGGTTTGCACATAAATACAAGATTTTGCTGGACAAGGGGATTGACGGGTTCTGGAATGATATGAACGAACCGGCTATCTTCTATTCGGAGAAGGGTCTGCGGGAGGTTTTCGAAAAGATAGATGAGTATCGCACGCAAAATCTGGACGTTGATACCTTCTTTGCCTTTCAAAATATGGTGGCGGATATTTCCAGCAGCCCAAAAGACTATGGGGCTTTTTATCACAATTATAAGGGGAAAAGGTACTGCCACAAAGAGGTACATAATCTCTTTGGCTATTACATGACCAGAAGAGCTTCGGAGGCTTTTGAAGAATTGTCGCCAAAGAAAAGAATTCTGCTGTTTTCCAGGGCGTCCTGTATCGGGATGCACCGGTATGGCGGCGTATGGCAGGGGGATAATAGTTCCTGGTGGTCACATCTGCTTATGAATATCCGCATGATGCCCTCCTTAAATATGTGCGGTTTCCTTTATACAGGAGCCGATTTGGGAGGATTCGGGGACAACACGACGGAGGATTTATTAATCCGCTGGCTTTCCTTTGGGGTGTTTACGCCGCTTATGCGCAACCATTCTATCAGAGGAACCAGGATGCAGGAGGCGTATCGTTTCCGGAGTATGCACCTGATGCGGGATGTGATCGGCGTGCGCTATAAGCTGCTTCCCTATCTCTACAGCGAATATATGAAAGCGGCGCTTAGAGACGAGATGATGTTTCGGCCCTTAGGATTTGTTTATGGGAAGGATAAACTGGCAAGGCGTGTGGAAGACCAGCTTATGCTGGGGACCAGCATTATGATAGCGCCCGTATATGAGCAGAACGCCGAAGGAAGGACCGTGTACTTCCCGGAGCCTATGAAGTTAATCAGGTTCCATGGGGGCGAGATACAAGAGGAGGGAGTATATCCGAAGGGATTTGCTTATGTGGAAATGCCGCTGGGAGATGTCTGCGTCTTTCTGAAAGAAAACCGTATCCTGCCTTTGAGTAAGGGCGGAGAGAATGTGGAAGAGGTGGATTTTGAGGATTTAACATTATACTGCTTTGGAGAGAAGGTGCAGCCCTATGAGTATTATAGGGATGACGGCGAGAGCAGGGTATATGATTTAAAAAGCGGGATTAGGATTTTAACAGTATAGGATGGTCAGAAGTTCCACAGCCTTTGCAGCATAAGGGCTGTGGAATTTTTGTGTCGTGTTATGTCTATAAGCGTTTTCTCTAACTGTCTTGCTGTCAATGTAATACAGCGATTTGAGCTTAATCTTGAAATTGATATCGTATAATAGTATATTGAAAGAATGAAAAGATGACACGAAGGAAAAGAAACTGGTATATAGTAAACGGCATAACAGAGAATAGGAGAGGGTATAACAAGATAAAGGGGATGCGGAGGCTATATGTTGATGGGGAAGGAGAATTATGCTAAAAGTATTAATCGCAGATGATGAGATAAAGGTAAGCGAGCTGATTCAGTGTCTGATTGACTGGGACAAACTGGGGATGGAAGTCATAGGGACGGTGAACGACGGGGTTGAGGCCTACGAGTTGATTTTGGAGAAGCATCCCGATATCGTAATCACCGATATCAGGATGCCGGGCATGGATGGCATCGAGCTTGTGGAGAAGGTATTGGGGAACGTGGAATCCGACAGAAAGGTGTTTTTTGTGATCATCAGCGGATACAGCCAGTTCGAGTATGCCCAGCAGGCAGTGAAGCTTGGTGTGGAGGATTATCTGTTAAAACCCATCAAAAAGAAGGAACTGGAAGCGGTCTTACACAAGATATTGGGCAAATACAGCGAAACGGCCAATGCGCTGGAGGAAAAGGAAGATTTGCAAAACCGCCTGCAGAGGACCCAGCAAAAGATTAAGAACAGCTTCTTGTCGGAGCTGGTGGACAATCACAGGCAGGCCATATTAAAGCTGGACAGAGAAGAAATCTATCAGGAATTTGAGTGCCGGTTTCCGGGGGAATATTTTACCCATGTGGTAGTGCATCTGTTTCTGAATACCGTGGTGGAGAACGAAGAAGATTACGGCTTTCTGCTCCCGAAGATTCAGAAGATGATAAAAGAGCGGATGGAAAAGTATTGCTCGGAGTGGATGAGTATCATTCATGACGAGGAAGTGGTATGTCTGTTCAATTCGGTGGAAGACAAGCGGGAAGATTTTATTCGTCAACTCTATAGGCTGAAAGTGGACATATCCAATATCAAGGCGCTTTTTCCCAGATATAAGGTGGCCATCGGTGTTGGCAGGACTGTGGAGGGATTGGAACAGTATCAGGACAGTATCGGTTCGGCCAAGGCGGCTATCCGTAACCGGTTCGGCAGGAAAGAAGAATTCCTGTTAGAGGAAGAAGAGCGGGCAGGGGTAGAAAGCGAAGTGCCGGCGATTGTGTCCGCCTCGGCCAAGCGGGATTTATTAAAAAGCATCGAGCTGGTAGACACAGAGTCTTTTCTGAGGATTCTTAGAGAGATGAAAAGGGATTTGTCTGCCCATTTACAGAATGGGGAACTGGTCTATGGCGTATATCGTGAACTTGTTACCATTTTCATCATGGGGATGAACAGCTGGTACGATTCGGAGGTAAAGGCAGCGCCCTGGGAATTGATGCGGGGGTATCAGCAGTTGTATGGGTTTGAAGAGGTTTTTGATTGGCTGATCGATAATTGCCGCAAGATCATGGAACGGTATGAGGAGACACAGAAGAATCAGGAAGCCAGGCCGATTCGGCTGGCGAAGCAGTATATCAACGAGAACTATAACAAAGCCATCAGTCTGGAGAGCGTGAGCAATCATATTGGGTTTAACCCGGCGTATTTTTCCAGTATGTTTAAGAAAGCCACGGGACAGAACTTTATGGAATATGTGATAGAGATCAGGATTTTGAATGCCAGGAATCTTTTAGTGCAGACGAATCAGGATGTGGCGGAGATTGCGGCGAAGGTGGGATATACAGATTTGAAATATTTTTCCCGTATTTTTAAAAAGATGACGAATCTTACGCCATCAGAGTACAGGAGATTATACAGTTGATGAAAAAGAAACATTATTTTACGAAGGTAAAACTATTTTGTTTTCTGCAGCTATTTTTTGCAACGATGGCAATTGCCGGGAGCATTATCTTGTTTTACAGAGGATGGAAGACAGAAACGGCGGTAAAAGTGCTTACGGCGGCAGGCGTGGTTCTCTTTGCGGCGGTGGAGATCTGGGCTCTGTGCCGGCTTCTTAAGGAAGAAAGATATTATAGGGATTTGTGCGACAGGTTTTCGGAAGGGAAGATCTATCAGGAATTTGTGGACCATATCGGTATGCTTTTTAAGAAGCTTGCTCCGGCGGTGGAACGGTTGGATGGGCTGTTGGAGCGGCAGAATATTATACAGCTGTCCACCAAGCAGGCAGAGTTTCTGGCACTGCAGAACCAGATCAATCCGCATTTTCTCTATAATACGCTGGAGGCCATCCGAGGAGATGCGCTGAGCGCCGGCATGGATAATATCGCAGACATCACGGAGGCTTTGTCCGTGTTTTTTCGTTATACCATTACGGAGACTAATAATCTGGTCACAATCGGGGAAGAACTGGATAATGTGGAGAACTATTTTAAGATACAGCAGTACCGGTTTGGAGAGAAATTGTCCATTGATGTGAGAATCTGTGACGAGGAAGAAAATATTCTGCAGATGCAGTGCCCCAAGCTTTCTTTGCAGCCTGTGATTGAGAACGCGATTTTCCATGGGCTGGAGCGGAAGCGGGAAAAGGGACGAATCAGCCTGATGTTGGAAATCGTGGATGAAGATTTGCATATCAGCATCAGTGATAATGGGATTGGGATTGAGGAAAGGAAACTTGCCAAACTCAATGAACGTCTGGAACGGGTTTCCGTTGGCTATATTGTGGAAGACGGAAAAGGGGAAAGGGGCGGCATCGCACTGAAAAATGTGTGCCGGCGCATTAAGCTTCTGTTTGGGGAGAAATACGGCCTGCATGTGGACAGCATCATAGGGATTGGCACAAAGGTGACGTTAGTGCTCCCGGTTTTGTATAAAAAAGATAAGGTTTAGGGAATGAAGAGAGAGTTATTTGCACTGGAGAAAGCGGCATTTAAGGAGAACGATAAGGAAATCATCCGGGGGCTTACCATGCACCTGTATGAGAAAGACATTTATGGGATTATCTGCGACAGCATAGATGAGAGGGACATGCTCTTGTATTTCTTCAAGGGAAGGTGCGAGCTGTCCAGGGGGCAGATCAGGCTGCGGCATAATCCTGTCAAAAACGGCAATGTGCCGCAGACCTTAAGCAGGGAATTTGCGGTGATCGAGAAGAAGAGCAAGCTTCTCACCTCCTTGTCGGTGATGGAGAATATCTGTATTTTTGCGGACAGGTCTTATATTGTGCGCAAGCGGAAGTACTATGATATGACGAAAAGATATCTGGAATACTTTGATGTAGGAGTAGCGCCCGATAAGCCTGTGCAGTCCTTGTCGGTGAAAGAGCGGGTGGCGGTGGAACTGGTCAAAGCCTATGTGGAACATAAGAGTGTTATCGTATTGGCTGACTTGTCGGGATTTATTCAGGAAAATGAATTGATGCAGATATACCGGCTTTTGTTGAAACTAAAACAGAAGGGGCAAAGCTTTATTCTGATGGAGGCCTTTGATGATATTGTGTTTAGCTGGACCAATCAGCTTCTGATCATCAAGAACGGAAAAGATTTGGGATGCTTTGAACCGGCCTTTGTTGACAGACAGACCCTGTACGCCTTTTTGTCAGGCAGGCAGAATGGGACTGAAAGACCAATGGAGCGCAGGCGCGGGATGGAAGAAGCAGCGGATGCGGACGATACGGTATTGCGGATGGAGAAGGTATGTACGCCGGGATTAAGAAATCTATCCTTTGCAGTGGGCAGGGGAGAGATGGTCAAGGTCTTTTTTGCCAATGAGAGAAATGTGGAGGATTTCAGGGAAATCTTTATGGACGGAAACCGAATCACATCCGGTGAAGTTTTCGTGGGAGAGCGGCCGGTACGGTGCAGGAACATTCGGGAATGGCGCAGGCGCGGCCTGTGCTACAGCGCGGAAATGTCTTATAAAAGCATGTTAATCCGGGATATGACGGTGGTAGATAACTTTATGCTGGAATTGTCGGAAAAGGTGAGATTCCTTTGGCTTTTACCTAAATATAAAAGAAGCGTACATCAATACATTGACCGCACACTTGGGGAGGGGATGGCGAATCGGAAACTGCGGAACCTTCCCCCGGATATTTTACAAAAAATTGAATTAGGGAAATATTATCTGGCGATGCCGAAGGTACTGATCTGTGAGAATCCGTTCCGGGAGGTAGATCTGCATATCAGGGAGGTAACGCTGGAGATGTTCGCGAAGCTGCAGGAGAGAGGGATAGCGATTATTGTGCTGATAACCAATCTGTCGGACATGAATCTGATGGAGGGCAGCAATATTTATGTCCGCAATGGCGAGCCGGTGGATGAAAAGGAGATTTACCGGCTGTTATATAAAGATTAAATCTTAATATAAAAGAAAAACAAAGTACAACAGACAGGCATGGAGACATGTCTGTTTTTGCGTATAAAGGGGTTTGATTCTGTGCAAAGACTTTAGTAAGAATAAACGAAATTTGTAAAAATCGCCAAATTACTCATTGATACGGACAAAAAAATATACAAAACGCATATTTCTAAAAATTATCCCCCATAATCTAAAGATAGAAAGTATGAAGAAAAAATACTTAATGCTATATTAATTATACAAAATAAACAGGGAGGATATTAAACATGAGAAAAAAACTAATCAGCGTAATGTTATCTGTGGCCATGACTGCTTCTTTGTTAGCGGGATGCGGAAGCGAACCGGCACAGGAGAGTAAGCCGCAGGAGACAACAGAAGCGGCGCCGGAACAGGCAGAGGGACAGGAAGAAGCAGCAGAACCGGAAGCGGCGCAACCGGAGGAGGCACCTGCGGATAACGGAGAACTGCCGATTTTGGGAGCAGGCATCTATTCTTCCACAGATAATTTCAACTCCTATATTGCGAAATCCATCACAGGCGCCAGTGACGGCGTTTTCCAGGTGAATGTGGATGATGGGCAGATGGACCAGGCGACACAGCTTAATCAGATTGATACGGCACTTGCCAAAGGAGCCGTTGCCATCTGTGTATCTGTCGTGGATATTACTGCGGCACCCGCTATTATTCAGAAATGCCAGGATGCGGGCGATGTACCGATTATCTTCTTCAACAAGGAGATTACGGATAAAGATGTGGTAGCTTCTTATGACAATTTATATCAGGTGACATCAACGGGTGGTGACTATGGTGCAGCGATTCAGGGACAGATGATTGTAGATTACTGGAATGCTCATCCGGAAATGGATAAGAACGGGGACGGCAAACTGCAGATGATCAACGTCATGGGAGACCCGGGTCATACGGCGAGCCAGCCCAGAGCTGATTATGTAGAGTCCACCATTACGGATGCGGGCATTGGCATCGAAGTGTTAGAGAGAGATACGGGCATGTGGGATACCGCAAAAGCAAAAGAGAAGATGGATGCCTGGGTTTCCAAATATGGTGACGAGATTGAGGCAGTTGTCTGTGCAAATGACGCTATGGCACTTGGTGTACTGCAGTCTGTTGAGGCAGCAGGATTTAACTTGGAAGGAACAGACAGCGAGCAGTATATTCCGATCATCGGAATCGATGCACTGCCGGAAATGCTGGAGAAGATTGAGAGCGGAGAAGTGATCGGTTCTGTTTTGCAGGATGCTTCTACACAGGGTAAGGTTATTGTTGCCATTGCAAATAACGTATCACAGGGCAAGGATGCGCTGGACGGCCTGGATTTCGAGCTGGATACAGATGGCTCTAAGGCAGTACGTGTTCCTTATGCGGCAATTACAGCAGATAATGTGGATGTAGCGGCAGCTAACTATACAGAATAAGATAAGCGAAAGCATTTATGCCCCGAAAGCCTGTAAACCTGTCGGGAGGCGGCTTTTGGGGTATTTTTACGGCTGTGCAGCATGGAGATTTCCGGAGGATAAGAGACGGAAGAAAGGAAATGGATGGATGGTGTGAGTGAATATATTCTGGAGATGAAAAATATCACAAAAGAATTTCCCGGCGTCAAGGCATTGGATGACGTGACTTTAAAAGTAAGGCCGGCAACGGTTCATTCCCTGATGGGGGAAAATGGAGCGGGCAAATCGACTTTAATGAAGTGTCTTTTTGGTATCTATGCCGTGGATAAGGGAGAAATAATTCTGGATGATGAGAAAGTGAATTTCAGCGGCCCTGCGGAGGCCCTTAGAAACCATATTTCTATGGTACATCAGGAGTTAAACCAGGTGCTTGACCGCAGCGTTATGGAGAATGTCTGGCTGGGAAGATTCCCTATGAAAAAGGGATTGGTAGACCATCAGAAAATGTTTGAGGAAACAAAGAAGATATTCGATGAGTTTGAGATAGGTGTGAATCCGGCAGTGAAGACAGGAAACCTGCAGGTTGCACAGAGACAGATGATTGAGATCGCGAAGGCTGTGTCTTATGATGCGAAGGTGATTGTTATGGATGAACCCACTTCATCCCTGACAGAAAATGAGGTAGAGCATCTGTTTAAGATTATAGATAAATTAAAGGATAGTGGTGTCAGCATCATCTATATTTCTCATAAGATGGAGGAAATCTTGAGGATATCAGATGAAGTTACCGTTATGCGGGACGGAAAGTGGGTAGCGACGAAGAAGAAGGAAGAACTGAGTACGGATTCCCTGATTCAGATGATGGTAGGACGTGAATTGAAAGAGAGATATCCGCAAAGAAATGTGACACCCGGAGAGGTGGTGCTTCAAGTAGAAAATCTGTCTACCATGACACCGGCTTTTAAGGATGTAAATTTTGAACTGCGTAAAGGGGAAATACTCGGCATTGCGGGTCTGGTTGGGGCAGGCAGGACGGAAGTGCTGGAAACACTGTTTGGTATACGCCAAAGAGGAAAGGGCAAGATTTATTATAAAGGCCGGGAGATTAAAAACAATGTGCCCAGGGAAGCAATGAAAAATGGATTTGCAATGCTTACGGAAGAGAGAAGAAAGGATGGCATTTTCCAGGATTTAAGTGTTTCTTTTAACACCATTATTGCCAACCTTGATATTTATAAGAAAAACGGTTTGTTAAATGACAAGAAGATTAAGAAAAATGTGACAGAGACGATTCAGAAAATTAAGGTAAAGACACCTTCTGACAGCACGAAGATTGGAAACTTGTCAGGCGGGAATCAGCAGAAAGTCATTCTGGGACGATGGCTTTTGACAGACCCGGAAATATTGCTTTTGGATGAGCCTACAAGAGGTATCGACGTGGGAGCGAAATATGAAATTTACCAGTTGATGAACAGGCTGGTGGAGGATGGCAAGAGCATTATCGTGGTGAGCTCGGAGATGCCGGAACTCTTTGGGGTGTGTGACAGAATCATGGTCATGAGTAATGGGGTACAGTCAGGTATTTTTAATGCAAAAGAAGCAACGCAGTTCGAGATTATGGAAGCTTCTGCAAAGTACATATAAGTTGGAGGGTATAAGCGTGGAAAAAATAAAAAAGACCCTTGGGGGCGAAGAGTTTTCATTAAAAAGCTTTCTCATGGAAAAGATTATTTATCTGGTACTCTTGGTGCTGATTATCGTGGTGATCTGCATTGAACCCAGATTCTTATCCATTATTAATTTCAGAAACATTCTGGCGCAGTCGTCCACTAGAATCATCATTGCACTGGCGGCAGGTATGGTGCTTATGATCAGAGGATGCGATTTGTCAACGGGCCGGATGATCGGTCTGGCGGCGGTCATTTCTGCCTCCATGTTACAGTCGGCAAGCTATGCATACCGCATGTATCCGAATCTTGCGGAGCTTCCGATCATCGTTCCTTTGTTGGTGGTAGTGGCAATCTGCGCAGTGCTTGGTACGATTTCCGGTATCTGCGTGGCAGTCTTAAAGGTGCCGCCAATCATTGCAACGCTGGCGATGCAGCTTGTACTGTATGGGGCTTCCTCCATCTATTTTGACAGAGAGCCTTACGGTGCACAGCCCATAGGCGGGATTACCAACCGCATCACGGACATCTGCATTAAAAGTATCAAGCTGGGACCCATCCAGATTCCTTACCTGATCATCATTGCGGCGATTGTGATCATAGCGATGTGGATTTTGTGGAATAAGACAAAATTCGGTAAATATATGTATGCCATCGGTGGCAATCCGGAGGCAGCCCAGGTATCCGGCGTTAATGTGGTAAAAATTCAGATTTCCATTTATGCGCTGGCGGCAATTCTGTATGCCTTTGCGGCAGTATTGGAAGTGGGAAGAATCGGAAGTGCCTCCAACACCACCGGTAACGGGTATGAGATGGATGCCATTGCGTCCTGCGTGGTGGGCGGTGTGTCTATGTCCGGCGGTATCGGTACGGTAGGCGGCATCGTGATCGGTGTCTTGATTTTTACCGTTATCAATTATGGATTATCCTTTGTGGGTGTCAATATGTATTGGCAGTTCATCGTGAAGGGCCTTATCATTCTGCTGGCTGTTGTGATTGATATGAGAAAGTATGCCAAGAGAAAATAGGGTGATTGTAACATTACATAGGGGAGATTGTATAGAGAAGGTCATCTTAGCAAGCGGGGAAAAATTATAGAAAAGAGAAAAGGAGAGCGGTTATGAGAGAAGCGGTAAAGAACACGAAATTGACGGAAGATTGCGGCAAAGAGGTGATCAGGGCCTTTGTGGAAGAGTTGATTCCGCAGTTGACGGTGGAGGAAAAGATTGGCATTATGTCCGGACAGGTGACGGAACAGAAGCTGATGGATGATTTGTTTGTGATTGAGCACTACAATGTCAAACCCTATCCCACTATGGAAGTGGAGAGGCTTGGTGTGCCCAATGTGCGTTTCGTGGATGGTCCCAGAGGCGTGGTTGCAGGTTCCGCTACCTGCTTTCCGGTATCCATGGCAAGAGGCGCAACTTTTGACCGGGAACTGGAAGAGGAAATCGGTAAGGTGATCGGTGCGGAAGTAAGGGCTGTGGGCGGCAACTATTATGGCGGTGTATGCATCAACCTGCCTAGAAATCCCAGATGGGGACGTGCCCAGGAGTGCTACGGAGAAGACCAGTATCATCTGGGAGAAATGGGGGCAGCTTTGACAAGAGGCGTACAGAGCCAAAACGTTATGGCATGTATCAAGCATTTTGCGTTAAACAGTATTGAGAATGCCCGCTTCAAGGCTGATGTGCAGATTTCCAAGCGTGCGCTCCATGAAGTGTTCCTGCCTCATTT
Organism: uncultured Lachnospiraceae bacterium; assembly: GCA_910585555.1. Classification (GTDB taxonomy): domain Bacteria; phylum Bacillota; class Clostridia; order Lachnospirales; family Lachnospiraceae; genus UBA3282. The sequence goes on from CAJUFU010000006.1 coordinate 70,745, forward strand.
TAAACGCTGTATCGAAGAAGGGGCGGCCAGTGTGATGGGCGCTTACAATAAAGTGCTGGGCGAGCAGGCATCAGAAAGCAGCTTCCTGCTTCGCGATATCCTGCGGGATAAATGGGGATTTGAGGGCTTTACTTTATCCGACTTCCTGTGGGCAGTCAAGGATGGGGTCAAAGGGGTCAAAGGCGGTATGAATATTGAGATGCCCTGCTTTTGCCATTACATAGAAGATATTCCCAAGGCCCTTGAGGACGGACGGCTTGAGATGGCGGATTTAGACGAGGCAGTGGGATATATCTTACGTACCATATACTATTACGAGACCAGAAAAGACCCTCAGGAATACGGTGAGGATATCCTTGCCTGCGACAAACATGTACAGGTAGCAAAACGGGCGGCACAGGAATCTATGGTCCTTCTCAAAAACGAAGGAAAAGTGCTTCCGCTGGATAAACAGAAAACAGAGAAGATCGTGGTCCTGGGCGTGCTGGGCGATATAGAGAATATCGGCGACCATGGTTCCAGTAAGGTACATCCTTATTATACAGTGACACCTTTCAAGGGATTGATGAAGAAAATGCCTAGGGCACAGATTCTTTACAATGATGGCAAGAACATAGAACGGGCCAAGGAGCTGGCGGCCGATGCGGATGCGGTAGTGATCGTGGCAGGATATATACACAGCGACGAGGGTGAATTCCTGGCAGACAGAAGCGATATCGCAGAGATGGGCGGTGACCGTGTATCCATGCGGCTGCACCAGAGAGATATTGATTTGATCGAAGGGGTGAAGGGTATCTGTAAGAATACCGTAGTCTCTATCGTGGGCAGCAGTGCGATTCTGATTGATGAGTGGGAAAGCGATATTCCGGCGATCATCTTCTCTTTCTATAGCGGCATGGAAGGCGGAAATGCCTTGGCGGACATCTTATTCGGGGATGCATGTCCGAGCGGCAAACTTCCCTATACCGTGGCATACAGTGAGGAGGATTACCCTTACTTTGACCCGGACTGCGAAGAGATTACCTATGAGTATTATCATGGTTACTGCAAGATGGAGAAGGAAGGGAAGAAAGTTCTTTATCCTTTTGGTTACGGACTTTCTTACACGGAATTTGCATTTGGAAAGCCGGAGGCAGAAGTATTTGCAGATACGGCCAAGATTAGTGTTTCCCTGAAAAATACAGGCAGTGTGGCAGGTGCGGAAGTGGTACAGCTCTATGTAGGATGTGAGGGAAGCAAGGTGGACCGTCCTGTGAAAGTATTAAAAGACTTTGCACGTGTGGAGCTTGCGCCCGGTGAAGAGACGAAGGTGTCCTTAAGTGTTTCCAAAGCAGATATGGCTTACTTTGATGAGGAGAAAGATGATTTCGTGGCAGAGGACATCAAGTACATAGCCTATGTGGGAAACTGTAGTGCGAAAGAGGCGTTGCAGAAGGTGGAGTTTACTTTCTAAATGTGAAAAGTGCTTCAGAAGTATAGGCAGAGATAATGGGTAACTGCGAAATTGTGTTTTCAAAAGTTTCCGTTGTACAAAATAGACAATCACCGTAGGGCACGCTTGCGCTGCACTGCCGCTCGCAGCGGTGCATAAGACGCCGGAATACGGCGTCTAAACACCGGCGGCGTCAAAGCACCCTACTTGCGATTTGTCTATTTTGTACAACTACTTTCCTGAAAAAATGCGTTTCGCAGTTACCTGACAGAAATAAATAGGGAAGGGAGAATGACAGATGAGGATAGGCGCGGATTATTATCCGGAGCACTGGGAGAAGGAACGCTGGCAGACGGACCTTGATTTGATGCATCAGGCTGGGATTGAGGTGGTGCGTATCGGGGAGTTTGACTGGAGTCTGTATGAGTCCGAGGAAGACGTGTATCATTTTGAATGGATGGACGAAATACTGGACTTTATGAAAAACAATGACATGAAGGTTGTCTTCGGTACGCCATCGGCAACGCCGCCTAAATGGATGACGGATAAATATGGGGATGCCATTTACCAGGCGGATATCCATGGTAACAGTAAGATATTCGGCACCAGGAAACATTATTGCTTTAACAGCGACGTGTACCGGGAAAAGGTGAGGAAGCTGACGGAACTGATCGCGGCAAGATATGCCGGACATCCGGCGGTGGAAGGCTGGCAGATTGACAATGAGCTGGGATGGGCGGACACGGTGCGGTGCTACTGTGATAAGTGTGAGCAGAAGTTCAGGAGGTATCTGGAAGACAAATATAAGACAATTGAGAAATTGAATGAGACCTACGGAACAGTCTTTTGGAGTCAGACCTATAACAGCTTTGACGAAGTTATCATTCCCCGGGTGGGAGCGTGTTATGACTGCTGTCATGATACGCAGGGACAAAATCCCAGTCTGCTGTTAGATTACGACAGATTCTGCAGCGAGTCCGTTATCGGTTTTATGAATGAACAGGTGGACATCATACGTAAACACAGTGATAAGCCCATTACCACCAATATGCTTGACGCGGCGGTAAATTCCGGGACTGGCATTGATTATTTTAAGATGGCCGAGACTTTAGACTTTGTGACCTGGGATAATTACATAGAATTTCAGTGGGGCAAGGCCAAGGATGAGACAGTATCCAGAGATCATGCACTGCTCAGAAGCTATAAACACCAGCCCTTCTGGGTCATGGAACAGCAAAGCGGCCCCTGCGGCTGGAGCAAGATGGGCCCCACACCCACGCCAGGTAAACTCAGGCTTTGGACTTACCAGGCGGTGGCAAACGGTTCCGACACTGTGGTGTATTTCAGATGGCGGGCATGTCCTTTTGGCACAGAGGAATATTGGCACGGTATTTTGGGACATGATGGCAAGATAAACCGGAGATTTGAAGAGATTGCCGAAGTGGGCGCCGAGATGAAGAAGCTAAGTAAGACTTACGGGGCGCTGCAGCCAAAGGCGGAAGTGGCCATTGTGAAATCTTTTGACAGTGAGTGGAGCCATGAGATACATAAGCATGTGGAAGGATTTCATTATGACTCTCTGTTGCTGGATTATTACCGAGCCTTTTACCGCATGGGCATATCGGTGGAGTTTGCAGCACCGGAAGAAGACTTGTCTGGGTATAAACTGGTACTGGCACCGGCACTTTTGATGGTGAACGGACAACAGAAAGAAAACTTAGAGAATTATGCCAAGAACGGGGGCAATCTGTTGATTTCCTTCAGGAGCGGCATAAAGACTATGGAGAATACCTTCCTGACAGAGACAATTCCGGGAGATTTTGGGAAGCTTGCGGGAATCGAAGTTCACGATTTTGACCCGCTTCTGGAAAAGGAGACAAAAGTATCCGGTGTATTTGGCACAGGCACGGCAAAGCTCTGGTGCGACATCATTACGCCTGTCACGGCAAAGGCGGTGGGAAATTATATTGAAGATTTCTATGCCGGTACGCCATGTATGACGGTGAATTCCTATGGAGACGGACAGGTATACTATCTGGGCTGTGACCTGGATGAGAAGGCGATGGAACAGTTGATGAAGTATCTTTGCAGTAAATCGGATATTTCTACAGGCTTATATTCTATTGAGGGTGTGGAATGTGTTCACGCCACGGATGGGAGCAACGATGCGCTGTTTATTATGAATCATAATGGTCATTGTGTGACGGTTCCGGTGGATGGAACGTATACGGAAATGCTGAGCGGGGATGTTGTGGAACATACCGTGTTCCTTGAAGCGTATGAAGTGGCGGTGCTGAAGGAAAAGTAATTTGAAATTAAAGTTTGATTTAGTAATGTTTATTGCCCCTGGTGGACCTTGTGTTCATCAGGGGTGTTTTGTTTACGTACCGCGGAATAAGACAATCTGAGTCAAAATATATTGCAAAATAACAATCAAGCTATGGGAAGAATTATATGATGTGGAAATGATACATTGTAAATATGGAAAGAATACGGTATAATACAAATAAATCTATGGCAGGCTATCTAATACTTGAAGTATTGTTACTTTTAAAAATACTGATAGAAAGGGGATTTCCGATGAATCGGAAGAACTGTTTTGTATTGTGTGATTGCCCCATATAGAGTAAAATGAAAATATATAGGACGAATCGAAGTTTTCAAAATTGTACAAATCTGAAGGAGAACAAACATGCCATATATTACAGTTGAAAGTGGTACATTATCAGATGAACAAAAAGAGGAATTGATTAAACGATTGACAGAAGTATCTTCTGAAATTATGAGAGTACCACAAGAATTTTTTGTGACCACAATTAAGGAAATTCCAGATAAAAATTTTGGCATTGGCGGAAAAACGATTGATAAAGTTAAAGAAGAATATATGAGGAATCAGCTATAAATGCCGGGCACAAATTTAAGGAGGTTGCAAAATGCTTTATACAATAGATGAAATCAAGGAAAAAGCAATGCCGATTGCAATTCATTATGGTGTGGATGCCCTTAGTCTTTTTGGTTCTTATGCAAGAGGCGAAGCGGATGAAAAAAGTGACCTGGACTTCTTAGTTCAGAAAGGGAGTATGAAAGGACTTCTTTCTTACTGTGGGATGATTGCAGATTTGGAGGATGTATTTCAATGTCATATTGATCTGGTGATAAAAAATGCCATTAAGGATGAACAGTTTCTTGAAGAAATAGGAAAAGATGAGGTGAAGCTCTATGAGAGGTAAGAAGTCGGAGAGGATAGTGTTGCAAAAAATGATTCTATACTGTGATGAAATAGCACAGATTGTAAAAAAGCATAATTTTAATAGGGAAGAGTTTGAGAATGATACAGAATTTCAATTTGCGTGTGGAATGTGTATTATCCAGATTGGTGAACTAGTTGCGGGATTGGATGATGACTTTACTGGGAAGCATCCGGACATTCCATGGCGGCAAATCAAAGGGATGCGGAATGTTTATGCACATGATTATGATGTGATTGACAATGATATTATATGGGAAACGATTACAGAAGAAATTCCGGAATTGAAGGAAAAGTTGTATGTAATCCTTCAGAAATTATAAGAAACTACGAAATGAAAGACTGTAAAGTGATGATAAATAAGATGAAGCGAGAAGAATGGAGGTATTTTAGCCGATAAATATTAAACTAAAAAGGAAACCTCATCATTCACAAGGTTTCCTTTTTTCTACTGCAGAAGATGGGACTTGAAGTATTCTTACTCATGAAAAATACTGATAGAAAGGGGCCTTCTGGCACATCATCTGCTAAGTGTAATCAAAGTGTAACTAAAAGTTCCGCTTTCGCATTGAGGATAAACAGGAGCAATCAGAATAAAGAGGGGAGCTTTGTATTGTGTGATTGCCCCATAGAGAGTAAAATGAAAAACATAAGAAAAATTGGAATTTGTAAGCTGATAAAGATAAGAAAGAGTGACTAGATGATAGCTATAGAAACTGATAGATTGCGTTTGAGAAATTATAGAATGACGGATTTTGAGGATATTATATTATATTTTGCGGACGAAGAGGTTAGCAAATATGAAGATTTTCATCCGATGTCAGAAGAACAGGTGAGAAGCATTATTACTGAATGGAAGGACATGAATAACCGACTTGTCGTTGAACTAAAATCAAAACAGAAAGTTATAGGAAGTGTTGGCTATTGGATAGATGATGAAGGACATTATTGTATAGATTATGATTTTAATCCCAGATATAGCAAAAAAGGCTATGCAACAGAAGCAAGTAATGCGCTTGTTCATTACTTATTTGAGTCCGTGGGTATTAGTGCAATTTATGGGGATTGTGATGTGCGGAATGTATCATCATGGAGACTTTTAGAAAGATTAGGATTTCAACGTATACGTCAGCTTGATAATCAATCATATAAAAATGATGAAATTGGAAATCCAATTTTAATTAGTACGTTTTTATATGAATTGGATAAAACAAAATACAATAAATCTAAGTGATACAAATGCAAGTTTGGAAGTGATCTATTGGATGAAATTTATTGGTATTTATGACGAATTAAGGTAAATAACGAAAAAAGGGAAATAGAACATTGGTTAAGGGTATTTAAGAACAAATTTAAAAATATTTGATTAGATGAATAGGGAGATGGTTTTATGACAGTACACAGTTCCTGCTTGAGCTAGGAACAGGTTTTTCCTATGTGGGGCGTCAGGTTCATTTACAGGTTGGGGACCGTGAATTTTATATTGATTTGCTGTTTTATCACATAAAGCTTCATTGTTATGTTGTCGTAGAACTTAAAACAAAGAGATTAGAACCTGAGTATGTTGGAAAATTAAATTTTTATGTTACCGCAGTAAATAAGCAATTAACAG
>CAJUFU010000007.1:0-37700 GCA_910585555.1 uncultured Lachnospiraceae bacterium
CCGCACGTTCGGTTCTGCGAGGGGTACGCCTTGCAAGGGGCGTATCTACTCAACTTATTCAGATATTGATAACATAAATGCTATATTATTAACAAGAGAAAAGACTTTGCCCAATATTACAGCACTTATGGATACATTGAAGGAAACTGATGTGAAAGAAAAGGTTCCAAAAGAGATACTGTTTAAAGCAATAGAAAATTTTGAGATTGGATATCCGGATTATGTTGGGAACGTTATAGAGTGGAAAAGTAAATTGTCAGAAGAAACAGAACTGATTACGAAAAAGACGTTAAAGAGAGTGTTAAATATGCGTACGGGTGCTGCATCAATGTTCAATAGATTTTTGCATGAAAAGTACGATATTTGGATAGACGGCGAGTTACGTAAAGAAGAATTTGAATCTACTTTTCAAATTGGCAATTTATTAAATATAAAGTATGAGTATAACATGAATGATTATTTAGATGGTAAAGCATTTGTTTATTATGTCGGTGCAAAGAGCAAAAAACGTTCTTATCCGAATGCCTGTTGCATGCGGAAGGTTATTTCATTGGGGGATCATATAATATATGAAGAATTGCTTCCGCTTATGGCAGTGGAATTTGTGAGAAATAATCAATATACCGTACTTCCATTTCCATATAAGTATTTAAGAGAGTACATGGAACAATGTTGATTGAATGAAGACTCTTGTTTGGTCAATTCAGTATGCCATATATATTATGTAAAAATGTATGTTTTGCATGGTCATATACTTTCTTAGAGCGGATTCTTTCAAACATGGAATCATCAATGATCAAAACATTGGCACGGCCTTCAGAATCCAACGGCAGAATCGAGACAGTTGGTTTTCTTCGCCGAGTTCTATCCATGCTGTGAAGCAAATCGGATATGATGTCATTGCCATGGTCAATATAGTAAAAGACGGAAGGGTCATTCCTGCAGAAGTAGTCTTTGTCCGCAACAGAAACAAAAGAAAAGAGTATCTGTGCATTATTTCAATCGATATTGAACTGGACGAGAATGAAATCATCCGTATCTATGGAAAAAGATGTGATATTAAAATGGAGTTTTCCGTGTATCTGGGGAAACCGAAAAAGTATACGGAGATTGTGAAAGAGCAGATCCGGGAGGCCGGGACAGGGATTGATGCTAAGATAAGGAAAGCGGAAAGGGATATTGCCGTCGTAAAAGAGGAAGAACGGACAAAATATGTGTAATACCGGGCGGGCATTATCCTCCAGAGTGAGTACGTTGCTTATGAGATGCGTCAGGGAGCTGACAAAAGAAATGATAGAAACAGGGAACTGATGGTGCGTGGAAATGCTGCAAAAGAGAATAGGAATCTTGTTTCTTTCCAGAAGTCTTGTATCGCAAGACTGGAAAAGAAGACAGCGGAAGATATGAAGCAGGTCATACGGTATTCCCATCTGGAAGTGCTGACACAGGAGGTGGTTGATATATTTATTTAAGAAGATATATGTCTATAAAGATAAAAGAGTTGAAATTCAGTGGAATTTCCGTGAGAATGAAGATAGAGGTTGCGAAGAAAATAATGGAGGCTGTTTTGGGCATTTCAACTTGACAATAATTTATCTCCAATTTTGAATGGACTTAGCACTAATTTACCGCACGCCCAACGAGGTTATGCGGGTCCCAGCGATTTGCAGGAGCGAAAAGCAACCTCACGTCCGTTGCCTTACTCATCTGTAATTCAACACTTTAGATTGATAAAGCGATAAGCAGCTATTAGAATGAAAAAAAGTAATATCTGAGGAACGGATGTATCCGCATAAAAGCGGCTTTCAAATGTTTTAAATGGAGGAAAGATAATGAAAATTACTGATGTGAAAATTGAAAAATTCTCAATTGATCTGATAGAGCCTTTTAAGGTGGCTTTTGCGGAAATCAGCAGTTGCGAGAATCTACTGATTAAGATTGAGACGGACGAAGGGTATTGTGGATACGGAGAGGCAGCGCCGTTTGCGCCGGTTACGGGAGAGACATTTGAAGGGTGTGCGGCGGTTCTCGGCATGTTTCGCCAGGGGCTGATTGGTATGAATCCGCTGGACATTGAGAAGATTCATGTGATGATGGACGGGCTTGTGCATGGGAACGGCTCAGCGAAGTGCGCGGTAGATATAGCGCTTCATGATTTGAAGGGAAAAGTAATGAATCAGCCGGTTTTCCGTGTGCTTGGAGGTTATCAGGACGCAGTACAGAGCGACATTACCATCGGTATTGCATCGCCTGAGAGAATGGCGGAACTTGCAGAAAAATATGTGAAGAATCAGGGATATCGCATTTTAAAAATAAAAGCAGGCATTAATCCGGACGATGATTTAAGAGCTTTGAGCCTGATTCGGAAAGCGGTGGGAGAGGACATTCGCTTAAGAGTGGACGCGAATCAGGGATATGATGTGGCCCGTGCGGTCTATGCGCTGGAAGGAATGAAAAAATATGGCGTGGAAGCGGTAGAGCAATGTCTTCCGGACTGGGATGTGGATGGTGCGGTATTTCTGAAATCAAAGGTAAGTGGAATTCAGCTCATGCTGGATGAGTCGATTCATACCGTGAAGGATGCGGCGAGGGTATGTAAGGCCAATGCGGCGGACATCCTGAACATTAAACTGATGAAATGCGGCGGCCTGTATCGGGGCGGACAGATCAGTACGATTGCTGAGAACTTTGGTATGACCTGTATGGTGGGCTGTATGCTGGAGAGTAAGGTAGCGATTACTGCCGGATTAAGTCTGGTAGCTTCCAGACGGAATATTACAGAGGCGGACTGCGACAGCTTTATGTATTATAAGGATGCGGATACAGGAATGCCGGGCGGTTTTGAACAAAATGGGGATATGTTCCGGCTTCTGGAGAAACCGGGACTGGGACTGGATATTTCATTTTAACGACTGTTTCCTCATATTCTTTGCGGCAGCACTTTGTGAAAACAAGCAAAATAGAACGATTCTAAGGAGAGAAGGATTATGTTTCCATTATTTCAGACATCAGACAGTATGCTTGCGGTGATTCTCATTATTGTGGCATTTGCTTTCTGGTCGCAGAAGTTTAAATTTTTCAAAATGATAGGACCGGCGCTCTGTGTGATTATTATCGGCATTTTGCTGGTGAATTTGCGTATTGTGCCTGGTTATACGGATGTATACGGCACCATTTCCGTATATTGTATTCCTTTTTCCATATCACTCTATCTGTTAAATGTGGATTTGAAGCAGATTATGAAAATGTCAAAGCAGCCGTTGCTTTCCATTGCGTCCGCAGTATTCTGTGTCAGTGTGGTGGCTGTGATCTTTGGCGTGATTTTTGGCAACCGCATAGAAGAAGGATGGAAAGTAGCGGGTATGTTTGTGGGTACGTATACGGGCGGAAGCGGCAACCTGACAGCTATTGCGACAGGTCTTGATGCATCTTCGTCAACGATTGCGGCAGCCAATGCGGCGGATTATGTGGTCGGTATGCCATCCCTTGTGTTGATGTTCCTGGCGCCGGCTCTTTTAAAGAAATCAGCCTGGTTCCAGAAATTTTGGCCCTATTCTTTTACAGAGAAGGAGTTAGAAGAAGGCGGTGATGGTAAGGAACTGATGGCGGCTGAAGAATGGAGCATCGGTGAGATCGCAATGCTTCTTGCTATTTCGGCTTCCATCGTGGGTGTGGCCACTAAGATTTCTTCCTTTGTAAGCCCGAACTTTGCCAGTGCGGCAAGAATCCTTCTGATCTCCACTATCTCTATTGCCGCGGCACAGATTCCTTCCGTCAGGAAATTGCGAGGGGCAACGAATTTGGGGTTGTTTTTTGGGATGATGTTCCTGGTGGTGGTAGGATTCACCGTGGATATCAGAGGTTTCTTTGGCTCTGCGCTATCCATCACATTGTTCTGCCTTTGTGTAATTTTATGCAGCTTCCTGCTTCATATGCTGCTGACGAGACTGTTGAAAATCAAATATGAATATGTGTTACTTGGCATTGTGGGGGCAATCGCGGACGGAAGTACGGCGGCGCTTGTGGCTTCCGGTGCAAAGTGGAAGGCCTGATCAGCATAGGTCTTTTGATGGGCGTGATCGGCGGAATATGCGGTAATTACGTCGGAATTGCGGTTGCCTATATTGTTCGCGCGATTATCGGCGCATAGCAGGGGGAGAGAGTATGCAGTGGAATTTTTACTTATCCGGGATTGCTTACGGAAGATTTTATGAAGAAGAACAGGGAGTCTTCGTGTCCAAACGGGATGCCATGTCGGGGCGCTGGCTTTCAAAGGAGCCGTTTGGTGAGGAAGCGGACGAGTATTTTGTGCAGCTTTGTAAAAGGAGCCTGCGGGAATTTTTCAGTCATATAAAAGAATATGAAAGAATGATAGTAAATGGAGCGGCGCATGAAGTGACTGCCTCGGGCGAGGAGTTTACGAAGCGCGGGACAGAATCCTATATTCAAAGAAACTGCAAGGCGGCAAAAGATTTATTCTATGAGGACGGTCAAATCTATGCGCTTCTGATGAGTGCGAGAGACTATACGGCCGTGCTTGTGCGGGACGGCTGTGAAGAAAAAACCGTGCTTTCCAGATGGAAAGAACTGTATCCGGAAGAGCCGGCAAATGTAAGTTTTATGGGGACGTTTTTTGTGGATACCAGGGATGGGGAAAAGCTTGCTACAGACGTGTATTTGCCCAAAAAGGAGGGCGAGAAGGCCGGACAAAAGATGCCTGCTGTGCTTGTGAGAACACCTTACGGAAAGAAAAAGGGCGTGGAAGTTTATTACCGTTTCGTGCAGAGGGGATATGCCCTGGTGGTGCAGGATACGAGAGGCCGCGAGGAGAGTACCGGGAAATGGCAGCCCAATTACTATGAGGTGGAGGATGGGGACGATACGCTTAACTGGATTGCAGAGCAGGAGTGGAGCGACGGGCAGGCGGCCATGACCGGCGGCTCCTATCTCGGTTATGTACAGTGGGCGGCAGCGGCCAGCGGAAATCCTCACTTGAAAGCGATGTTAAGTAATGTGTGCGCGGGAAGCGCCTTCACAGATCTGCCAAGAAGAGGGGGGTGCTTTACATCCGGAATGCTTGCCTGGGCCTTTGCTATGTCTGAGCAGAAGTTTGAACCGGACAGGATGATAAGGGATGACTGGGATACAGTGCTGGATATACGCCCGCTGGAGGAGATTCCGGAGAAAGCCCTCGGAAGGAAGATTCCTTTCCTGACGGAATGGCTCGGGCATAGAGATATGGATGAAATGTGGAGGCGTACGAGCTGGAAAGAACGTTATGAGGGCGGACCTGTTCCGGCGTTGATTTTGTCAGGATGGTTCGATGACAATGGAATGGGAACCACAGAGGCACTTGATTTGGTAAGGGACTGGCCGGAGGGAACTTGGAAAACAATCCTCGGCCCCTGGAAGCATGGCGGAAATGCGGAATATGATCTGCATGGAATCTATATGGGGGAGGATGCTCTGCGCTACGATATGGATTTGCAGAGTATGATGTGGCTGGAGCATTTCCTGAAAGGGGCGGATAACGGTATTGAGAGGACGCCGAAAGTGGAATATTATACTTTGGGCGAGAATAAATGGAAGACAGCAGATGCTTGGCCGCCGGAAAACGGAAAGGTAATGCGTATTGATCTGAAAGGGGAAAGAGACAGCTATATTTACGACCCGGACAATCCGGCAACGCATATCATCGATATGTCTGAAAACGAGATTGGAGTACCGGAGGATTACACACAGGAAGAAAAGAGAGAGGATTTTCTCTTGTTTTCCTCGGAGCCTTTTCAGGAACCGGTTACGGTGACGGGGGATGTTGTCGCACATTTATTCGTATCCTGCGACTGCCCGGATACGGACCTTGTGCTTCGCATGACGGATGTGGATGAGAACGGAAAGTCTGTCAAACTTGCCGACGGGGTTATGGGGGTCAAATACAGGAACGGGTTCGAGGCGCCACAGTATATGGAGCCCGGAAAAGTGTATGAGGTAACGATCAGGACAACCAAAATATCCAATATGTTTCTTCCGGGACACAGAATGCGGTTTACGATTACATCCAGTGCGAAGAATTTCATCTTCCCTAACAGCAATACAAAGGACGGTTTTAACAGCGAAAAGAAGCAGAAGGCAACTGTTACAATCCATCAGGATGGAGCGTATCAATCTTACGTGGAGGTTGTTATGTACTGATCAAAGTGCCGATCAGGTGTTATTTCTATAGTAAAATTAAATAGCATAAGGAGTGATACTATTTTAGAGGTCATTGATTGGCCCGTACAACAAGTTTTTGAAGATAGTATAGCGATTACGCGCAAGTGGGAAAAAGCTCTTTTTGATGGATGCAGGAATGGGAACTTCATCAAAAGGAGCTCTTCTTATTTTTAGGAACATTTGTGCATAGATAGAAAGGCATATGTATGATAAAATTAGTATATCTAACGATCAGGGAGCATTGCCGGGATAAAGTCCAAAGATAAGGCGGAGGAGCGTTTTATATGGGAACACCACCGATTTTAACGTTATCAAGTGAACAGCAGTTATTTATGGAGAAAGCTCTGCAGGGAGAAGTTAATGGTACATTTGCGGTAATCGATACGGAGACAAACTGGCATGATGAAGTCATGTCAATGGGTGTTGTGGTTGCTGACTCGGAGACACTGGAGAAGATGGATTCTGCATATTACATCATTTCCCCGGAATATGAGGTGGGCGGCATGTATTCTGGCGAATTGCGGATTCATGAAGAGGGGGTCCGTGTCACAGACAGAAGGAGTGCGTTGTCTGAAATCGGAGAATGGCTGGATACCTATCGGGTGCGGAAGCTTTTTGCATACAATGCGTCTTTTGATAAGAGACATCTGCCGGAATATGCAAGGTTTGCATGGTATGATATCATGCGCCTGGCGGCATATCGTCAATATAATAAAACGATACCGGATTCGGCGGATTGTTACAGAACAGGAAAGTTGAAGCATGGATACGGCGTGGAAAGTATTTTGAAAATGCTCCGTAAAGACCAGCGGTACAGCGAGACGCATAATGCGGTATTGGATGCGGAGGATGAACTGCAGATCATGCAGTTACTGGGGCATCGTTTAAGGGAATATGATATTGCACATATATAGGATAGCTATTGTGTAGAAGGGTAAGCATGGCATAACAATAGAGAGGGAAGTACAATGGGAAAACAAAAGACAAAATTGGGAGCAAGAATTTTATCCATGGAGGAGTTGAATGCGATTCTGCCAAATGCCGAATCTGTGTATGAGCAGATTGAGGTGTTTCGAAATAATATTTCCAGTGAACGCAGCACACAGGATGTGGAACAGCATGAAATGGAGCAGAAGACCAACAACATTGGAATCATCGGGTGTCGAGGTGCGGGCAAGACTTCCATTCTAAAGACTTTTTACCATAAGTTAAAAAGTGAAGTGAGAAGGGAGCAAGAAGCGGGGGAACATAAGGAAAATGGTGACATCATATTACCGATTATCATTCCGGAGAGCTTATCCGCCGGGATGATGCTGATGGATGCAGTATTGGGAAGGCTGAAATCCGTTATAGAAGAACGGGAGAGAGCGCGCGAAAAGAATAAATATCAGGGAGATTGTATTTATTCCGGGTACGATTCTTTAGCAAAGCAATACAATGAGTTGGTGAAGCAGTATTGTTACATTAAGAAAGATTACAGGGACATTCTGATTCAAGAATTTACAACAGAGCAGAACTATGTGGACAAGACCAAAAAGGTATTTAGCTCTGATGCTGAGTTTATCAGGTTATTTCATCAGTTTGTGGACAGCTTATTGCAGGACGAACAGAACTCTGAGAAGAATCCGATGTTGTTTTTGTTCATCGACGATGTTGATTTAAGCGCTGACAGGTGTACGGATATTGTGAGGACGCTGCTGGTCTATTTATCCCATCCGAGAATCGTCACCTTTATTTCCGGGGATATGGAAACCTTTGAGGAAGAATTAACTTTGGAGTTCCTGCGGCAGGAGGGAGCACTGAGCGCAGATGTATTCCAGGCGACCTATTGTGACGCCGAGGATGAACCGGCGAAAAACAGTCTTTTAGAGAGAAAGAAGACCCTTGCATACGAATACTTAAAGAAGATTATTCCTCCGGCATACCGCAGGACAATCCGCTATTGGGCATTGGAAGAGAGAGGAAATTATCGGATTGAGGCAGACAGGGGCAATGCGTCCAAAAATCTTGCCGAATTACTGATGGAAGTGACCAAGGACCGATTAGATGATTTGTATTTTGTATACAAAGAGGATGGCGGGCAGAAATGTATGGGGCTTGCTTTTTATATGTTTGACAAGACAGCCCGTGGGTTAAACAATGTTTATAATGTATTAGAGGAGATTTACGATATACAACAGAATGAAAAGGATATGACAGATGGACAAAAAACCCTTCTTCTTTGGCGGCTGATAGAGACCATGGTGGATTCGAAGCTTTTGTATGCAAGTTATAAATCGGAATTACTGAAAAAGATTATTGTACTGGGGCGGGAGGAAGTGAAGATTGATTTTGATAATGCCTATGTCTTCTTGTATGGGAACGAATGGGCGAACAAGGAAGAAAGGGAAAGCAAGGAAGAAAGAGAAAACAAGGAAGGAAAACAGAATAAGGGAGAAAAGCGAGAACGGGGAGCGGAGCAGGTTTCCGTGCAGACAGCAGGAAGATTTTCTCCCAAAGAGCGCTTTGCGATATTCTATTTGATGGATTTTGCGGCCCGGCTATTTCATCAGGATAGAGAGATAAAATATATAAATTTGGAAATGAGGGTGATTCAGGAATATATTAGCGATGAGGGGATAGATGGCAAGATTGCGTTGGAGAGACCCTTGCTTGGATGCATCGTGAATAGGAATAAAATGGATGATTCCGTCTGGAGCATTTTGATAGATTTTCTACAAAAGTGTAATTTTGTAGTTGCTCTGCACCTGATTCGGTATCTGGGAAGGGCAGACATCTATGCTATATTGGAGGACGCTGAAGAAACACGTGATGTGAATACCATTGCGTACAAGAAAACATATGATGCGAAAACCGTTGCTTATAAGATCGCAT
Source organism: uncultured Lachnospiraceae bacterium (assembly GCA_910585555.1). Lineage (GTDB taxonomy): Bacteria > Bacillota > Clostridia > Lachnospirales > Lachnospiraceae > UBA3282. The sequence goes on from CAJUFU010000007.1 coordinate 9,088, forward strand.
ATGCACTGCTAAAGGCTGGACAGGCTGTCAGCAGGTCGGAAGAGGCATTTCAAAGCAGGCTGGCAGAATTATGGATTGATATGCAAGAGGCGATGCTGAGCCTGCTCAATCAATTGTCATTAAATCCATGGATTATTTATGGCAGGAGAGTGACCGCGAATGCTGGCATTAGAGTAGCTGGAATGCGTTTTTTCGATGAGACAGTATATGGAAGTGACCTGGCGAAAGTAAGTTTCTGGAATGTAGAGTGCTTTATAAACGAAAGCAAATTGTATACTGAACAACAAGAGTATTTTCTGTGGGCGGAATATGAAAATCGGAATATCCGTTACTGGATTTATTATGAGAAAAGCTTAAGGGAAAAGGACATAAGCAAAAATGTATTTAATCTGGTAAGCAAGGCCAGAGAAATGATTGCGGCAGGGCTGACAAAAACAATTATGGATTTGCTGCAGGAACATCATGCTATGAAACGGTTTGAAATCGGAGTGCTCAAAGAGGTTGATTACGACGGTATATTGGAGGAAAAGGGGAGAAAGGAGCAGAGGGAGATACAGGTCATTGAGCAAATTGATAAGCAGGGATTGTGGGATTGCGCCTATGTAAAACGTACGGTTTCGGTATATTTAAATAAAGGTAAAAACCATTATGTATCTGAAATAAGCCGGGGAAGAATTATTTTTGAGGCAACCCAGTTTGTGACAGAGACATATGCAGCATTGGCAGAGTGTTACAAGGGGTCTTCGGGAAAAGCGATTATCTATGAACTGGAACTTAAGATAAGGCGGGTTTTGTTTTTATCAACGGGCGGAGAGGCAAAAGAGCAAGGGAGGTTTTCTGACGGAAAGTATTATCTGCGCCTGGAGCAGGCCCTTATCATACGTTGTCTGTTGGAAGAATTTCTGGATATTCATTGGAGAGTCTACTATGGGAAAAAAGAAGCGAGGAAGCTTTTGATGGAAGTGAAGGAACTGCCCTTATTGCCACATTCGGAAAAGTGGAATCGGGTAGATGAGGAATTAAGGAAGAGAGAAGATACATTCTTTGAAAAGAACCGGAAGTTCTTAAGAAACTGGCATACAGGGGAAGTTGAAGACAGCGGCAATTGGCAGGAGATAATGGATAAGGTTCGTGAAGAGTACTATGGTGCTTCAAAGAAGGAAAGTTCAACAATGGTGAGTCTCATCAAAGAATATCTGGGTTACGGAAGAGATGTAGATTACGGATATTTGCAATATTTGGTGCAGAAAAGACAGATAGAAAGAATGAAAGAAATGTGGAACAAAGAACCAATGCCAAATTGGAGCGTCATAGAGCCGGCTTTCCCGGAAAAAGATTATCTTTTTATCTTCCACAGCTATTTAAGGTATCTGCAAGTAAACGATAGTGATGCGAAAAATGCAGGTGTGCAGGCGGAGGAAATTGCCAGGATGGCACAGTACATACTGGATAGTGAAATCAAAGCGGATGAAAAGGTACAAAATGATTTCTATCAGATGATCAATGAGGAACTTGCGCTGACAGAGGAAGAGTTTGAGAAATTGTTCTGAATTTCCAGTGGGGCCTGGGAGGGAGCATTATGAATGATACGATTAACAGATATTTGACCATTTTGTATTATCCGTTTAATTCATTGGATTTCTTTCTGGAAGATTATTTTGCAGGCATCATTCAGGAGCAAAAGGCAGGGAGCAGATTTAGAAAATCGGAAAAAAGATTACAGGAAGCTATGATACAGTATATGCAGGAGAGCTGTAACGTGTACTCCTATGACGAAGCGTATATGTATCTGGAGAAATGTTATTTGCACGATATAAGGAGGAAGCATTACCAGAACGCGGAAGCATTGTATTTGGATTGTTTGGATAAGATGGTACGGTCCATGATATCCCAGCGGGACGGTAAGATCGCGTTTAAATATTGGGAAAACAGACAAGATGAAGGCTTCCTTGGGGGATTTGGTGATTCCAACAAAATATTTTTATTCCATGGTATGAATATGCATATTCCGATGGATTTTCTTGTGATGCTTTACATGACGCAGAATGAGAAGAATCAGCTTGGATGTTTGCAGCATTATTATAATCAGATTGCAATAGCAGATCAGCAGCTCGACGCTGTTTTGCACTCTGGGGTTGCGGAAAACCACTTGCATAAAGGCGTGTCGGTATCCTTTTTTGAAATCTGGGAGGCTTTCATGCTGCCGCTAAACAGTCATTCCATCGATGCCGTCAAGCGCAGTAATCTTTCCTTGGGAAACAGCAGGCTGAGAGCGGGAGAGGTGCTTTTCTTTATTTTGACAGCGGCCATTGTCCGTGTCTGGCTTGCCTTTGCTCTGCAGGGGAAGTATTGGCAGGATGTCGAATTGCAGGAACTTGTGAACCGTTTCATAGAAGGTAAGGGGCTACGGGACTTTTACCAGAAGAGATGGGGCGTCCGGGAGGGAAAAGAGGTAAGAGATGAGATTCTATCCTATTGTCAGAGACAATGGGACAGGGTATTGCAGATTGTGCCTGTGTTACCGGAAGGAAGGACGCTTATACAGGAGATTTTTCAGGTGCCGGAACAGATGTATACGACGGATGAATTGATTTTTCTGTTCTACGGAATGAAATATTTCAGAGCATATGCCGGAAAACAGGGGGAAAATGAAAGAGCGGACGGGAATAAAGAACGTACTGTGAAGTGTCTTATGCAATATTTGCGGATAAAACATTACGTGTTTGGCTGTACGGTTCAGAAGAAGAATGTGCGGGGGCTTGACTATTTTCAGAAGGAATACTATCAAAAGGACGCGATGCTGAATCGGTTCTATGCGGCGGTTTCAGGCAGCCTATACCATAAGAATGGCAGAGTGGCCTATTGGGAGCAGGCGATGCGCAAGCAGTTTCAAAACCGTGATTTGAAGAAAATCGAGTTCCGGACATCAATTGGTGAAAGTGAAGCGGCCTTTCGGAAGGAGGTCAAGGATTTTCTGGAGGCATACCGCAATGTTATCCGGGAAGATTATTGTCATAAGGAGATCAATCCTTATAGGGAGACGAGTTCTTATCAGGTTTACCGCACATTTCCGCGGGTGGGTCTGGTCTTACATCTTCTAAAAAGAAAAGACGAAACGGTTCCCTATAAATGCTTTTTGGACGGAATAGAGGAAAAAGAAAAGCTGCAGTTTGGGCTTCTGGAAGAAAAGTACATAGAGCAGATTGCCATCATGAATCAATTGCGGAACCAGGTGGAGGGGCTGGACCGCTATATTGTAGGGCTTGACGCGGCAAGTATAGAAAGCGCGACACCTGTGTGGGTCTTTGTAAAAGCCTATGAGGCAGCAAGAGACAGTAGGATAGAGACAGTAGGATATGGGGAAAACAGCCGGCAGAGCCTGCGTTTTACTTTCCATGCAGGGGAAGATTTCAGACATATTTTATCGGGGCTTAGGAGAGTGGATGAAGCGATTACATTTTTAAAATTTCACGCGGGAGACCGGATTGGGCATGGCACTGCGCTGGGAATTTCTCCGGAGCAATGGTGCCGGTATAATCCCTTCGTTGTACTGCCAAGGAGAGAGGCGCTGGATAATTACATCTGGGCATACTATGTCTTGAGCCGGGACACGGTGGAGTGTAGTTCTACGCTGCTGGCATATTTGGAGAGGAGAGTTTATGAACTTGCCAAAGGGATATATGGGAAGGCACAAAACATTTCTCTGCAGGTATTCATAGAGGGTTATCTGAAAATGTTTCATACAGAGAACGTCGGTTATGATAAATGTGTGCAGGCAGAAGACATTGGTTTTTGCAAAGCGGTCAGAGAGGGTACGTGTAATGAAATATTATGGAATGGAGAGAAAATCGCACTCTCGAGACATTGCAAGAAATTTCTTATGGAAATGGAATGTCCGATTCATTATGAGGTAACAAAACAGGATATGCAGATTACAGAACTATTACAGAGGGTGTTGCGCCAAAAGTTGAGCAGAGAGGGTATTGTGGTAGAGGTAAACCCCTCTTCTAATGTAGCCATTGGAGAGGTAGATAAAATTACGGAGAATCAGATTTATAAATTGAATCTGCCCCGGGGAGAGGATAATGTTATGGTGTGCATCAATTCCGATGACCCCACGGTATTCCACACCAATGTTTCAAATGAATTGGCATTTATCTATTATGGGATACTGCATAAGGGGGTCAGCAGGGAAAATGCCTTAGAGTGGATTGACAGAATCCGCGAATGCGGCATGAAAGCTTCCTTTTTGCAGGGAGAAGATACGGACCAACAGGTATATGATAAATTGGAGCAGTTATTGGAACGATTGTAAGAAACTATGCTGGTTGTTGTTTATACTAGGGGTTTCATATGATGGAAGGATATACAGAGGAAAGGGCGTGTGAATTAATATGGTTTTGGGAGTAACGGTCAGTGTCAGCATTATACGAAACATGATGGAAATCATACAGTGCTGCGTATTGTTTCTAAGTATGGACAAGCCGCGGTATCCATGGAAGAAAACAATCAGCATATATGTGGCATTTATTGCGCTGTGTACCGTAGGTTCGACTATCTGGGTGCTCACCTATCCGGAGAGTTATGGAAAATATATAACGGTGTCTTTCTTTGCTCTTGTCGTTTTTTTTGTTCAATATATGAGTCAGTACAGTATTTCCCAGGTACTTTACAATGTTTCCCTGCTGGTGTTTGTTCAGCTGTGGGGCATTGGCATAGGTGTTCGGTTTGCTATGATCTTTTTTGGCGGAAATGTATGGGCGGATATTTTGTTTAGGTTTTTCTATTTTTGGGTAGTGGTATGGCTGTTTTACCGCTTTTTCAGAGAGGCATATTTGGAAATTGCGGATTATATGAGAGAGCGTTGGAAATGGATGGCGGCCGTGTCCATGGCGGGTGATATTCTGTTTATTTATTGTTCCATTTATCCCCAGCATGTTATGGTCAGGGACACACGTGACAGGATTATTTCCTGTGGAATTGCAGTTATATTGTTTGCCACGCATATCACGATGCTTCGGGCAATTAATACCATGCGCAGTGAATTAAAAGCAAAAGAAGAAATGGAGTATTCCCTGCTCAACAACGCCTATCTTGAACATGCGCTTGCCATGATTGAAGAGAAAGTTGCGCTGGCGGACAGGAGCAGGCATGATGCCAGGCACCATGACCTGGTGATTATGGAATATGCAAAAAGAGGTGCTATGGAAGAACTCCTGCATTATATGGAGGAAAAGGCGGAGACGGAAGAACTGGAAACGCCGGTAGGCTTTTGCGGCAATAAGACGGTCAACAGTATTCTGTCTGCTTACGCGCAGAAGGCGAAGCAGGCAGGAATCAGTATGACAGTGGAGGCAGCGGTAAAACAGGACATAGGAATCAAGGATATTGATTTTACGGCGATTCTGGGAAATGCGCTGGAGAATGCGGTGCATGGCTGTATCAAATCAGAGAAAGAGGAGCCGTTTATTGATGTGAAGATACAGACGAAAAATAATAAGCTGGCGATGACAGTCTGCAATTCATGTGATGGCGGGGTAGTGTTTGAGAATGGGATTCCGCAGTCGGAAAAGAGCGGTATTGGCGTTAAGAGTATGATGCGCAGTGCGGCGAAGTATGACGGACAGTTGGACTTTCAGTGTGAGGATAATGTCTTTAAGGTGCGGATTGTGCTGAATGCTTCCTAAAGGCGAACTGTGGTATGAAGCATCTAAAGATAAAGAATGAAAGGCAGGAAAAGATGATGACTCATTCTGAAATACTGAAAGATACGGCGCTTTGGCAGGCATACCAATCCAAAGTGCCATCCGACGAGAAGAGGCGCAGCTGGATAAAAGAGGTGTATGAAAGCGCCGTAACTTATATGCTGGATGTTCGAGTGACATTTGGAAATTATACATTACATGATGAGACACATATCTTGAATGTGCTGGATGCGATAGGCGGATTGCTGGGCGATCAGATAGAACGATTAACAGCTGGTGAAATAGAATTATTGATACTGTCTGCATGTCTCCATGATGTGGGTATGGTCTATAAAGATGAGGAAAAGAACAGGTGTTATCAGGATGAAACGGCCTGTAAGAAGTTTTTAAGAGAATACTGTCCGGAGCTGTTGGGATGCCCGGCTTTAGAATGGCCGGAAGATATCCGGAAATGGTATCTTCGCACCCTGCATCCCTTTCGCCTTCATGAAGTATTGCAGAATGAGGCATGGAAGGAATTGTTTGATGAGTGTCCCCTGCAGGTGGTGCCCAAACGCTGCATCATAGCTGTTTGTCAGGCACATGGACAGAACCCGGCAGAGCTTTTACATAACAGGGATTTAAAGTATTTGGCGGCCAATGATGCGGAACCTTTATTTTGTGCGCTTTTGCTTCGGCAGGGGGATTTATTGGACTGAAAAAGAGGACACGGGTGCGGATGAAGTGTTCGATTTATTTCCACCAATGATGTTTTGTACGGCTGCAAACGAGCAGAGCCGTCGATATATTTGCAGTGCGAATTCGGTATTGCGCAAAGGCATTACGGTAGACCATCCGTTTATCCTATGGCTGTTAGATAATGCTGTACAGCTCAAAGAGTATTACGAGAGACAATTTCAACAGATTGTGGATTACCTTCGTAGAAAGGACGCAGAAGACATCATGCAGCAATGCAACAACATCCGCGAGCAACTGCTCACTTTCCCAGAGCACCACGGCGTAGACGTCAGTTCTTGTCCGAAACTGACTCTGGATGATTTCTGGACAAGGGATTGATGCATCCATGCGTTACCCGGATATGGAGCCTTTGCAGGCAAAGGAATTGGTACTTGACAGCTCACTTTTGTATGAATGTAATTATTATTATCCGGGAATCGCCAGGGAGGATGTGGACCAATACCTGGATGCAGGGGGAGAATTTCATTATGAGGAATCTTTTGGAATAAGGGAAGATGGACTGCCTTATGGGAATTTCAGCGTCACGCTTCCAAAGTTTAATGGGAAACTGGACCAAGAGCAGTGGATTTCATGGCGCAGAGAACATGGATACAGTCATTTATATGTTGGAGAGAGCTATATTTCCATGTATTATTACAGGGAAGGCTATGAGGGCGGCATGAGAGAATGGAATAACGCTTTTGATAATAACGTGCTGGTGAAAAAGATGGGTGATTTAAGAAGTTACCTGACATCGGACGGGATGGTATTATGTTATGAAAGGTGCGAGGTTCAGGCCGGATGTAGCGGCAGACCTACCTTTGAGATTCCTTATGAGTGGTTCGCGGATATTTTTAAACAATAGAACGGATTTTATCACACGAAAATTTGTGCAGGAGCATCGCAAATTTATCCGACGGCAGACGCAAATTTGAAATTTGTAACTTTGCATGAGCGAAGGTATGCCTTTTGTCGCTTAAACGCTCCGGAAGGGAGAACATTATGCAGTACACATGGAATGACATAGAACAGTACATTGCCGTCTGTACCCAATGTCCCTTAAGCCAGACCAGAAACCGTCCGGTCATGGGGCGCGGCAGTCATGAGGCGGCGATTATGCTGATTGCCGAGGCGCCCGGGGGACAGGAGGACCAGCAAGGACTCCCGTTTGTGGGGCGTTCCGGGGAAATATTAGACAGACTTTTACAAGACTGCGGCCTGGACAGAGACCAGATATACATCACCAATATTTTAAAATGCCACCCGCCGGGCAACCGCGATCCCAAAGAGGTGGAGAAGGAGGCCTGTTTTCCTTATCTGAAATATGAGACCTTTCTGTTAAATCCTAAAATCATCGTCTGCCTGGGACGTGTGGCCGCACAGCGCATCATTTCGCCGGATTATAAAATCACCAGACAGCACGGCACCTGGATATGCCGCAAACATTGTGCGCTGACGGCGACTTACCACCCTTCGGCAATCCTGCGGGACCCTTCCAAGTACGATGAGGCAAAGCAGGATTTTTGTGAAATTGTAAGAAAGTGGGATGAACTGCAGGGGTAGAGGCGGAAGCCAATTTTCAATATACCTGATATTGACAGGTATAGGACATATATTTAATATTTTTCCTACTTTTCTGATATATGTTTCAGGTAGAAAGCATTAAAATGTGTAAACAGAAAAGAGCTGCCAGCACAGACAGACGCTTATTAATATGAACAAATATTGGATACAGGGGGTATTAAATTATGGAAGAGATTCGCTTTTTGGACAAGGATGGAGCCTTTTTGGTAGAGCAGCCAGAAAATTACAGTTATCTGTACTTTCCGATTGCCGGAGAAAAGGGACTGAAAAGTTCTATAACGCCGAATTTAGGCGGGGACAGTAAACTTAATCAGGAGACTTTCCTGCTGGAACCTGTAAGTTCGGAAAATTTGCATAATAACAGGTCTTCCAGGAATTTTTGGTGTATAGTAGAGGAATCCGGATGTTGGTCCGCCACAGGGGCGTCGGCGGATGCGGAGGCTGAGAAATTTACCAGTGAGCAGGATGATAGTACATTGACTGCGGGTCTGATGTGGCACACTGTGAAAAGAAGTTCGAAGAAGTTTAACTTGGAGGCGGAGATTACTTCTTTCGTTCCAGTGGAGGACAATGTGGAGATTATGCATGTGATACTGCGCAATACAGGGGAAACAGAGCAGAAAATTGTGCCGGTTGCCGCCATCCCGATATATGGAAGAAGCGCTGATAATATCAGGGATCATAGAAATGTCACATCGATGTTGCATAGAATACATACAAAACAGTGCGGTATTACGGTGAAACCTACCATGTCATTTGATGAAAAGGGACATCGGAGAAACCACCAGATCTATTTTGTGGCAGGGACAGAGGGATGCGGCGCGAAACCAAAATCCTTTTATCCGACGGTAGAGACCTTTGTAGGGGAAGGCGGCACTTTTACGCATCCCGCCGCAGTATACCAAAACAAAGAGGGTATGCCTGCAGGAACGGAAATTGCCGGCAGAGAGGCTATGGGAGGGATACGCTTTAAGCAGATAACGATTAGGAAGGATGAGACTGTAGAGTATGTGATTATCATGGGAATTGCGCAGCAGGAGGAAGAAGTGGAAGCGCTTATTTCAAAATATGGTTCGTCGGCAAAGGCGGAGCAGGTCTTTGAGGAGGTAAAAGCATACTGGCAGGAAAAGGTGAATGTCAGATATCATACGGGAAATGAGAGCTTTGATTTTTTCATGCGTTGGGTGAGTTTTCAGCCCTTTTTGAGACGACTTTATGGATGCTCGTTCCTGCCCCATCATGACTATGGAAGAGGCGGCCGGGGATGGAGGGATTTGTGGCAGGATTGTCTGTCTCTTCTACTAATGGAGCCGGGAGATGTACGTAAAATGATTGTCAGCAATTACAGCGGCGTTAGGATTGACGGAACCAATGCTACGATTATAGGCAGTCAGCAGGGAGAATTCATTGCCGACAGAAACGGTATCAGCCGTGTCTGGATGGATCATGCCGTCTGGCCTTTTATGACCACCAGGCTTTATATTGATCAGACCGGTGATCTGGAAGTTTTGCTGGAGAATGTGCAGTACTTTAAAGATGCGCAGACGAAAAGAGGAACACAGTATGACCAGGATTGGAGTGAAAGCTATGGTATGTGGCAGAAAACATCCGGTAACAGTGTATATGCCGGGACCATTCTGGAGCATCTTCTAGTTGAGCATCTGTGTGCTTTTTATGAAGTAGGAGAACACAATGAAATGCGTCTGCGCGGTGCGGACTGGAATGATGCGCTGGATATGGCGGCGGACTTTGGCGAGAGTGTGGCGTTTACCTGTGCCTATGCAGGAAATATAAGACAGCTTGCAGACTGTCTGGGTCTGATGAAGGATAGATTGTTCTGTATGCAGATAGAGCTTTTGGAGGAGCTGGGGGTTTTATTGGAGGATGATGCAGCACTTTATGAGAGCGTAGAGGCAAAACATACCGTTTTGGAGGAATATACGAATTTATGCAGACATAACATCAGCGGCAGGAAAATACAGGTGCCTGTGGATAGTCTGATCGAGAATCTGACTCATAAGGCGGACTGGCTTATGGAGCACATCCGTAAGACGGAATGGATTCAGGGACAAGAGGACGAGGGGTGGTTTAACAGTTATTATGATAATCACCAAAATGCAGTGGAAGGGATTTCAGAAAAGAGCGTCCGAATGATGTTGACGGGACAGGTTTTTGCTATTATGAGCGGGACAGCGTCAGACAATCAAATCAGCCGAATCTGTAAAAGTGCAGATCGTTATCTATATGACGCATCCATTGGCGGTTATCGGTTGAACACGGACTTTAAGGAACTGAAGTTTGATATGGGAAGAATGTTTGGATTTGCCTATGGAGAGAAAGAAAATGGGGCAGTATTTTCCCATATGACGGTGATGTATGCAAATGCGCTTTATAAGAGGGGATATGTGAAAGAGGGTTATAAGGCGATCCAAACATTGGCAGATACGGCGCTTTCTTTTAACACAAGTAAAATTTATCCCGGCATTCCCGAGTATTTTAACAGTGAGGGACGGGGAATGTATCACTATCTCACGGGCGCCGCAAGCTGGTATATGATGACCATGATGACAGAAGTATTTGGAGTGCACGGGGAAGCGGGAGACTTGGTAATCAGGCCCAAGCTTTTGAAGAAGCAGTTCGATACAGACAAAACAGCCTTCATTAGATTGTTCTTTGCAGGGAAAGAGTTTGAGGTCACATTTATCAATACGCAGGGACTGGAGTATGGGGCGTACAAAATCGGCAGTGCGCAATGTGATGGTAAAACAGTACAGGTTATTGATGACACGAAAGCTCTGATTGGACGGCCTACAGTGGAATCTATGGAGGATGGCCTTCACAGGATAACAGTAGAGTTGGTTTTAGCATAAAAGCATAAAGGCATTACGAGATGGTTACCAAGAAGTGTGGTAATAATGATCGCGGTATTTCTTGGGTGTCACGCCTACCATTTTCTTAAAAGTCTGGATAAAGTGGCTCTGAGAAGAAAACGCTAGATAATTCGCTATCTCAATCAGGCTGTAATCGGAATACCTGAGCATATGCTGTGCTTTTTCAATTTTCATTTCGCAGATGTAATCGCTGATGGAGACGTTAAGCTCCTTCTTGAAAAGTCTGGAAAGATAGCTGGGAGAAAGACTGGTATGTGCTGCAAGTTCCTCTACAGTGATACGGCGGGTGATATTGCTGTAAATATAATCCATGCAAAGGACCACTGGTTTTGAGAGAATATTGCTTTTCTTCACCAGATTCATCTTTTTTGTATAGTCGAGAGCCATTTGCATATGAAGCTTTGAAATCGCGTCAATGGTGGTGCAAGTGTCCATTTTTATAATATAGAAATCACTGAGACGAAATGCCTGCTCCAACTCCATGCCGGCAGTTACACATCGTCTGGTAATCATGGCCACCGTAACGACAAAATGATACTTTATATTAGTCAGAGGATTTGTAGAGAGAATGCCCATCCCATTGGGATTGATAAAAGCATTCTCTCTGCAGTTTTTTTCCACAAAATCTAAATCTCCTGAACTGACTGCCTGTAAAAAGGAATATTCATCATCCAAGGGGCGGTGTTTAAGAGATTCTTCACTTTTTTGCAGTTCTTCCTGAAACCATTCTTGTCGTAAATTCATATTTTCCCCGCGTAATTTTTTGCCATAGCGCAGGCGTCTAAGCTTGCGGCAATCAAACTATATTCACAGAAGTATTAAACAAACATAACTCTACATCAATTGTATCATGAATCTGACATTTTTGTATATAACCTTGTATAGCAAAATGCAATATTATCCTATAATTGTGAAAAAAGCAAAGGAGGATGGACATGAGATTCGGATATTTTGATGATAAAAATCACGAATATGTAATTGAGCGTCCGGATACGCCGCAGCCATGGGCCAACTATCTTGGTTCCCCGGAATACGGCGCTGTTATTTCCAACAATGCCGGTGGGTATAGTTTTGCCAAGTCCGGCGCTAACGGCAGGATTTTACGCTATATTTTTAATCAGTTTGACCAGCCGGGACGCTATATTTATATTCGTGACAACGAGAGCAGGGACTATTGGTCAGCTTCATGGCAGCCGGTAGGAAAGGACCTTGGAGCGTATAAGAGTGAATGCCGTCATGGGACGGGGTATACCAGAATGATTGCGGATTACAGCGGCATCCATTCGGAGGTTTTATATTATGTGCCCCTTGACAAGGCTTATGAAGTTTGGAATCTGCAGTTGACGAACCAGTCCGAAAAGAAAAGAAATCTGACGATTACAGGATATGCGGAATTTACAAACGTGAATAATTATGAAAATGATCAGGTAAACCTGCAGTATTCCCAGTTTGTCACCGGAACTGTCTTTCATGATAATCGGATTTGCCAGAGGATTCATGGTAACTTAGACACGTTGGATGAGGGCAGTAACGTAGATGAAAAGATTGTGATTGAACGTTTTTTTGGCATGGCAGGGGCGGAAGTTTCTTCCTACTGTGGAGACAGAGAGCTGTTTTTGGGAAGATATCATGGCTATGGCAATCCCCAGGGAGTAATAAGCGGAGATTTGAGCGGGGCGCTCAATTATAATGAAAACGGGTGCGGGGCACTGGCTGCGCAGATTTCGCTGGCACCGGGAGAGACCAAAAATATAGCGTTCATTCTGGGCATGAAGGAAGATGCAGAGGCGGGGAAGATTCTGGATTGTTACGAGAATCCTAAGAAAATCTGTCAGGAAGAATGGAAGGAACTGGTTGCCTGCTGGCATGGGAGATTCTCTCGTTTTCAGGTCAAAACGCCTAGTTCGGAATTTAATACCATGATCAATACATGGAATGCCTACAACTGTTTTATGACGTTTATTTGGTCAAGGGCGGCTTCCTTTACCTACTGCGGTCTCCGAAATGGGTATGGTTATCGAGATACCGTGCAGGATATTCAAGGGGTGATTCATTTGGCGCCGGATATGGCTGTGCAAAAGATTCGTTTTATGCTTTCTGCCCAGGTAGATCATGGAGCTGGTCTGCCTTTGGTCAAATTTAACCACCATGCGGGACATGAAGACACGCCGGATGATGCGTCATATGTGCAGGCGACAGGGCATCCTGCATATCGGGCGGATGATGCGCTGTGGCTGTTTCCCACCGTTTATAAATATGTTTCGGAGGTGGGAGATCTTTCCTTTATCGATGAGAGGATTCCTTTTGCCAATAAGGATGATGGCACGGTATATGAACACTTGAAACGTGCAATCGGTTTTTCAGCGGCTCACCTGGGGATTCATGGGATGCCTGTCGGATTGTATGCAGATTGGAACGATTGTCTGAGGCTTGGCAAGGACGGGGAATCTACCTTCGTAGCGTTGCAGTTTTATCTTGCCATGACCATTATGAAGCAGTTTGCAGAGTATAAAGAGGACAGGGACTATATCATCTATCTGGAGGAGAGTCAGAAAAAGCTTGAAAAGGTCATACAGGAATTATGTTGGGATGAAGACAGATTTATTCGTGGATTTACACAAAAGGGCGAAGTCATCGGAAAAGCAGCGGATGTTGAGGCAAATATGTGGCTAAATCCCCAGAGCTGGGCGGTCATCAGCGGGCTTGCATCAGAGGAACAGGCAGACACGGTATTGAACACGGTATTTGAGAGGCTGAATACGGCGTATGGGGCAATTTTGATGGATCCGCCTTATCATAGTCATGCCTTTGAAGGGGCGCTTGCTGTCATCTACAATCCGGGAACCAAGGAAAATGCAGGTATATTTTCACAGTCGCAAGGATGGATTATCCTTGCGGAGGCGCTGCGGGGACATGGGGAACGTGCTTTTACATATTTTATGGAAAATGCTCCGGCAGCCCAGAATGATCGTGCTGAGATTCGCAGGCTGGAGCCTTATTGCTATGGTCAGTTTACGGAAGGAAAAGATAGTCCCCATTTTGGACGCTCTCATGTGCACTGGCTGACAGGGACTGCGTCTACGATTATGGTGGGATGTGTGGAAGGAATATTGGGGATGCGGCCTGATTTCTATGGGCTTAAGATTGCGCCGTCTATCCCGAAGGATTGGGAGCGTTTTGAGGTTGATAAAGATTTTCGGGGAAACCATTTGCACATCGTAGTAAAAAACCCAGGACATGCAGAGTCAGGATGCAAGAGGCTTACGGTCAATGGAAAGGAAATGAAAGGAAATTATATTCCAGCGGAAGTGTTGGAAGCGCAATCAGAAATTGAATTGCTCATGTCATAAATGCATGTTGTGGCATGAAAATGATATTTTTACAATTAAATTAATATATCGATATGAACAAAAAGGATATGGTATTTATACAAGGATGCAACGAAAATTTACATTCTGAAAAATAATTTATTGTAGGAGGTAATGTATTTATGAAGAAGAAACTAGTTAGTGTGATACTTGCATCTGTTATGCTGACAGGCACATTGGCAGGATGCGGCTCGGATGCATCTTCGGCACCGGCAGATAATGGGGGAAATGCAAATGCCGATACGCAGGCAGTTGCGCCTGCGGCAAGTGGAGATGAGGGTACAGTACTTAATATCTGGTGCTGGAACGATGAATTTCAGAGCCGTTTCAACGATTACTATCCTGATGTAGAGGCAGTCTCAGAGGATAAATCTACAACCACTCTGAAAAATGGAATTACGGTGAAATGGACGATTAATCCCACGACGGATAACAATTATCAGAATAAGTTAGACGAAGCGTTGATGGCGCAGGAAGGTGCGGCAGCTGATGATAAGATTGATATTTTTTTACTTGAAGCTGACTATGCACTGAAGTATGTAAGTGCAGATGTAGATGTTGCCGTGCCTCTTTCCGAGCTTGGTATCACGGCGGATGATGTGGCAGATCAGTACCAGTATACAAAGGATATTGTCTCTGATGCCAATGGTGAGCAAAGAGCAACGTCCTGGCAGGCAGCTCCCGGATTATTTGCTTATAGACGTTCTATAGCCAAGGATGTTCTGGGCACAGACGACCCAGAGCAGGTGCAGACAGCGCTTGCGGACTGGGATAAATTCAACGAAGTGGCGGCGCAGGCGAAGGACAAAGGGTATTTTATGCTTTCCGGTTATCAGGATTCCTTCCGTGCCTTTTCTAATAATGTAGAGAAGCCTTGGGTTGAGGGAACAACCGTTACGGTGGATTCTAATATTATGTCGTGGATTGAGCAGACAAAAGAGTTTACGGATAAGGGATATAACCATAAATCTTCACTCTGGAGTGATACCTGGGCACAGGATCAGGGAGTTGACGGGCAGGTGTTCGGATTTTTCTATTCCACATGGGGAATTAACTTTACTCTGGTAGGCAATGCAGGTGAAGCCGGTTTTGGAGACTGGGCAGTGTGTCAGGGACCTCAGCCTTATTACTGGGGCGGAACATGGGTTGCGGCTGCAAGAGGAACAGACAATCCGACATTGGTCAAAGACGTTATGCTAAAACTCACATGCTCCAAGGATATTATGAAATCCATGACGGAGAACCGGGATATTCAGGATTATACCAATACGGTTTCCGGTATGCAGGAGATTGCAGCAGATCCGGATTTCAAGTCAGAGTTCTTAGGCGGGCAGAACCATATTGCATTGTTCTCTGAGGTGGCTCCGACCATTGATATGAGCAATGTCTCACCTTATGACCAGGGCTGTAATGAACAGATTCAGAACGCTTTCGGGGATTATTTTGACGGCAATATTGATTTAGACACGGCCAAGACTAATTTTGAGACAGCGATTATAGAGCTTTATCCGGAGCTTACCGAGGTAGTATGGCCTTAATTCTCAGCAGTACATTTTAGAGTATGGCACAAAGTTTTCATGATACTGTAAGGGGCGAGCATATGCCCGTCCCTTTATACAATTGAATAACAGGCTGCTTATTATTTGTGAAAGGATATGATATTATGGGGGAAAAGACTTCTAAGAAGAAAACAATAACCTATGAAAAATGGGGTTATGTTTTTATTTTTCCATTTTTTGCATCGTTCTTGATATTTTCCTTTTTTCCGCTGTTGGATACGGTGCGCTACAGCTTTTATGAATATTACCGTTCCGGATTGAAGGAGATTGGCCCCAATTTTATCGGGCTGAAAAATTATATAGAGCTTTTGTCAACAGACCTGCCCAAATATGCAGGGAATACTTTTATTCTGTGGATTATTGGTTTTGCACCACAGATTGTGATTTCTCTTCTTCTGGCTTCCTGGTTTGTGGATGCCAGATTGAAAATCAGGGCGAAGCAGTTTTTCAAAGTGGTTATTTATCTTCCCAATTTGATTATGGCGGCGGCATTTTCCATGTTGTTCTTTACATTGTTTTCAGATACTGGGCCAATAAATTCCTTCCTGATGAATCAGGGAATTACAGCGCAGCCTGTAAGGTTTATGGCAAGTGTGGGGGGAACCAGAGGCTTGATCGGCCTTATGAACTTTTTGATGTGGTTTGGTAATACGACCATTATGTTAATGGCAGCTATCATGGGTGTCAGTCCTTCCCTTTTTGAGGCGGCGCAGATAGACGGCTGCAATCCAAGACAGATTTTCTTTAAGATTACCTTACCGTTAATCAGACCAATTCTGGCTTATACAATGATTACGTCCATGATAGGGGGTCTGCAGATGTTCGATGTGCCGCAGGTCTTGACAGCTGGACAGGGAAATCCGGACAGAACGTCCATGACTTTAATCATGTATTTGAATAATCATCTGGCAAGTAAGAACTATGGTATGGCAGGCGCCTTGTCCGTATACTTGTTCATTGTTAGTGCAATCCTTTGCTTTATCGTATATAGGATGATGAATGTGAATGATCCGGATGGATCAAAAGCTGCAGCAAAGAAGCACAAAAAAAATGCTAAGAAGGAGGCAGGAAGATAATGAAAGAGATGAAACCTTCACATTTACGGACCATACTTGCACATATTTTACTGATTTTTTTGTCATTTCTGTGCCTGTTTTTCTTCTATATCCTGATTGTGAATGCATCCAGGACACATATAGAGTTGCAGAAGGGATTTTCCTTTCTGCCAGGAACAAACTTCTTTACGAACTTTAAGAATGTATTGAATGACGCCAATGTTCCGGTGGTACGGGGTATTATCAACAGCTTGATTGTAGCGGGCGGCAGCGCGGCACTCAGCACTTATTTTTCGGCAATGACGGCTTATGGTTTGTATGCTTATAATTTTAAATTAAAGAAGCCGGCGTTTATGTTTATTATGATGATTTTAGTTATGCCGACACAAGTATGTGCGCTTGGCTTTCTGCGTTTGATAACGAATATGCATTTGAATGATACGTTGATTCCTTTGATTGTACCGGCAATCGCGGCGCCCTCTGTATTCTATTTTATGTACAGTTACATGCAGTCTTCCCTGCCGCTGGAGTTGGTAGAAGCTGCTAGGATTGATGGTTCAGGCGAGTTTCGCACTTTTAACGCCATCGTGATACCGATACTGAAACCGGCAATAGCTGTACAGGCGATTTTCTCCTTTGTCGGTTCCTGGAATAACTACTTTGTTCCAGCATTGGTGATCACCACGAAGTCAAAACAGACACTGCCGATTATGATTGCAAGTCTTCGAAGCGCGGACTTTTTGAAATTTGATATGGGCAAAGTATATATGATGATCTTGATTGCAATCGTGCCCATTATTATTGTATATCTGTTGTTGTCGAGATTTATTATCGAGGGTGTGACCCTGGGCGGTGTAAAGGAATAGGAAGTATTGGAATATATCATATAAAATATGGATGTAAAAGGATGCCGCATGAGGGATACAGATGATATTGTGCGGCATCTCTTTTATAATATGAGAAATTGCAGTAACGGCGGCTTTTGATCAGCTCTACTATATCTTATCTTGCATGTGGCAGTCGGCGGTGTGTGACCAGGGAGCGATGCGGAGAGTTCTGATATGTTCGGCAATCCCCATCCCATAGCTCTGCCGGGCAATCTCGTAAAGCTGTGTCTTACCGATTCCGAAATGTTCGGCAATTCCCACGGCATCTATTTTTTCTGTAAAATGTTCCTGAATGTACACATCAATCTGCACGGGCAGTTCTTGCTGATGCAAAGATACCATCCGTTCCATGCACAGATAGACGGCCACGGCCTGCATGATGTGGGAGGCGGAAGCAATATAATCCTCCGTAATGATTGGCTGTCTCATACTGGATGTTTTCAGAGCCTGCAGGTCAAGATGGTAGTTCTTACAACAGGTTTGAATCTGTTTCCAGCCCTCTTCGTGGGAAGGGCAGGAGAAGACATGGCCAAAGAACAGGTAGCCGATCACAATATTGCCAAGGATGATGGGAGCGATACTTTCCGTCAGTCCCGCGTGGCATTGATAGGTGTAAGGAGCTCTGCGTTTGGCGGCTGTCTCACAGGCAGATTTGTCACAGTGATGGCACTGGGCGGCCGCATTTTCGTCTGAGCGGATGATTTGACAGAAATCTGCAATCTGTTCCGGATATGCGGCAAGTTCATGGAATGTATCGTCAAAGACCGTGATGCGGATGCCGGTCATATGATGGAAATCTTTCAGCCGGGCATTTAATTTGGTCAGGTTGAAACTGGATCGAGATGAGAAAAAAGATGACTTTTGCACTGGATTTCTGCAACAGAGGATTTATGCCGGGCGAACTGATTTACGGTGCCAGAGAAGATATGGTAAAGGCGGTGACGCCGTTGGTGTAGGAGGGGGGAACCTGGACGTCCCCATTACCCAGGACGGAAACTTATGCAAAATGGTTTACAAGTTACACAGGCTATCCTCTATTGCCGTAGAGGATAGCCAATTTTATGTCTAATTACGGTTGTTGTGATTATCTATGTAAGCTAAAGCGGCGAATACCACTAAGATGGGTATATCATATTGTATTGGATATTACTATATAATTGTCTCTATTTTCGATAATCTATCATATTAGATAACATGGTTGAAAAATGTATGTCGTTTATATATAATAAGAGTATTAGAAATATTTTAGGAAATATATTTATCAGGACAGCTGAATGAAGGATAATCAGGAATTATCCTTCATTCATCCCTCCCAACCACCATAAAATTCCTAGGATGCCGATGAAACAGGATATCCTTCTGTTTCCCATTAGACACATGGGTATAAATTTCCGTAGTACTAATAGAACTATGCCCCAACATCTGCTGAATATAGCGGATATCAACATCTTGTTCCAACAGAAGCGTAGCGAAAGAGTGCCGGAACATGTGCGCTGTGATATGCTGGTCCAGATTTGCCAGTCTGGCATAATGATTGATCATGAAGCGGACAGATTGGTCGGATAGTTTGTGGCACAGCCGATTCACAAAGAAATAGCCGCAAATCTCAATATCATCCTGGAATGTTTCATAATATAATTTTAGGGCAGACAATACATCAGGATTCCCCACTTGCAGAATCCGTTCTTTGGATCCTTTGCCGTAAATGCGGACAGTGTTGTTTTCCAAATCGATATTTTGCGGTCTTAGGGAACAAAGCTCGCAGATACGCATTCCGGTGGCGAAGAGAAGCTCGATTACCGCGATATCGCGAATACAACAGCGTCTTTGATAGTCTGTCTGCGCTAGTTTTTTCTGCGTATATAGAGTTGATAAAAAGGTCTGCAGGGAATGAAAGGGGATTGTTTTGGGAAGGAGTTTGGCCTCACGGAACCGAATGTCCAGTTTGTCAAAGGGGTTTTCGGATAGGATTTCCTGATAGGAGAGATAGTGGAAGAAAGCTTTGAGACTTGCAATTTTACGTTTTACCGTTTTCGGTTTGTACTGTTTGTGTAGGATGGTGAGATAAGAGTCCAGGATGTTTTTGGAAAAGAAATCTTCAAATGCGTTGGTGTAGCAGGCATATTGCTTTAAATCAATTCGATAGGCCTTTAGAGTTTTATAATCCAGGCGTTTACGATATTTACAGTATTCCAGATATATTTCGATGTGCTCATTTATTTTGTTCATAATTAACCGCGCTCCTCGTTTTTTCTTCATTATGAGGGGCGGGTGCGGTAATGTCTATCAAATATTTATCTGTGCATATACATCCTTGCCATATTAGGTTCACCATCTCCTTGCACCATACACAAAAATTCCCAACCATATCTTTCATAAAAGCTTGTATGGTCAGTGACTAAATAGAGCGGCGTTATACCCTTGGATTTCATATCATCCACGACCATATGAAGCAGATGCCCTGCGATTTTCTGGCAGCGATAGTCCTTTTCTGTATACACCGCACAGACATTGGGCATAAGGTCTTTTCTGTCGTGAAAATCGTTCTCGATGACGCCAAGACCGGCAATGATTTTTTCACCGTCTAAACAAAGATACCAGCCATATTCCGTTTTATGATTAAGATACGCTTCCATACATTCCAGATATGCTTCCTGCGGCACCTGCCATTTATGATGAAACCATTGTGCCGCACTATTTTTTAATTGTGGATTTTCTCTTAAAGTGATATATGTGTACCGGCTCATATACAGCTCCTAAATT
Organism: uncultured Lachnospiraceae bacterium; assembly: GCA_910585555.1. Lineage (GTDB taxonomy): Bacteria > Bacillota > Clostridia > Lachnospirales > Lachnospiraceae > UBA3282. Next base: position 29,617 of record CAJUFU010000007.1, read on the forward strand.
GTATTGTTGTATTAAAACGAGAAGTTATCTGCTTAATCTCATACACAAAAGCGGGTAGGGATTGCCTTGTTCATCACACGCTGTTCTTTTATAAACCGCAAATCCCATGTGTTCATAGAAACCTTTTGCAAGAGGGTTTTGCTCATTAACGGCTAAATCATTAACCGAATACTTTTCGATTCCATATTTCAGCAAGTCTTTGCCTAATCCTTTTCCCCTTTCTTCATGAGCAATAAAGAGCATTTCAAGATGTTGCTCTACAATCCCCATAAAACCAACAGGAATTTGATTTTCATTTTCTATGATGATCAGGCGGGGTATTTCTTTTAATGCCTGTGGCACATAATTCTTAATGTTTTCTATCTCCTCTTCTGATAGAAAGAGATGGGTTGTTTTGACGGAGCTTTCCCATACTATTAATAACTGTTCTATCAACAAGGGGGTTCTGTCTTCTGATTCTATGGTTGGACTCATGTTCCGGCTCAAGGCATATTCAACCTCCTGCGTTAGAATGTATTCAGAAAGTGCCTTTACGGTAGAACGTCCCCAACCATCCTGCATGGCCTTATGGGAAACAAATTCTCCAATCCCCCAGTAAAGGTCAATCATTGTGGCGTTTACCTGATAGGCAGCTTTCCGGGGGGCATCTGCTATCATTTGCAGAATGGCATTAAAATCACTTTGAAAGTTTAATGCTAAATCGTTCATACATTTTCCTCGTTCCGATAGTCTGTTTGGATAATTATATCATGGAATATGCACAAGATGAAGATATACAGTTTGGCCGCAGAGCTTAAGTTCATAATACACATCCACAACAGAGGTTCCTGCAAAGAAGCCAGTCTCGCCGGTTTCTTGAAAACCATGATGTTCATAGAATTTTCTTGCGCCAAGATTATCTTGGAGTACCAGCAGGCATATTTTTGTCTTTCCCGCCTCTTTGGCGTCGTCTATCACATATTGCAACAGCCGCTTTCCAATTCCCTGGCCCTTGAAAAAGGGTTCCACATAGAAGTCGCATATTTCAACGGCATTGTCTGTGATGGGCCGGTATGTAGTCCGTTTGCCAAATACGATGATTTCGGCGATTCTCGGTATGTCCTGCAGCGCAGCGTTTCTGATCATGACGGCCTCCTTTTCATTCCAATGAATAAAACCCACAGTCTCAGCATCCGTGCCGAGAGCGCCATATTTCGCTGCCAGGAGATTCCGTATCTGCAGAGGGGATTGCCGTTCCAATATGCTTATCCAATCTCCATTTCGGCGCGGGGCCGTCGTCCGCCCAATATTCGTCTAGGGCTGTGATTTTATCATTCATAACTCTCAGGAAAGAAGTCACATGAAATGACAGGGTTTTATCTTTGGCGTATACATGAGTTACGGTAATCCATAAATCATCTATTTTTTCAATTCTTTCTACGGAACCATCCCAGTGGCCGGGATATTCACAGTTTGCAGTAATAAATTCATCGACAGTAAAATGTTCGTTTGTACAATGCCAATTGATATAGGCGTTCCTGTCAAAATAAGTTCTGACAGCATCCGCATTTTGTGCAATCACATCTTCCCAAAATTGGTAGATATCCATAAAGACCTGCCTTTCTAGGCGTCTAAGTCCGCTAAGTAGCTTTCCGCCTCGTCCCTGCTTTTCCAGCTTTTCAGTTATTCATAGGTAATCCCAAGAAAAATCGTTATCACCACAAATAAAACGGCGCCTATAATCAACAGTATCCCGCCGCCGGACTTTTTCGATGTTTGGCGCTCTTTTCTTTTAAATAGGAAGTAAAGCAATGCACCAAATAGCAGCCAGAACAACAGCATTTTTACATCATTGAGGATGAAATTGGGCAGCTGCCAGCCTTCATAGCGGCTGAAATTGGGGTCTGAAATATCGTCATAAGCTATGGAGGGAACAAAGGTATTGATTGTGGCAAAAAAGGAATAAAACATAATGCAGGGAATGAGCCATCCGTATTTCAATGTTTTTTTCCTTAGGCTGCATAAAATGGCAATCATACCTGCAAGGGCAGACAGAAAAAACAAGCTTATGTAGATATAGCACATAGTTCTTGTGTAAAGTTCAATACTCATATACATCCCTCCGAAAAGAATGTGCGCTATAGCGTTTTCTGGTAAATCAACACGTCGTTCCCCTTTTGGTTCTTATAGGTATTTCCGTCAGAGACAAAGTGCAAAGCCTGATGTAATGCGATGCTGGCAATATTGTCAGAGCGGACCTGATTCGTTACGGCTCCATATCCCTTGCTTTTGGCAATGTTAAGGGCAAGGGTCATGGCTTCTTTTCCAAATCCCTGTCTGCGGTAATCCGGGAAGATTTCCAGGCCGCAGGATATGATATCCGGAGCGTGCTGATATAGGGAAATTGTCCCGATGATAAGGGGGTTTACAATGGCAAACATTTCGAAATAGGTGCCCTGAAATCTTTTTTGATTCCAGGCATGGACGGTTTCCTGGATTTTGGCAAAGGGTACATTTCGGTAGGGATATTGTTGTAAGACTGAGATGTCTGCATCTGTAAAGTTTCTTAAAGTAATCATGTTAGGCTGTAGTTTTCGGGTCTATTTTACAGTTCTTCGAATCTGAATGAGTTGAAGGACATCCTGATATAGGTCGTCCTCATCCTCCAGATCGATCATAAGCCATTTTTGCCCGTTTCCTTCTTTTGTCTGATAATAAAGTTTCTGAAATGCCCAAAATTATTATTTAGAGTGTCAGTTCTCATAACTTTTATTATATAACATTGCCCCTGCAAAGAAAATATACTGGCGGAAACATTTATGAAGAAATGGCCGATTGGCATTTAATACTACTCCCCGTCGTTACAAAATATGTTAAAATATATGCATGAGGAGCGCAGGTCTGCGGGCACTCAATGGGGAGTATACTGTTAAACAAACACATGGGGTATTCTGATGCGAAAGAAAAAAGCGGTCAAAGTCATTCTTTTCATATTTCTAGTACTTTTTATCATTTATGTCATTCTGATCTATTTTTTGGTCAGCGCCTGTCTGGTGCCCTCCTTTATGGACCGTTTAAGCGCCTTTGAGGACATCACCAGGAAGTGTTATGCCGAGCAGGTGCAGACTACGGAGATTCAGGAAAATCAAAGCAGACTTCTTATGGACACTGCCAAGTGGCTGGAAACGGCCAAGCGGCAAAAGATTTCGGTACAGACATCTGACGGTTATACGCTGATTGCGGCGGAATTTGGGGCGAAAGAGGAGAGCGATAAGTGGGTTCTTTTGCTGCACGGTTATACCGGGTGGAAGGAGGAAATGTATCAGTTCGCTTATTGGTATCATGAGCAGGGATTTCATGTGCTGGTGCCGGACCTTCGCTGTCAGGGAGAGAGCGAAGGCGATTTTATCGGGATGGGCTGGACGGACCATTTTGACTGTGCTTTGTGGGTCGATTATATTCTTGCCTGTACGCCGGACGCGCAGATTGTACTCCATGGACAGTCAATGGGAGCGGCTGCGGCGCTGATCATGAGCGGGTCGGAAACATCCGCTGACCACATCGCTGCGGTGGTATCTGACAGCGCTTATACGGATGCCTATTCCATGTTTGGAGATAAAATCACGGAATGGTTTGGACTGCCGGCATTTCCGTTTGTGGATTCTGCCTGTCTGATGTTACGCCTAAGAGGGGGATATGATCTACGGGATGCTTCGGCTCTGGAGGCAGTCAAAAGGAGCAAGGTTCCCACGCTGTTTATCCATGGAGATGAGGATAAGATGATTGCTGTGGAGATGTCTCAGGAATTGTATGACGCGGCGTCCTGCGAGAAACAGCTTTTTATTGTGGAAGGGGCCGGACACGGTCAGACCCAGGATAAGGACCCGGATGCCTATTATGGAGTGATTGCGGATTTTTTGGGTAACGTTTTATGACGGGGGTACAAATACATAGGGAGAGTCAAAGAAAAATGAGCTGACAGGCTCATTTTTTTTACGCGGACAGCGAAGAAGTCTGGGAGACGAGATTTAGAGCAGGGCGGCAAAAAAGTGGAGTGTTTTGCCAAAATATTATACTATTTTTTTGAACAGAACAATTTATAATGAAAATGGTTTTATATCTCAAAAGTAAGGTTGAGAATATGATGGGCGGGGGAAGTTACATATGAAGATAAAGAACAAGATATTTCTGGTGTTGATGGGGACGCTGCTTTTCAGCGGTATCATCATCACGGCGATCTGGTATAGTACAAGCAGAAACCTTATGAACACGTATCTTGGAAATATCTCGGAGAGCACCATGTTAGATGCTTATCATGCATTTGAATATCTGCTCACGGATACTTCTTACATGGCTACTTTGATTGCCACCAACAAGAATAATATCATAGAGCCGGTAAGTAAATTGAGCCACAATAAATTACAGGAAGGCGGCCAATGGGACCAGGCCTATCTTGATAACAGACGTATCATCATGGATTATGTGAAAGGACTGAACGGATACAAATATTATATTTCGGATATTGCCGTGGCGGCCAACGAGGATTGTGTCTTTTCGGCGAATCATATCATACAGGATAAGAAAAAACTGTATGCGGATATTTTGGAGTTAGACCAGGAGCGGCTTAGGACATCGATGGTGATGATGGAACCCATTCATCTGGAAGGCTTGAAATCCACCATATCCAGTGATTATGTGGTGCCGGCTGTCAGGGGAATCGTGGATTTCGACGAGGAGCTTGCCGGGTATGTCATTCTCTATTTTGATTATGGGGTCATAGATCAGATGTTCTCGGCCAATCTGCCGGAGGGGAGTATGTTTCAGGTGGTCAATGAACACAATTCTCTGATTTTTTCCAATTGCGGGCAGGATATCGCCGCGTTTGAGACGGTGGGTGAGGGCTATGCGTATAATACGTTTGTGGCCCAGAATGTGGGATGGACATTTCACATGGCGATTCCGGCGCATTTCTATATCGCCGGGATATGGCGTACTACGCTGTTGACTGGTGTGGTCATTGCAGCAATCATACTCCTGACAGGAATATTGCTGGTTATCTTTATATCGCGGATGACCACGGAGATTACGGTTCTTTGTGAAAGGATGTACGAAGTTTCCGATGGAAATCTGGATACCAGATATGAGGTCAAAAGCAAAGACGAAATCGGGCAGATGGGCGGCTCATTTAACCATATGGTGGTTCATATCAAACGTCTTATGGAACAGATTGCGCAGGAAGAAAAGCAAAAGCGCCTCAATGAGATTGCCTTTTTACAGGCCCAGATCAACCCCCATTTTATTTCGAATGTACTGAATAATGTGGTATGGATGGCAAAGATACAACATGCGGATAACCTTGTTATGCTTGTGAATTCCCTGAATTCTCTTTTGCAAAACGCTATGCACGCGGAGGAAGACATGATTTGTCTTTCGGATGAATTGAAATATGTGGACAGTTATCTGACGGTTATGGAATACAGCGGAAGTTATGATTTCTATGTGGAAAAAGAGGTTGAGGAAGCGGCAATGGGGCTGTATATTCCTCGTTTTATTTTACAGCCCATTGTGGAGAATGCGATTTATCACGGACTTCCAAACGATCTATCCAGACGGGGATGTATCAAGATAACGGCCGGATGTGTCAAGGAACAGCTTGTGATAGCGATCGAGGATAACGGGGTAGGGATGACGGCGGAGGAGATGAGCAGGATTACGGAAGAAAAGACCAGGGAGAGCAGAGCCTTTAACGGCATCGGCGTGGCGAATGTAAATGAGAGGATTCGCCTGTTTTTCGGAAAGGAATATGGATTGCATTATGAAAGCAAGCTTGGACAGTATACAAGATGTATCTTAGAACTTCCTATAGTGGATGCAGTGAGAAAATGAGGATAAAACATGGAAAAGATAAGACTTGCGTTAGTGGATGACGAGTTGACAAGCCGCAATATGATAAAAAAGTATCTGGAAAAGAATAAAGAATATGAGGTGGCGGCGGACTTTCAAAGCGGAAAGGCGGCTTTAGAGTGGCTTCGGAAAAACAGTGTGGATATTTTGTTGTGCGATATGCAGATGCCGGAGATGGACGGTGTGGAGTTGATGCGCAGTGTCCATATTATTGACGAATTTCTGCCGATTATCGCAATCAGCGGCTTTGATGATTTCAATTATGTCAGGGGCAGTCTGATCAACGGGGCGGCAAATTATCTGCTCAAGCATGAACTGACACAGAAGAATCTGCTCTATGTGCTGGACCAGGTCCGGGAAAAGTATCGGATTGTTCCGGAGGGGAAAGAGATACGGTATCAGAGGGGATATTGTATCTATGATAAGGAAGCGTTTCAGGAAGCTAAGATCAGAGAGATGTCGGAGCGCGAGCTGATTCGCTTCCACTGTCATAATGTGGTCCCCTTGGCAGTCAGTCCGGATTATAAATTTCCGGCGGGTGTTAGCATTGCGGAGTATAAACAGGACATCAGCAAAGCGGTAGTTGACATGCTGAACCAGATTCTGGGAACACAGTATGAATATATTATTTATGTGTCCAAAAAACAGCAGCTGTTTTTGCTGGTTTCCTTTTCCGGAGAGACCAGCACGCTTTTCATGTTGAACACCATCACCAATCTGGCGAACCGGCTGCAGAGACAGATTCTCAGGATGCTTGATATCACGGTGACAGTGATCTGCGGAAATGTGAACAGAGACTTAAAACAGGCGCTGGAGGAGACGGAAATTTTGGAGACGCTTCTGGGGGACAAGCTGTACCTGGGCGGAAACAGGGTAACTTCCATAGTCGTTGCAAGACACTTGGAATACAGCGAAGAAGAGGTGCCAAAGAGTCTGTGGAGCCAGCTGCGGTTTGAGTTGGAGAATAGAATGAAAAGCAGTATGGATACCCTGGCAGAGATTCTGGATGGTATGGAGAAAAATAGGCTGGTTTATGGGAAGATGATGCAGACTTGCAAGGAGCTTGCGGGATTATTGCGGGAGTACGGATTTGCAGGAGAAGAGGAGATCGGGCACGCTCTCAAATGCATGAAAGAATATGAAGAATATGAGCAGTTTCGGATTGAGATTCTGGGAATGTATCAGAAATATTTCTATCAGACACTGCAGGGGGCGGCGCGCAGATATTCGCCCCAGGTAGAACAGGCGATTGCATATATTGACAGGAATTATATGGACGACATATCTTTGGAAAAGTGTGCGGAGATTACGGGAGTTAGTTATACTTATCTGAGCAGGGCGTTTAAGAAGGAAACAGGGATGCGTTTTGTGGAATTTTTGAATCATCAGAGGGTGAACCGTGCCAAAAGCCTTTTGATGCGCAATGATACGGCGGTTAAAAAAGTGGCCGAGCTTTCGGGGTTTCGCAATTACAATTATTTCTTCAAGGTCTTTAAAGAGATCGAGGGCGTTACGCCCAGCGAATTTTTGGCAAAAAAATAGAGTGTTTCCCAAAAAATTATCATCTTTTTTGTAGTGTGGGCCTCCTATAATATTGGCAGGAGGTGGAACGAAATGAAAAAACTAGGCAAAAACAACAACTGGGCAGCTTATTTGTATATTCTGCCGCTGCTGATTTTATCGTTTGCGTTGGTGTATTATTGTATTATCAACACGGTGATAGTCAGCTTTACAGATTGGGACGGTATGTCGGATACCTATCAATTTGTTGCACTTAAGAATTACAGGAAGATGTTTGCGGACAAAGTATTCTGGCAGTCAGTGGTCAATAACATCATCTTCTTTGTCGGAACCGTATTTATTCAGGCGGCGCTGGGATTTTTCCTGGCGGTTCTATTGAAGAAAAAGCTGCCAGGTTCCAATCTGTTTAAGGCAGTCTATTTTATGCCAATCGCCATGGCGACATCTATTATCACTGCAATTTTCAAGATTATCATGGATCCCACCAATGGGGCATTAAATCAGTTCCTGCGGGCCGTTCATCTTGGCGGGCTTGCGCAGAGCTGGCTGGGAGACCCGAAGATTGCACTGTTTTCTGTTATCATCGTCAATATTTTTCAGTGGATGGGATTTTCCATGATCACCTATTATGCAGGACTTATGAGTCTGCCGGAGGACGTGTATGAAGCCGCAAAGATTGA
>CAJUFU010000007.1:37710-69809 GCA_910585555.1 uncultured Lachnospiraceae bacterium
GACGGCGCGGGATTTTGGCGCACGATAATATCCGTGACCTTCCCCATGATGAGAGGAACCACGAATGTGCTGATTATTCTGGGTATCGTAGGGTCTCTTAAGACCTTTGATCTGGTGAAGCTTCTGACGGGCGGCGGGCCGGGCCGGGCTACGGTGGTTATGAATACATATTTATATGAGAAGGCGTTTAATAACTTTGATGCGGGCGGCGCGGCGTCGATTGGCGTTGCAATCCTGATCATTGCGATGATTATGTCATTTCTGCAGATAAAGTTTGGGAAGGAGGAGTAGGCATGAGAAACTCTAAAATCAAGTCTTATGTACCGGTGTATGCGGTATTGATCTTTTTTGCCGCCATATGGATTTTGCCTCTTGTCATAGCGGTCATCAAATCCTTTACCATTGAGGGCTTTGGAAACTATGCTTATGTGTTAAATTACGAAAAGATTAACTATTTCCGGGTAATCTTTAACAGTATGTTTATTGCGGTGGTATCGGCCGTGACAGTTACGTTGATCACCACGCTGGCGGCTTTTGCGTTCTCCAAGATGAAATTCTGGGGAAGTAAGCTGATTTACGGGGCGATTCTTGCCTGTCTGGCGGTTCCGGTAGCGGCTGTGACGAGTCCTTTGTTCGCTACCATTAAGAACCTGGGGCTTTTGGATAATCATTTTGGCGTTATTCTGCCGCTTGTGGCCTTTAATGCGCCGATGATGCTCTTGATGCTGCGCAATTATTTTGACACGATACCGGATGAGCTTTTGGAGAGTGCCAGAATTGACGGGGCTTCCACACTGCGGATTTGGTATGAGTTTATGCTGCCCTTAAGCGTGCCCATGATTGCCAATGTGCTGGTACTGACCTTTATCTATTCCTGGAACGATTATCTGGTGCCCCTCCTTGTGATGAGAAGTGAAGAGAATTATCCGGTGACACTGGCGGCGCAGTTCTTTATGTCCAGTACCTACCAGAGTCCGGTGGATGTGGCGCGGATTTATGCGGTCATGATTCTTCTGGCACTGCCTTCCATTCTGGTATATCTGTGCAGTCAGAGATTCCTTGTGGCAGGGATTACGGCAGGTTCGGTGAAAGGATAAAACGATGGAAGAAAAAAGAATGTATTGTAATCCGGTTACCTTTACGGACCAAAAAAGGCACACCAATCCGGACCCTTATGTGCTTCGGTGGTGCGGAAGATATTATTGTTATGCAACGGATGAGTTCGGAGTAAAGGTCAGTGTATCAGAAGATTTGGTGCACTGGGAGGACAAGGGGTATGCCATCCGGGAAGAGAAGTTTCATCATTACTGGGCGCCCGCGGTTATCTATCTGCAGGGCAGGTTTTATATGTATTATTCCAATACGGAGGTGACAGAGGAAGACTGCCATGAGGAACATTTAAAGCTTGCAGTGTCCGACCAGCCGGAAGGGGAATTTATATATAGGAAGACGTTTTTTGACAAGTTCTCAATCGATGCCCATCCGATTCTGTGGAAGGGCAGGCTGTTCATGTTCTATTCCGTCAATGATTGGATTGGCACCGATGAGAAAGTGGCGGGGACTTGTATTTTGCTGGATGAGATGAAGTCACCCGAAGAATTTGCAGGCAGTCCCAAGGCGGTGGTGCTGCCGGGCTTACGGCAGGAAATATATGCGGAGAACCGCTTTGGAGACGGCCGAGACTGGTATACGATCGAGGGCGCCGCGACGGTGGTGAGGGGAGACCGGTTCTTTCTCTTGTACTCGGCCAATGCCTATGTGAATGTGGATTATTACGTTGGAACGGCCGTGGCACAGTGCAGGGGGAATCTCTGCGACATGGTATGGGAAAAGTATCCCAAAGCCTATAGCTGGCACCCCCTCCTTCACAAAAATGCGTTTGTGGAGGGCACCGGACATAATACGGTGACCAAGGCGCCGAACATGGTGGACGACTGGATTGTCTATCATGGCAGGGACGCCAAGGAGGCACTGCTTCCGGAGATAGAGCAGAGGCAGATGTACATAGACCCTTTGTATTTTGATGGGGATGAGCTTTGGTGCTTCGGTCCCACAGCGAAAGAACAGGAGGCGCCTGCACTGCCTAAGCTGCAAATCCGCGACAGGGTGTTTCAAGAAAAGGAGATCTTAGGAAAGGGCGGCCTCTTTTATCAGATGGAGCTGTGGATAACGGCAAAGCGCTCCCATGTGGGTGCCAGATTTGGCATTTTGGCAGCCTATCAGGATGAACAGAATTATCTGGAAATACAGATAAGAACCGGAAGAAGCGAGGTGCTTTCGGTCAGTGTCCGTGACGGCATCCGTTCCTTGTCTGTGATCGACAGGCTGCCTGCAGGGTTTGATTATACCGTGCCCCATCTGTTTCGTATCACCCGGTCCTTTGAAGAATTTACGGTGGTGGTGGATGAAGAGCGGGAGAGTCGTTTTGTGCAGTCCGGCTATGAGGAAGATGTGGAAATAGGGATTGTGCCGTATTTTACGGAAGTTACCCTCTGCAGTCTGGCGCTGACGCAGACCGTGACGCTGTGCGGCAGGCAGCTTAGAGAGTTTGGAAACCTATATAAGGTATCGCCCAGCGAGGCAGCAGAAGACGGCCTGGTTTCCTTACAGGGAAAGATGTGTCTGGAGCAGAGAGAAGGGGAGGAATCCTATACGGAGATGTTCCGCTTCTTAATCATGGAGGAGGAGAACCGTATTGAACTGTGTAAAGGTGCGGAAGTCTTGACGCTTGCGAAGGAGAAGGCAGCAGAGTTTTGCCTCTATCATATGGTACGCGGGAAGGAAGAGCGATTTTTGATCGACGGGCAGGAGAGGAAACTTTCAAGGCAGGAGAAAGAGATAACGCAGTTTACCTTATATGGACTGAAAATCGCAGAATATCAGTATACCAAAATGGAAAAATGAAATCAAATCGCAAAAATGTGGAGTGAAACTGCGGGTAATATTACGCTATTCTAAAGATGAAGCAATATTAAAAAAGGAGGATTGAATATGAAAAAAATGAAACAGGCGGCGGCACTGTTTATGACAGCGGCGCTGGCAGTATCGGCAGCAGGATGCGGGGCATCCGGAAACGATGCATCAGGAGAAACCGGCACAGAAGCTGCACCGGAAACGACCCAGGCACCAGCGGCAGAGGCGCCGGCAGATGAGAGCGGCGATACGGCGGCTTCTGGCGATGAGGTAACTTTAACGTTCTGGTCATGGCTTCCTACCATAGAACAGTCGGAGGAAATGATTGCAGGATTTGAGGAAGCAAACCCGGGTATCAAGATTGATTACACCCGTACAGAGCAGGACGATTTCTTTGAGAAGCTGCAGGTGGCTATGGCATCCGGCACAGGCCCTGATCTGTTCGGTATGACCACCGGTCCGATGATGGAGCAGTATGCGAAGTTTTCTGTTGACATGAAAGCCACAGCAGACCAGTATTGGAGCGGCTGGGATGGAAAGATCAGTACCGCGGCTGTGGAGCAGTGTACCACATCAGACGGAACTTTGGCAGGAATGCCCCTTCTGACAGCAGGTATGACTACACTGATGTACAATAAAACAATCATGGATGAGTGCGGCGTTGATAAAGTGCCCACCACCTATGCGGAATTGAAAGATGCTGCCGCAAAAGCTAAGGAAAAAGGTTATGTCTGCGTTGCGGTTGGCGCGGCGGATGACTGGGTAAATTCCGATTGGTTTGTGCAGGCTTCCAATGAAATTGAAAATGGCGCTGTCTATGCGGCCGAGAAAGGGGAACGCCCCTGGACAGACCAGTGCTTTGTGGATACCATGCAGGCATGGCAGAATTTATTCACAGACGGCATCGTGGAAGACGGTGCGCTTGGCGTAGCCACCTATCCTGACGCCCGTGACCAGTATTTCTTTGCAAGAAAAGCGATGTTTTTCCTGACAGGCTCCTGGCATTTAGGACCCACTTCTCCTTCCAACAATGAGATTCAGGGAACAGAGATCGGCAACCAGAAGGATATCATCGGCATGGCGCCCTTCCCGTCTATTGCAGAAGATGGTACGATGTTAGGCACGGCAGGTGTGGACGTGATGATCTGTATGAACAAAGACTGCGAGAAGCAGGAAGCAGCAATGAAATTTATCGAGTATCTGTCCAACGGTGAAGGACAGCAGTATTGGGTAAATTACCTGCAGGGGTCTCCTGTGTCTAACGAGATTACCTATAAAGGTGCGGTTGACGGCGAATTACAGCAGCAGTCCATAGACGAAGTCAATGCATATGTGCAGAACGCAGCAGGCAACAGAAAACTTTCTAACAGTGAAGTGGAAAAAGCGATTCAGGTTGCTATGCAGAATGTGGCGGCAGGCAGTGACCCCGCGGCGGAGCTTGCGACTGTGCAGAGTGTACAGGATATGCAGTAACAGGGGACAGAAGACAGCTTCGGCAGTAAGTTTGATAGATGAAATGCGAAAAAGACCGTTCAGGTGTAATCCGGAGCGGTTTTTTTGAAAAGAAAAAGTTCATTCTAGCGGTAAGAAAGATATTTCCTTGTGAGATAGTATCTATTGTGATATACTTATTCTTGGTAATTTATACTTTGATTCATGTGAAGAACAAGGAGACAAAGGATGGTTATAAGATATAAAAATTATGGAAATTACTCATTGATAAGCGCATGATGAAAAAGATTATATGTGTATCAGGAGCGGGCAGATGGCGGCATGGGGGATTAGTATGACAATCGAAGAAATTCTACACGGTGAATCGAAAAATGTGGAGTTCAAGGTAAATTTACCAAAGGATTCTGCAAAATATGTGAAAACTATTATAGCTTTTGCAAATACGCAAGGTGGTCGTCTAGTTATAGGAGTAGAAGATAGGACACGCAATGTTACAGGCGTGGATGATGATTCTGCTTTTCAAATCATGGACAGCATTGCCAATGCTGTTGCTGATTCCTGCACGCCGCAGATTGTTCCGAATATAGAGTTACAGACGATTGACAGGAAAACGGTTATTGTTATTACAGTTGCGCCGGGGCCAAACAGGCCATATTATTTGAAGTCAAAAGGAAAAGAGGATGGAACATATATTCGTATTGCGGGTACTTCCAGACCGGCACATTATGAAAAGATAAGGGAACTGGAAATGGAAGGAGCTCATATTTCGTGGGATGAATTGACATGTATCGGTTATGAAACAACAGAGACAGAAATAACGAAACTTTGCAGTGATATTATGAAATATCGGGAAAATGTGGGCTTGCCGGAGCGGAAGGTGACAGATGCTCAACTGATGAATTGGAAACTCTTGAAAAAAACGGATACATCGCTGCTTGTATCGAATGCCTATGTTTTACTTGTGTCTGATTATTTTCCTTTTTCCAAAACGCAATGTGCTGTGTTTAAGGGAACAGAAAGAGACGTTTTCCTTGATAAGCGGGAATTTACCGGACCTGTCTATGAACAGATTGAGGAGGCAGCGGCATTTGTCTTGCGGAATATTCGTTTGGGGGCAACGATTGAGGGGCTGGTCAGAAAAGAGGCTTATGAGCTTCCGATAGCGGCGATTCGTGAAATGATTGTCAATGCGCACTGCCATCGCAACCTGACAGATGCTTCCTGCGTACAGGTAGCAGTGTATGATGATAGATTGGAGGTTACATCGCCGGGAGGACTTTATAATGGGCTTACTTATGAAGAAATTATGAGCGGGCATTCAAGACTTAGGAATAAGGGAATTGCCAATATCTTTAATCAAATGGGTTTTATTGAGGCATGGGGAACCGGAATACGAAGGATAAAACAGGTAGCCAAACAGTATGGGCTTCCAAGCCCGGAAATTCAGGTTTTTGACGATATGTTCCGCATAAACCTTTATCGCAGGCCATTATCAGAAATAGCAGATGACTGTGATAAAACATCGGAGAAACATCGGAGAAACATCGGAGAAGCATCGGAGAAACATCGGAGAAGAATCGGAGAAGAATCGGAGAAATATCAGAGAAACATCGGAGAAACACCGGGGAAGCGTCGGGGACAGTTTAGTGAAGATTTAAGCAATACGCAAAGAAAGATTTTGGAGCTTTTGTCTGTGGACTCAAAACTTTCCGCTGCGAAACTGGCGAAACAGGTCGGTGTTTCCAGCAGAAATGTTGAAGTAAATATCAAAAAACTGAAAGAACGCGGAATGTTGATTCGTTGTGGTTCTCCTAAAAGCGGGTATTGGAAAATCATAGACAAAAAGGCGTTAGATTGAGGTAATAGAATAGATTTTTATAAACGTAGAATTATATTCTAGTGTGATAATATGGAAAAAAGTAGTACAACCATGATAAGTATGCTAAAATTTATATTTAAGGGGGAAGTTTGTGCACCTTTGGAAAGGTATGGTTGTTTATGGGAAACGGACTAAGAGGAAAGCTATATACCAGGATAAATCTCACCGCCCTGCTGCTTTTGGTAGCTGTTATCGGGGCGGTATTTGTTATGGAAAAGGATGCAGGCGTGGTCTATGCGGCTAAGAAACGCACAGTGAAGGTGGGATTTTTCCCCATGGAGGGCTATCATGAACTGCAAGAGGACGGCAGTTACGCGGGCATGGATGCGGAATATCTGGAAAACCTGTGCGATTATACGGACTGGGCGATAGAATTTGTGCCCTGTGACAGTTGGGACGAAGCCCTGCGCTTACTGGAGGAGAAGGAGATAGATTTGGTAGGTTCCGCGCAGTATTCTTTGGAACGGGCCGAGATTTTTCAATATGCCAATCTGGCCAGCGGGTATACTTTCGGGACCATTGCGGTGGAAGCAGACAGCCTTCTTGCCTATGAAGATTTTGAGGCCATGCAGGATATTACATACGGTATTGTGGCAACCTATGTCAGGAAGCAGGAGTTTCATGAATATTTGGCCGATCATCATATTACCAGTCCTAAAGTGCGGGAGTATGAGAATACAGCGGCCCTGCATGAGGCGCTTGCGGAAGGGAAGATAGATGCGATTGTCCATTCCCTGACGGAAGTGCGTGAGGGCCAGCGGGTGATCGGCCGTTTTGCGCCTATGCCTTTTTACTATATTTCTTATCCGGGCAACGACGATGTGATGCGGGAATTAAACCAGGGCATCGCGGATGTAAAAATGAACAGGCCGGAGCTGGAAAATGAACTGATGGTGAAGTATTACGACAGCCGTCTCGACCAGACGGTTCTTCTGACCAGTGAGGAGAAACAGTATCTGGAAGAGAAGGGGACATTGACGGTGGGATATCTGGACGGCTATTATCCCTTTTCTTATGAGGACGAGAACGGAGAATATCGCGGGCTGGCCGTGCAGGTATTGGAGGAGGTTTCGGTGAGTACCGGCGTATCCTTTGCCTATGTGAAAATGGCTGATTTAGAGGAGGCAAAACAGGCCCTTCTTGCAGGAGATATCGATCTGATCAGTTATTGTGATGAGACCCCCAGGGCCATGAAAGAGGACGGTGTGGAGCTGACCAAGAGTTATGCACAGGTTCCTCAGGTCCTGATTAGGAAACGAAATCATAAAGCGGAGCAGATTACAACGCTGGCGGCGACATCGAAGGAAGGAGATATTGGTTTTGCAGGAGAGTACGAACAGGTTCTTTTGTCAGATTCCCAGGAACAGTGCCTTCGTGCGGTGGAGTCCGGCAGGGCGGATGCTGCTTTATGTGACGGGTATCTGGCGGAATATCTGATGGGAACGGTCTTTTCTCTGGGAAAGCTTGAGATTTATACGGTGTTAAATGATTCTCATATTATTTATATGGCAGTGAAGGACGATATGGAATCCCCGCTTCTTGGGATTTTAAATAAGGAACTTCTGGCGGTGACCGATAAAATGGTCAATGACTATATGCTGCGGGACAATTTCTATGCCAGAATGAGTGTAGAGTCGTTTATCAGGGACCACAGCATTCCCATTATCCTGTTGCTGACAGGCTGCGCGCTGCTTGTCATTCTGGTACTTTATCATATGTTGAAGAACAGCAGGCGGATTCAGAAACTGATGTACAAGGATTCTGATTTTGATATATGGAATCTGAATTATTTAAAATACAGGGCTTCCCTGAAATTGACAGAGGACAGGACGCTTAAGTATGCGATTGTGTTTACGGATATCTGTCAGTTTAAGAGTTACAATGCCATTTATGGATGGCGTGCCGGGCAGCGGCTGTTGGAACTTTCTATTGGGGAGATATCCAGTCAGATTGACAGTGTGAAGGAGCTCTATGCCAGAAGCAATGGCAGTCATTTCGTGCTTTTTGTATGTTATGATACTATAGAATCTTTAAAGAATCGGCTGCTTTCTTTGGAAGACAGAATATCTGACCGCATCTACCAGGAGACTGGAATCCGGATGGCCCAGGCCATGGGTATTTGCGCTGTCGATCAGGAGGATACGGATGTCCAGCTGGCGCTCTCCAACGCCATCCAGGCGGTGGATTCGCTAAAAGGCAGTCACAGCAATGCGACTAAATTCTATGACGATGCGCTGGAAGGGCAGATGAAAGAGAGACATGAGCGGGAGAAGCTTCTTGACTCTGTAGATTTTCATAAGGATTTTGTGGCTTATTATCAGGCAAAAGTGGATATCCGCGATGAGCAGATTGTGGGAGCGGAGGCGCTGGTGCGGTTTAAGGACCCTACAGACAACGGCGCTATCCGGGCGCCCGGCTTTTTCGTACCTTATTATGAGCAGACGGGCAGAATTACAGAGATAGATTTCTTCGTGATGGAGAGCGTCTGCCGGATGCTTCGAAGAAGAATCGATGAGGGCAGACGGGTGGTGCCTGTCTCTTGTAACTTTTCCAGAATGCACTTTGTGAAGGAAGGGTTTCCGGAGAAAATCAAGGCTGTGCTCAATAAATATCAGGTGCCCAAGGAGCTGATCGAGGTGGAGATTACGGAGACGCTGGTGGTGGAGGAGATGCAGCAGCAGAGGGTCAAGGAGAATGTGTCGATTCTGCGTGCAAACGGTGTCAGGCTGTCCATCGACGACTTTGGTTCGGGTTATTCATCTCTGGGGGTATTTGAGCAGATTCCGGCGTCGGTAATCAAGCTGGACCGGTCTTTCCTTTTAAATAATGAGAACCGGACAAGACAGGTACAGATTATGAGAAATATTGTGAATCTGGCAAACGACCTGGATGTCCAGGTGGTCTGTGAAGGTGTGGAGACACAAAACGACACGGAACTTATGATGGAGATTGGCGCCTATGTAGCGCAGGGATATCGCTACTGCAGGCCCATTCCGGAGCAAGAATTTGAAGGGATGTTAGGATGAACAAGAGGAAAAAGATCATGGTGATTTTATGTATATTGGCGGCGCTGTTGTGCTTTGTGTACTGCCTGATAGTGTTTCGTATCCGCTCAGGGAACAACTTTTACCTGATCTGGGGAGCGGGCGGGGTGTTTTTGATGGGTTTGGCCCTTATGATACGATTTGACTGGTGGAGTCAATTGCCTTTGGTGCTGCGGCGGGGAATCGGCGCAGTGTTTATCTTTGGCATTCTCCTTTTTGTGATAGTGGAGGGGTTTATTTTTGCCCATTATCATGATAAAGGAAGAGAGGACCTGGATTATATCATTGTGCTGGGGGCGCAGATGAAACCGGCCGGTCCCAGCGCTGTGTTAAAGTTTCGGCTGGATGCGGCGTATGAATACCTGACGGCCAATGAGGAGACCATCTGTGTGGTCTCCGGCGGACAGGGGAGCAATGAGCCCTGCACAGAGGCGGAGGGGATGTATCAATACCTGGTGGAAAAAGGCATTTCGCCGGACCGGATTCTGCTGGAAAAGGAATCCACAGATACTTCGGAGAATATCGCTTACAGCGCCAGACTGATGGGCGGGACAGATGTCAGTGTGGGGATTGTCACTAACAACTTTCATGTCTTCCGCGGCGTGATGTTAGCGAGACATGCCGGGTTTGAGGATGCCTGCGGTATCGCGGCGCGCTCTAACATTTATTTTCAGCCAAATAATCTGGTGAGAGAGTTTTTCGGGGTCATGAAGGATTTGGTCTGTGGAAATCTGCTTTGAAACTTCGAAGACCAAACGGATACAAATTCTGTGCTTGGCTTGTACCAGATGGTATGGTAAGATAGATAAGAGCGCCATTCATGCGCAGTCTCAACACAGTTTTGATGAAAGCAGCGCAGAAATGAGGTAAAAGGAAAAGGTGAAACATCGTAAGACAACAGGTAAAATAAGAATCGGGATTGCGGCTTATAGCCTTTGTCTGGGAACCCTTCTTACCGGCTGCGGGGCGGAGGCGGAGGAGAGTTATACCAAGCAGGGCATGACGGCGGTAGAGGCGCTTAACTATGAGGAAGCCCTTTCGCTCTTCGCTGCAGCGCAGGAGAATGGAGAAGACACTAGACAGCTTTACCGGGGTATGGGGATTGCCTTTATGGGTAAAACGGACTATGCATCGGCCATAACCTATCTGGAGGCGGCGCTTAAGTTAAGCAACGGCAGGGTGGAAGATATGGATTTTGATATCAACTATTATCTGGCCACGGCTTATTTCAAGAATGGACAACCTCAGGAAGCCATAGAGTCCTATGATGCGATTCTCGCCCTTCGCCCAAAGGAGATGGATGCTTATTATCTGCGGGGATGTGTGGAACTGTCTCAGGATAATTATGAGGCAGCGCAGGCTGATTTTGATGCGGCCATCGCCTTAGATACCAAGAATTACGACCAGATGATACGCATATACATGGTGTTGGAAGAGTACGGTTATAAAGAAGTGGGGCAGAGTTATCTGCAAAAGGCCATGACGGAGAACGAAAAGTCCATTTCGGATTACGATATGGGCCGCATCTGTTATTATATGGGCGATTATGAGAATGCCCGCAATTTTCTCACCAATTTAAAGACCACCACGGATTACGGGGCGGCGCTTTATCTTGGCAGAACCTATGAGGCTCTGGGGGATTATAATTATGCGGCTTCCATTTATGCCGATTATACCGACCATGATCAGACCAAGGCGGAAATTTATAACCAGCTGGGGCTTTGCCGGATGAAGATGGGAGAATACGAGCTGGCGCTTTCGGCTTTCCAGGCGGCTATGAATATCGAAGACAACAGCATGATGCAGACATTAAAGTTCAATGAGATTGTGACTTATGAATACATGGGAGAATATAAGACGGCATCCGCGTTGATGAACAGTTATCTGAAAAGTTATCCGGATGACGAGACTGCGAAGAGGGAATATGAGTTTTTGCAGACAAGATGAGCGATTGACAAGCAATTCTGGCAATGGTAGTATGAAACCATAGGAATATGGATGCGGTTGGAAAGGAGTAAGGTAGTTGAGATGAAGAATACATATGTGCGGGTAAAAGGTATCATCAAGAAGGACGACACGTATCTGTTGATCAAAAGATGGGTGGATGACCACATTCCGGAACCTTTCGTCTGGGAATTCATTGATGCAGAGGTAGGCCACGGGGAAGCGCCGGATGAGGCTATGCTTCATGCGATCACAGAGCTTTTGTCTGTGAATGGCAAGATTGAGAAGATTGAGTACACCTGGTCGCAGCTGATCGGTGAGACACATTGTGTGGGTATCGCCTATTTATGCTCTATCACGGAGGAGGATGAGTCAAACATTATCCTGCCGGAAGAATATGGAAGCTGGGAATGGGTGAAGAGAGACCAGTTCCCCTACTATATCGAAAACCAGTATGTGTTAAAGGACCTGGAAGGAAAAGAGTTATGATTGATAAATTAATTGAGAGCATTAAGAAGAAACAGGCGCCTGTCATGGTCGGACTAGATCCGACCATGAAGCTTGTGCCGCAGCATATCAGGGAGAAAGCCTTTGCAGAGTACGGCGAGACGCTTAAGGGTGCGGCGGAAGCGGTATGGGTTTATAATAGGGGAATCGTGGACGCTGTATACGATCTGGTGCCTGCGGTGAAGCCCCAGATTGCCATGTATGAGCAGTTTGGTGTTGAGGGGCTTATGGCTTATCATAGGACGGTACAGTATTGTAAGGAAAAAGGCCTGGTAGTGGTGGGAGATATCAAGAGAGGCGATATCGGTTCCACTTCCGAGGCTTATGCGGTGGGACATTTGGGACAAGTACAGGTTGGTTCCACTATGTGCCGCGGTTTTGATGAGGATTTCGCTACCGTCAATCCCTATCTGGGTTCTGATGGCGTGAAGCCTTTTATTGAGGTATGTAAACAGGAGAAGAAGGGGCTGTTTATTCTGGTCAAGACTTCAAATCCCAGCAGCGGAGAGTTTCAGGACCGTATGGTGTTGCCGGAGGGTTCTGAGGATGCTTCCAAGGCAAGACCGCTGTATGAGGTTGTGGGCGAGAAAGTGGCCCAGTGGGGCGCTGACCATATGGGGGCGGAGTACAGTTATATCGGAGCCGTGGTAGGCGCTACCTATCCTGAGATGGGTAAGGTCTTAAGACAGATTATGCCCAAGTCCTATATATTGGTGCCGGCTTATGGTGCCCAGGGCGGTAAAGGCGCGGACCTGGTGCATTTCTTTAATAAAGACGGGTTAGGAGCAATCGTCAGTTCTTCCAGAGGCATCATCGGGGCATATCAACAGGAGAAGTATGCAAAGTACGGGGCACTAAATTATGCGGATGCTGCAAGAGCGGCAGTGATCGATATGCGGGAGGATATAGCCCGGGCTTTGGGATAAGCGTGGATTTTTCAAGAGCGATTCTATTGACAAAGAGGCCAGAAAGCCTATAAATACGGAGGTTTTAAGAGGTATGGAGGATTACAAGAAACAATTTATCGAATTCATGGTAGACAGCCAGGTCCTCAAATTTGGAGAGTTCACCTTAAAAAGCGGCAGAAAGTCTCCCTTTTTCATGAATGCAGGCGCTTATGTGACAGGCGCGCAGCTTCGCAGATTAGGAGAGTATTATGCGCGGGCGATTCACGATCACTATGGGCTTAATTTTGATGTATTGTTTGGACCGGCGTACAAAGGCATTCCCCTGTCGGTGGCCACGACGATGGCCATCAGTGAACTTTACGGGAAGGAGATTCGTTACTGCTCCAACAGGAAAGAAGTGAAAGACCACGGGGACACAGGAATTCTCCTTGGCAGTAAGTTAAAGGATGGAGACAGGGTGGTGATTATTGAAGATGTGACCACTTCGGGCAAGTCCATAGAAGAGACCTTTCCCATCATCAAGGCCCAGGCGGATGTGGAGATTAAGGGTCTGATGGTTTCTTTAAACCGTATGGAGCGCGGGCTTGAAAGCGAGAAGAGCGCTTTGGAGGAGATACAAGGTAAGTATGGCTTTGCGGCCAATGCCATAGTGACGATGGCGGATGTGGTAGAATATCTCTATAATAAGTCTTATCAGGGAACGATTTATATCGACGATACATTGAAGCAGGCAATCGATGCATATTATGAGCAGTATGGAGCAAAATAGAGAGCAGGAAAAGGAGCGGGAAATGGAAGAGAAAACTTATAAGACAATGGGCGGTGCTGGCGCGCTCAACATCGCAGTTGGCGTGGTTGCTCTGGTAGTCGGTGTGGCAAGCGGTGTGCTTTTGATCATCAGCGGGGCCAAGTTGTTAGCGGGAAGAAACAAAATCTTATTCTAAGGAAAAGGCGGATGGGTGTTTTCGGCATGTACGAAGATGCCCATTTCAAATTCCGGGCAGGCAGGGGCAGCAGGCGGTCTGGATTGGGAGGTATTTATGGCAAAAAAGAATAGTTTTATGTTTACCAACAAGGAGCATACCCAGAAAGGGATTATGGCTACCATACTGGGCGTGATTTCTCTTGCGACGCTGGTCTATATGATGCTCATGAGTTATCAGAGGGCGGGGGATATTCCCCGGCAGTATGGGGCGGCGGCATTGTTGTCCATGCTCTTTGCTTTTGTGGGGATTGTGCTGGGCGTGATCTCCAAATCAGAGCGGGATAAGTTCTATTTCTTCAGCTATCTGGGAATCGGGCTGAACGTACTGGTGCTGGCGGTGCTGAGTGCAATCTTATACGCGGGCGCCTACGCATAATCCCGGGAAACCTCAGGCATAATCATGCAGGGTATCTTGGAAGAAAGTCAGGAGGAAGCAGTTGTGGAAGATATTTTAATGGATGAAAAGGAACAGGCGGATTTGTTAGTGGAGCGCTATGGGTTAGCTTTGGAGCGCATACGGGAAATACCTAAGGAGGCGGCATGTCCGGAGGCGTTTCAGAAATATTTCAGTAAGATGGCGGCGTTTATAGAGCTGATGGACAGAACCTTTCATGTGGTGGAGAGCGGCGAACTGCGGCGGATGTCAATGGAAGCGCTGCAGGACCAGAACAGGGAATTGTATGCGGATATTCTGCCGTCGCAGTATGATAACAGCTATGGCAATCCTGATCATGCCATAGATTGTCTGGGTGAGTCAATGGGGCAGATGCTATGTTTTCTGTATGCGGAACTGCGGGGCATGATTCCGGCAGCCTTTGAGGGAAACCGCTTTGACATGGTCATCCGCATGGAACTTCTTTTGGAAGTCTACCAGGCTTTCGTGTGCGCGGCCCAGGAAGAGGTCGAACAGGCAGGAGAGGCGGTTGACGGGCAGAAAATGTGTGCGCTGCCGGCCAAGGAGACGGTGCGCCAGATTCTCTATTGGTATGTGAGCGATTATTATGAGGCGCAGACCGTGCAGCAGACAGCCAGACTTCTGTGTCCGGAGAGAGGATTTGCCAGGCAGATTGTGATGGACAGCGATCTGTCCGATCTGCGGTATCTTTATTATTACGGAGAGTATATCACGGAAAATGAGTTGGAGACGGCCAGGCATCTGAACAGCATGCCGGCGGAAAAGATAAAACTGATGGCGGATACTTACACAGAAGGGTATCGGATTGGCTTTGCGGTGGGCAATAAGGATATCTCCATCAAGGAGAGTGTGAATATCCGTTATTTCCTGGGATTTGAGCGCATGATCAAAGAGGCGGTGGATAATTTTGACCGGATTGGTCTACAGCCTACTTTCTATCGTGCGGGCACCAATATCTTCCAGGGCAGGAGTGTCAATAAGAACGGCTGGTGCGGTGCCAACCCCAACAAGCAGTTTGATTATGACCACCGGGAAGATTTGGCGCTGGTACTGGATGCTGCCTTAGTGGAACGCAGGCTGGAAGGTTTGCATAGTGCCTTTGAGAAGTGGAAGGTCCAGGCATCCGTACATGGTGGACCGGCAGTCTTGGAGATTTTCGGGGAGAAGCCCTTCGTGCCAAAGACCAAGAAAGGGGCCTGCCATCTGTCAGAGAAACAGCAGAAACTGGCGGTGGAATACGCAGGTAAGGCGGGCGCTTTACAGAATGAATATATCAAGGGAGAAGAGAGAAGCTTTACCATCATCGCCTTTCCGGTGCCGGAGATCGGGGAGCAGTTTGCCCAGATCTTTGACGATATCGTGCGAATCAATACACTGGATTATAAGCTGTATCAAGGCATCCAGC
This sequence comes from uncultured Lachnospiraceae bacterium, assembly GCA_910585555.1. GTDB lineage: Bacteria > Bacillota > Clostridia > Lachnospirales > Lachnospiraceae > UBA3282. Next base: position 53,163 of record CAJUFU010000007.1, read on the forward strand.
AGACCATCATTGACGTCCTTGACGAGGGATTGACTGTACAGGTTAAAGGATGCGGCCAAAACCGTACCGATCTGACCGTGCAGCTGCATCCCCTGGAGGATGCGTCTAAACAGACCAATTTTGAAAATTGTGTGGCAGATGTGAACATTCCGGTGGGGGAGGTATTCACGTCGCCCCTGCTTACCGGGACCAATGGGCTACTTCATGTGACCAGGGTATTCTTGAATGAATTGGAATATAAGGACTTGTGGCTGGAATTTAAAGACGGTATGGTGACAGACTACGGCTGCGCTAACTTTGCGGCGGTAGAGGAAAACCGCAAGTATATCAAAGACAATGTGCTGCATCATCATGACAAGCTGCCGTTGGGAGAATTTGCCATTGGCACCAACACCACGGCCTATGTGACAGCCAGGAAATACGGAATTGAGGATAAGATGCCCATTCTGATTGCGGAAAAGACGGGGCCTCACTTCGCGGTGGGGGATACCTGCTATTCTCACGCGGAGAATGTGCGGGTCTATAATCCGGACGGCAAGGAGATTATCGCCAAGGATAACGAGGTGTCAGTTTTACGTGACACAGATGTCAGTAAGGCATATTTCCAGTGCCATACGGACATTACGATTCCTTATGACGAATTGGGAGAGCTTTCTGTGTTGACTAAGACGGGAGAAAGAAAGATGATTATCCGTGACGGTCAATTTGTCCTTCCGGGATGTGAAGAGCTGAATCGGGCTATGCAGGAGCAATGAAACAAAAGTAACAAGAGGAGCGGAAAAGCAGACACAAAAGGTGGTTGCGCATCAATGGAAAATCTAGTACACTGATAATTAGAAAAACTATGTCCTGCCACAACATCTTGTGTCGGGCGGGGTAGGAAAGACTTCGGTGTGGAGATAAAGTTAAGGAGGAAACACAGATGGCACAGGTAGGGATTGTGATGGGCAGCGATTCGGATATGCCCATTATGGCAAAAGCGGCAGATATTTTAGAAGAACTTGGTATTTCTTATGAGATGACGATTATTTCCGCACACCGGGAACCGGATGTGTTTTTTGGGTATGCAAAAAGTGCGGAGGAGAAGGGATTTAAGGTGATCATTGCGGGAGCGGGCAAGGCGGCCCATCTGCCGGGTATGTGTGCGGCGATTTTTCCCATGCCGGTGATCGGTATCCCTATGAAAACTTCCGATCTTGGCGGCGTGGATTCTCTTTATTCCATCGTGCAGATGCCTTCAGGCATCCCGGTAGCCACAGTGGCCATAAACGGGGGACAAAATGCCGGTATTCTGGCGGCAAAGATTCTGGCAGTCTCGGATGCAGCGCTGTTAGGGCGTCTCAAAGAGTATGCCAAGGGCCTGAAAGAGAGTGTGCAGGAGAAAGATAAGAAACTGCAGGAAGTAGGTTACAAAACATATCTGAAAGCATAGGAGGATAGGACCATGGATTACAAGACGGCGGGTGTCGATATAGAAGCTGGTTACCGTTCGGTAGAGTTGATGAAAGAATATGTGAAGGGCACCATGAGACCGGAGGTACTGGGCGGACTCGGCGGGTTTTCCGGGGCATTTTCTTTAGAGAAGATTAAGGGCATGGAGAAGCCGGTGCTTTTGTCAGGTACGGATGGCGTTGGAACGAAGATTCAGCTGGCTTTTTTGATGGACCGGCACGATACGGTGGGTATTGACTGTGTGGCCATGTGTGTAAACGACGTGGTCTGCGCGGGGGCGGAACCCCTGTTTTTCCTGGATTATATTGCCTGCGGCAAGAATTATCCGGAAAAGATCGCAACCATTGTAAAGGGTGTGGCCGAGGGCTGCAAGCAGGCAGGAGCGGCCTTGATCGGCGGCGAAACAGCGGAGCATCCGGGACTGATGCCGGAAGAGGAATATGATCTGGCAGGATTTGCGGTAGGCGTGGCGGAGGAAAAAGATCTGATCACAGGCGAGCACATAAAGGCCGGGGATGCGCTTATCGGGATAGGGTCCTCGGGGGTACATAGTAATGGATTTTCCCTGGTCCGCAAGGTATTTGCGGTGACCAAAGAAAGCCTTATGGTGCATTATGACGAACTGGGAACCACCCTTGGCGAGGCCCTTCTTACGCCCACCAAGATTTATGTGAAAGCGCTGCGGGCCGTGAAAGAGGCGGGGGTGACCATTAAAGGGTGCAGTCATATTACAGGCGGCGGCTTCTATGAGAATATTCCGAGAATGCTGCCGGAAGGTGTGGCCGCAAGGGTGCAGAAGGACAGTTATCCGGTGCCGCCCATTTTCAGCTTGCTACAAAAGACGGGGAATCTGGAAGAAAAGATGATGTATAACACCTATAATATGGGACTTGGCATGGTGCTTGCTGTGGACAGCGCAGATGCGGATAAGACTGTGGCGGCTTTAAAGGCGGCAGGAGAGCAGGCCTATATTGTGGGCGATGTGGTAGGCGGTAATAAAGAGGTTATTTTATGATATAGGAATGAACAGGGCGGACAGGAAAGGTCTGTCTGCAGGGAAGGATTTGGGAAGATGCTTAAGATAGTGGTGTGCGTGTCCGGCGGCGGCACGAATCTGCAGGCGATTATTGACGGTGTGGCGCAGGGAGCCATCACGAATACGCAGATTGTAAAAGTTATCAGCAACAACCAGGGGGCCTATGCACTTACCCGTGCCAGAAACGCGGGCATCCAGGCGGTGTGCATAGCGCCAAAGGAATATGCGGACAGAGAAGCCTTTAACCAAGCGTTTTTGCAAGAGATTGATCAGGCACAGCCGGATTTGATCGTGCTGGCCGGTTTTTTGGTGAAGATTCCGGTGCAGCTCATCCGCAGCTATGGGAACCGTATCATCAATATCCATCCGTCCCTGCTTCCTTCTTTCTGCGGTACAGGGTATTATGGATTAAAGGTGCATGAAGCGGCCCTGGCAAGAGGCGTGAAGATTACGGGCGCCACAGTACACTTTGTGGATGAGGGCATGGATACGGGGCCGATTATTATGCAGAAGGCTGTAGCCGTGAAAGAAGGAGATACGCCGGAAATTTTACAAAAGAGGGTCATGGAGGAAGCGGAGTGGCTGCTTTTGCCCTGGTGCATCAATCTGATTGCCTGCGGCAAGGTAAAAGTGGAGAATGGCCAAGTCTTAGTTTCCGAATAATAGAAAGGCAGGGTATAGGGAAATGAAAGTATTGATCGTAGGAAGCGGCGGCAGAGAGCATACGATTGCGGCCTGTGTGGCGAAAAGCCCCAAGGTGGATAAGATTTATTGTGCTCCCGGCAATGCCGGAATCGGACAGATTGCAGAGTGTCTGCCTATTGGCGCCATGGAGTTTGATAAGCTTGTGGCATTTGCCAAGGAACAGGCCATCGACCTGACCATCGTGGGCATGGAAGACCCTCTGGTGGGCGGTCTGGTGGATGAGATGGAGGCGGCGGGACTTAGGGTGTTCGGGCCGAAGAAGAACGCGGCGATTCTGGAAGGCAGTAAGGCTTTTTCCAAGGATTTGATGAAGAAGTATAAGATTCCCACGGCGGCTTACGAGAATTTTGACGATCCCCAGGATGCATTGGCTTATCTGGAACATGCCAAGATGCCGGTAGTACTGAAAGCCGACGGGCTGGCGCTGGGGAAAGGCGTCTTAATCTGTGAGACTTTACAAGAGGCCAAAGAAGGCGTGCGCACGATCATGGAAGATAAGAAGTTCGGCGCTTCCGGTAATCGGATGGTGATAGAAGAATTTATGACAGGACGGGAAGTGTCTGTGCTTTCCTTTGTGGACGGCAAGACCATCCGTACCCTGCCTTCCGCCCAGGACCACAAGCGTGCCCTGGATGGCGACCAGGGGCTGAATACAGGCGGTATGGGAAGTTTCTCTCCCACACCTTTCTATACACCGGAGGTGGATGCATTCTGTAAAGAGCATATTTTCCAGGCAACCGTGGATGCTATGGCGGCGGAAGGAAGGCCCTTTACGGGCGTCATTTTCTTTGGATTGATGCTCACACCGGAGGGGCCGAGAGTGCTTGAGTACAATGCCAGATTCGGCGATCCGGAGGTGCAGACGGTGCTGCCCCGCATGAAGAATGATGTGGTTGATGTGATGGAAGCCTGTATCGATGGCAGATTAGACGAAGTGGAACTTGCGTTTGAGGATAACGCGGCGGTCTGCGTGATCTTGGCTTCGGAGGGCTATCCCGTATCTTACGAAAAGGGATTTGTGATAAACGGTCTTGAGAACTTTGAAAACCGGGACGGATATTACTGCTTCCATGCGGGCACGAAGAAGACGGAAGAGGGAATCGTTACAAACGGCGGACGCGTGCTTGGTGTTACGGCCAAGGGGGCAACGCTCAAAGAAGCGAGGGCCAACGCATACGAAGCGGCCAAATGGGTGAACTTTAAAAACAAATACATGAGAAACGATATCGGCAAAGCGATTGATGAAGCGTAGAGGGCGCTTGTGTAAAAGGGTAAAGGGAGTGATCTGAGTGAGTGACAAAGAAGAAAAGATTAAGATGCTCAAGAAGGAATTCCAGGATGCAAATACCTATAACAGACCTACCTACTGTCAGGAGTGCGGCGGGGTGATGGTCTTTAAGGGCGTAGGGGAATACCAATGTGAGAAATGCGGATTACTGGCTTATGATGATTACGGCAAGGCACGCAATTATTTAGAAAAGCATACGGGAGCGACTTCGGCGCAGGTGTCGGAAGCTACGGGCGTTTCCCAGCGGTCCATTCGGGAAATGCTCAAAGAGGCCAGGCTGGAGATTGCGGCCAATTCTAATTTCTTCTTGCAGTGCGAGATTTGCGGGGCATCTATCCGTATGGGAAGATTCTGTCCGAAATGCGAGACTGCTTATCATCGGAGTATGGAAGAAAAAGCCAGGCAGAAAAACGAAAAAGTGGCCGGGTTCAGTGCGCAGAGACCGAAAGGTGAGGATGGCTTGAAGCGATTCAAACGAGAAGGTCTCTAGGCGCGAAGACTTAAAAAAGGGAGAAAGAAATATGAGGATACAGAAGAGGGAACATAATAAGAAGGCATTGGGGCGCATTGCAAAGGGGATGCTTACGGCGGCCGGCATGGCGGTCATGCTGTGGTGTATGCCGATTATAAGTCTGGCGGATGCGACGGGTAAGGTGATTCCCAATTCTGTCAATATCAGAAAGTCGCCTGACGTAAACAGTGAGGTGGTGGGCAGTTCCACGGGCGGAAAGACCGTGTCGATCAAGGGAAAGGTAAGCGCTTCCGGCACTACCTGGTATCAGGTTTATGTGCAGGGTGCCGAGATGGGATATATCCGTGCCGATATGATTGAGACGGAAGCGGGGGCAGATATTCCTACCGTGTCGGCGGAGAGCGCTTCTTCTGATGCGTCATCGGAACAGGCATCTTCTGACGGCGGCGGGCAGGCGGATACTTCTTCCGGCGGCGCCGCGACAGGGGCGGATGAGTCTGTGGATTTACAGTATGCCAAGATTAAGGTGAATTGTAAGGTTAGACCGGACCCTTCCACGAAAAACAATGCGGTGGGTTCCCTGACGGAAGGGGCCCAGGTAGTGGTGAGCGGAAAATCCGTCGGAAGTGACGGCAAGACATGGTATTATGTGACTTATACCAGTGACAGCGGTTCAGAGAAAACAGGATTTGTGAGGGAAGATTTGCTGGAGATGGGAGATCTTCTGCCTGTGGACGAAGAACCGCCCCAGGAGGAGGCTCCTCAGGAACCCCAGGAACCGGAACCTGTGGTCAACAATGACTATGAGCTGCGGGTGGAGCAGACAGAAAACGGACCGGTATGGTATCTGGACGATCATATACACGGAGATGCAAGAGAAGTGACAGCCTTACTGGAGGCCGCCAATTCCCAGAACCAGAATGAGGAAGAGGCCGCGGGTGCGGTGGTAAAACAGCGTATCGTGATTGTGATACTTGCCGTTTTGCTCGTAGCCCTTATTGTGGCGGTGGTGATTATGGCTTTCAAGCTTCGCGACGCCTACTATGAAGAGTATGAGGATGACGAAGAGGATGAGGATGACGAAGAGGATGAGGAGGAAGAAAGACCTGTAAGGCGCCGGATGAGAAGTGAAGAGGCGGAAGAAGACAGGCCGGTCCGCAGAAGAGAGGCGCCGGAAACCGACGTTAGACGGCGAAACAGTGAGCGCAGAACACCCGGGGAACGGTCTTATGAAGCAGATCAGATGCTGGACAGAGGGGTGAAAGCGCCTTCCAAACGCAAGGCCAAGAACTTCCTGTTAGACGATGATGAGTTCGAGTTTGAATTTTTAAATATGGATGATAAAGATCTAATGTAGCGGGTTGATAGGAAATGTTTATAGAAATTGATTTTAACAGCGATGAAGCCATATACATGCAGCTGCGAAACCAGATCATCATGGGGATTGCAACATCCAGATTTCAGGAGGGCGATATGCTGCCGTCGGTCAGACAGCTGGCGGATACGATCGGCATTAATATGCACACGGTCAATAAAGCATACACCGTGCTGAAACAGGAGGGCTATGTCAAGGTAGACCGCAGAAAAGGCGCCATGATTGCAGTGGACATTGACAAGATACGGGCCATGGAGGACGTGAGGGAAGATCTTTTGGTAACCCTCGCCAAGGCCAGCTGCAAGAATATTTCCAGAGAAGAAGTGCATGCTCTTATAGATGAAATATATGAGGAATACGGGAAAGGAATGGATGATTGATGCAGTCAGAATTTACGGATAAGGCCAGAACGGCTCTGATGCTGGCGGAGAGAGCGGCGAAAAACCTCCGGCAGAGTTATGTGGGGAGCGAGCATATCCTGCTGGGTCTGCTTAGGGAGAATACCGGGGTAGCTGCCAGTGTATTGCAAAATAACGGCGTGGACGCCCTGCAGTTGAAAGAGATGATTAAGGAACTGCTTGTACCGGAAAGTTCCGTACTGATTGCGGAGCGGGACGGTTATTCACCCAGGGCGATGGCTATTTTGGAGGAAGCCCACAGGCAGGCGGAGCGTTTCCACAGTGATAAGACGGGGACGGAGCATATTCTTCTTGCGCTCTTAAAAGAGGGAGAGAATGTGGCCGTGAGGCTTTTGAACACTATGGGGGTCTCCATACAAAAGCTTTATGTGGATGTGTTGATGGCCATTGGCGAGGACAGTTCGCTTTATAAGGAGGATTTAGGCAGAAAGCAAAGTAAGAAAAAGAGTGCCACTGCCACATTAGATCAGTACAGCCGGGATTTGACGGCGCTTGCAAGAGAAGGAAAGCTGGATCCGGTGATTGGCAGGGGAGATGAGATTACCAGAGTGGTGCAGATTTTAAGCCGCCGTACCAAGAATAATCCCTGTCTGGTGGGAGAACCGGGTGTGGGAAAGACCGCTGTGGTGGAAGGACTTGCCTCCAGGATTGTGATGGGCGACGTGCCCTTTACGGTGCAGAATAAGAGACTGCTGACCTTAGATCTTTCCGGCATGGTGGCAGGCAGTAAGTACCGGGGTGAGTTTGAGGAGCGGATTAAGAAAGTCATCAAAGAAGTCATAGAAGACGGCAATATCATCCTTTTTTTGGATGAGATGCACACTATCATCGGTGCAGGCGGTGCGGAAGGGGCGATTGACGCGTCCAATATTTTAAAGCCCTCCCTGGCAAGAGGGGAGATTCAGCTGATCGGGGCCACCACCATTGCGGAATACCGCAAATATGTGGAGCGGGATGCGGCTTTAGAGCGCAGATTTCAGCCGGTAACGGTGGAAGAGCCCACCGTTGAGGAGGCGGAAAACATCCTGCGGGGGATTGCGCACAAATATGAGGAACATCACAGAGTAACCATCACGCCGGAAGCAATCAGTGCGGCAGTGGCATTGTCGGCGCGCTATATCAACGACAGGAATTTGCCGGATAAGGCCATCGATTTGATTGACGAGGCATCGGCGGCGGTACGTCTGCATGTGACGAAACAGCCGGATAAATTACAGGAGCTTGCGGAAGAGATTAAAAGAATCGATCTGCAGATTGAGCGGTCCATTCGAATGGAAGCCTTTACCCAGGCGGCAGAATTGAAGAAGAAACAGGAGTCCTGTATCCGCAAATATGACCGCCTGATCAAGCGTATGGAGCAGGAAGAGGAAAAGCGGGCCTATGTTGTGGGCGAGAATGAGATTGCCGAGGTAGTGGCCCTTTGGACCAAGATTCCGGTGAAGAAGCTGGCGGAGAAGGAGAGCGAACGTCTGCTGAAATTGGAATCCATTCTGCACAAGAGGGTGATCGGTCAGGAGGAAGCCGTAGTGGCTGTGGCCAAAGCCATGCGCCGGGGCAGGGTAGGACTGCAAGATCCCAACCGTCCCATTGGTTCCTTCCTGTTTTTGGGACCTACGGGTGTGGGTAAGACAGAATTGTCCAAGGCACTGGCGGAAGCTATGTTTGGAACGGAAAATGCCTTGATCCGCGTGGATATGTCGGAGTATATGGAGGGTCATTCCGTATCCAAAATGATTGGTTCTCCGCCGGGATATGTGGGCTTTGAGGAGGGCGGACAGCTCTCAGAGAAGATTCGCAGAAATCCCTACTCGGTAGTACTTTTTGATGAGATTGAAAAAGCCCATCCCGATGTGTTCAATGTACTTTTGCAGGTATTGGATGACGGCCATATTACGGATTCCAAGGGACGGAAAGTCAGTTTTAAAAATTCCATATTGATCATGACTTCCAATGCGGGGGCACAGCGTATCATCGATCCCAAGAATCTGGGATTTGGTGCTGCGGAGACCGAGCAGCAAAGCTATGATAAGATGAAGGGTAAAGTCATGGAGGAGGTAAAGCGCCTCTTTAAACCGGAGTTCATCAACAGAATCGATGAGATTATGGTGTTCCATCCCTTAGGACGGGAGGATATGAAGCAGATCATTACCCTGCTTTCAAGGAACCTCACGAAACGCTGTAAGGAGCAGATGGATATTGACCTTGCAATCACATCTTCCGTGAAAGAGTATCTGATCGAGAAGCATATGGATGTGAAGATGGGAGCACGTCCTATGAAGCGGGCCATCCAGTCGGAGATAGAGGATGCTTTGGCGGAGGAGATTCTTTCCGGCAGAGTAAAGCGCGGCGACAATGTGTCGGTGGGTCTGAAAAATAAAAAAATATCTTTCACAGTTCGGGCGTGAGAGATATATAGTAAACGACATAACAAATTTTGCATGTCGTTTATTATAAATAACACAAAACTTAGGAGGAAAACACAATGGCTGTAGTAGATGAGTTATTGCGCACAGAAGAGGACGGTGCCATTAGTTTTGGCAATCATAAGCTGGCGGCAAAGGCAAAAGTGGAAGACTATGAACATGGCGGCAATCTGTATAAGGTTAAGACCTATAAGGCGTTGACCAAGTTGGAGAAGAACGGTATGTTCGCCTACGAATCAGAACCCGGCACCAGCGTGAACAGTTTTATGGAGACGGAAAACGGTGTTGTCTTCACGGTGGAGGGAGATGAGGATGCCCAGATTACCGTAGGGCTTAAAGAGGATACAGAATATGATGTGTGCTTAGGGGATGTGAACCTGGGCAGGATGAAGACCAATTTAAGCGGTAAGCTCAGTATCAGCGTGGAACTTGCAAACGTTGGTGAAGTACAGGTGAAGATTACCAAGTAAGCATATAGCGGCAAATGGAAATGACAGGAGGAACTTCCCAACTGGCGGGGTGTCAGGCGGGAAGTTCTGTTTTTTCACACGCTGTGCCGGGCGGGGATATTGTGTTCATGGCATGGGATGTACGGTACGGTGTGGTGAGGGCGAGGAGCGTATATGGCCAAGGGGAAAGGAACAGTATTTTATTGTCAGAACTGCGGGTATGAATCTTCCAAGTGGATGGGGCAGTGTCCGGGATGTAAAGAGTGGAATACCATGGTGGAGGAGAAGGCGCCCGTAAAGAGCGGCGGCGCAAGCCAAAGTACCCGCAGACGGGAGGGTGCTTTGCCCACAAGCCTGACGGCGGTAGACATACAGGAAGAGGAGCGGATGAGCACGCACATGGCGGAGTTAGACAGGGTGTTAGGCGGCGGCATTGTGCCAGGCTCTCTGACGCTAGTGGGCGGCGACCCGGGTATTGGCAAGTCCACCCTGCTTTTGCAGGTGTGCAGACATATGGCGGCGGATGGCCGCAAAGTGCTGTACATATCCGGCGAGGAGTCCCTGAAACAAATTAAGATTCGGGCCAACCGTATCGGGTCCTTTTCTGATAATCTGCTGCTTTTGTGCGAGACCAGCTTAGAGACCGTGGAGCAGACGATTCGAAGCCAGATGCCGGCAATCACCATTATCGATTCCATACAGACCATGTATCATGAGGAAATCTCATCGGCACCGGGCAGTGTGTCCCAGGTGAGGGAGTCTACCAATGTACTGCTGCAGCTGGCCAAGGGACTGAATGTGTCCGTCTTTATCGTAGGACATGTGACCAAAGAAGGCACGGTGGCCGGACCCAGGGTTTTAGAACATATGGTGGATACGGTATTGTATTTTGAGGGAGACAGACATGCTTCCTACAGGATTTTGCGCGGGGTCAAGAATCGGTTTGGTTCCACCAACGAGATCGGTGTTTTCGAGATGAAAGAAGAGGGACTGGTGGAAGTAAAAAATGCTTCGGAATTCATGTTGAGCGGTAAACCGGAGGGGGCCAGCGGCTCCGTGGTATCCTGTTCCATGGAGGGAACCAGACCGATTCTTTTAGAGATTCAGGCGCTGGTCTGCCGCAGCAATTTCGGGATTCCAAGGCGGCAGGCAACGGGGATGGATTTTAATAGACTCAATCTTTTGATGGCTGTATTGGAGAAACGGCTGGGGCTGCAGATGTCCGACTGCGATGCCTATGTCAATTTGGCGGGCGGTATGCGAATTATAGAGCCGGCCATTGATCTGGGCGTATCCATGGCGGTGGTGTCCAGCTTTAAGAATCGGGTCATTGACGATAAGACCATTGCCTTTGGGGAGATTGGCTTAAGTGGAGAGGTGCGGGGTGTTTCCATGGCGCTGCAACGGGTCAGCGAGGCGGCGAAGCTGGGATTTACCACCTGTATCCTTCCTGCGGTCAATTTGAGCCAGATCAGGCAGAAAGAGGGAATCAAGCTGATCGGGGTTAAGAGCGTAAGGGACGCCATAGATTTGATATAAGGTTCTATACAAAACAAAACATTTGTGATAGGATAATGAAGGTATGGGATAAAGGAGCATCCTGAAAACGGAATCTACAGGCAAACGGATAAAGGAGCCGCTATGGAAGAACATATGCAGGAACCTCAGAAGAGTCAGGTGTCTGAGGGCCCCACGGATACACAGAAGAAAAAACGCAGCAGGTGGAAGAATGTTTTACTGATCATCGTGGAGGTCAGCGTTCTGCTCCTTGCTGTCGGCGTACTGTATGTGGTCACCAGAACCACAGAAGAAGTAGAACGCAGGGAAATTGATGAAGAGAAAATCATCATCAACGAAGAAGTGGAACAGCGGATTGAAGAAAAAGAGGAAGTGGAGAAGAAAGGCTACCGCAACATCGCGCTTTTTGGAGTGGATGCCAGGGATGGTAAGCTGGACAGAGGCACCAGAAGCGACTCCATTATCATAGCCAGTATCAACCAGGATACCCAGGAGATTAAATTGATTTCCGTCTTCCGGGATACCTTTTTGAATCTGAGTAATGACACGTATAATAAATGCAATGCGGCTTATGCCCAGGGAGGGCCGCAGCAGGCGATCAGTATGCTAAACGCCAACCTGGATTTAGATATCACAGACTATGTGACCATTGGTTTTGCGGGGCTGATTGATGCGGTAGATGCGCTGGGCGGTGTGGAGATGGAGGTTGCCGATTCGGAAATCTCCCATTTAAATAATTATCAGCTGTGTATGGCGGAAGAACTGCAGGTGGATTATGTTCCCGTGGAACACAGCGGCGTACAGCTTTTAAACGGTATGCAGGCCACGGCTTACTGCAGAATCCGCTATACCAAGGGCGATGATTTCAGACGGGCCGAGAGGCAAAGAGACGTGCTTCGCGCCATGATGGATAAGGCGAGGGACGCATCCATGGTAGAATTGACGGATATGGTCAATTCCGTACTGCCGCAGGTGGAGACTTCTTTGAACGTCAATGAGGTATTGAGCGTACTCGGCAGTGTGGCAGGTTATGAGATTGTTACCAGCGACGGATTTCCTTTTGAGGGAAACCGGCTCGGCGTCAATGTGGGCAGTAAGGGAAGCTGTGTGGTTCCCGATGATTTGGAGGGAAATGTGAAACTGCTCCACGAAGCGCTTTATCCGGAGGAGGCGTATATGCCCTCCAGACAGGTGCAGAATATCAGTGATGAGATAGCGCAGTTGACAGAAGAATATATAGAGTAGAATCAGATCATATTTAGATATAGAGAGAAATAATGCACACGACAGCAGGGCCTTTGAGACTGCTGTCGCGTTAGGTTTCATAGGATACAGGATGACAGCATTTGTGTTAAAGGAGAGATTTATGTATGAGAAAGCTTCTGGTTTATCTGAAAGATTATAAGAAGGAGACGGTCTGCGCCCCGCTCTTTAAGATGTTGGAGGCCACCTTTGAGCTGTTTGTGCCCTTGGTGATGGCGGCCATCATCGATACGGGCATTAAGGGGGGAGAAGTCTCCTATGTCCTGCGGATGGGGCTTTTGTTGATTGCCCTGGGATTGATTGGACTTGTCTGTTCTATCACGGCCCAGTACTTCGCGGCCAAGGCGGCGGTGGGATTTTCAACAGGCTTGAAACACGCGCTGTTTGGTCATATCCAGAGTCTCTCTTTCACAGAGATAGATACCCTGGGGACCTCCACCATGATTACCCGCATGACTTCGGATGTCAACCAAGTACAGAACGGCGTCAATATGGTGCTGCGGCTTTTCCTTCGCTCGCCGTTTATCGTGTTTGGCGCCATGGTCATGGCCTTTACCATCGATGTGAAGGCGGCGTTGATTTTCGTGGTGACCATCCCCCTGCTGTCTGTGGTGGTATTTGGTATTATGATGATCACCATGCCTATGTATAAGAAGGTACAGGCCGGGCTTGACTCGGTGCTGGGCGTCACCAGGGAAAACCTCACCGGTGCCCGGGTGATTCGGGCGTTTAATAAAGAAGAGGAAGAGATAGAGCAGTTCGGGAAGAAAAATGCCTTCCTGGCAGATTTACAGCTTTTTGTGGGAAAGATATCGGCATTGACTAATCCGGTCACATATATCATCATTAACGCAGCAACGATTGTCCTGCTCTACACGGGGGCTATCCGGGTGAATGAGGGAACCATCACCCAGGGCCAGGTGGTGGCTTTGGTTAACTATATGTCCCAGATTCTGATCGAACTGGTGAAACTGGCAAATCTGATCATTACCATTACCAAGGCCTTAGCCTGTGCCAACCGGATTGAGAATATCTTTGAGATACACTCCTCTATGACCTGGGAGGAGGCGGAGGACGCGGCGGGAGCGATTGCCAGTAGGAAGGACGCGGAGCAGACGACAGGCGCCTCCTATGTGGTAGACTTCGACCATGTACATTTGACATACGCCGGAGCCGGGGCGGAATCCCTCTCGGACATTGATTTTAAGGTAAGAAAGGGGGAGACCATAGGCATCATCGGCGGCACGGGTTCCGGAAAATCTTCTCTGGTCAATATGATTCCCAGATTCTATGATGCCACCCAGGGGGCTGTCAGAATAGACGGCAAAGATGTGAGAAAGTATTCTATGGAGGAGCTGCGGCAGAAAGTGGGCGTGGTATTACAGAAAGCGGTGCTGTTTTCGGGCACCATCCGGGAAAACCTGCTCTGGGGGAAGGAGGACGCTACGGAGGAAGAATTGTGGCAGGCTCTTACCACAGCCCAGGCCAAAGAGTTCGTGGAGGGCAAGGACGGAAAGCTGGATGCGCCTGTGGCCCAGGCGGGCAGGAATCTTTCCGGAGGACAGAAACAGCGTCTGACCATAGCCAGAGCTTTGGTGGGAAAGCCGGAAATCTTGATTTTGGACGACAGCGCCTCGGCACTGGATTATGCCACAGATGCGGCTCTTCGTAAGGCCCTGCGGGAGCTTCCTGGGGAGATGACAGTGTTTATCGTATCCCAGCGGGCATCTTCCATTCAACATGCGGACCAGATTATTGTGCTGGATGACGGTATGATGGTGGGCTGCGGCACCCATGAAGTGCTTTTACAGAGCTGTGAAGTATATCAGGAAATCTATTATTCCCAGTACCCAAAGACAGAGAAAGGGGGGATGTGATCATGACAGGACAGAGAGAGACTTTAGGAAAGGTATTGCGCTATATAAAAAAATACTGGTTTTATCTGGCGGCTTCTATTGTGATGGCATCCGTCACGGTTGCGCTGACCTTGTATCTGCCAATATTGACTGGACGGGTCATTGATTTGGTGATTGGGAAAGGACAGGTGGACTACACCGGCGTGTTTGCTATTTTAAAGCAGATGGCGGCGATCATCGCCATAACGGCGGCGGCCCAGTGGATTATGAATGTATGTAACAATCAGATGACTTACCGCATTGTACAGGATATCCGCAATGAGGCGTTTCAGAGGATTGAGATTCTGCCTTTAAAATATATAGACGCCCATTCCTACGGCGAGGTGGTGAGCCGCGTTATTGCGGATGTGGACCAGTTTGCGGATGGCCTGTTGATGGGATTTACCCAATTCTTTACCGGTGTGATCACCATTTTGGGCACGCTGGGATTTATGCTCAGTGTCAATGTAGCCATCACGGGTGTCGTTGTGCTGGTGACACCTTTGTCGTTTTTTGTGGCCGGCTTTATCGCCAAGAAAACCTTTACCATGTTTAAGTTACAGTCCGAGACCAGGGGAGAGCAGACGGCCCTGATTGAGGAGATGATCGGGAACCAGAAGGTGGTGCAGGCTTTTTCCCATGAGGACGAGGCCCTGGAGGAATTTGATGAGATTAACGGCAGACTGCAGGATTGTTCCCTGCGGGCTATCTTCTTTTCCTCCATCACGAACCCTTCCACCCGTTTTGTGAACAACCTGGTCTATGCCGGTGTGGCAGTGACCGGTGCGGTCTATGCAATCCGGGGCGGTATCAGTGTGGGACAGCTGTCCTGTTTCTTAACCTATGCCAACCAATACACCAAACCCTTTAATGAAATATCAGGTGTGGTGACGGAACTGCAGAATGCCCTGGCCTGCGCCGCACGTATCTTTGCGTTGATTGAGGAGGAGCCTCAGGTGCCGGAGAAGACAGATGCAAAGGTGCTGCAGGATGTGGAAGGCAGGGTTGACCTTTCCCATGCAGCCTTTTCCTATGTGCCGGAAAAACCGCTGATTACGGACTTCAACCTCTCCGTAAAGCCCGGACAGCGGGTGGCGATTGTAGGCCCCACGGGCTGCGGTAAGACCACGGTTATCAATCTGCTGATGCGCTTCTATGATGTGAATGAAGGTAAAATCTGCGTGGACGGTGCAGATATCCGGGATGTGACAAGGAAGAGCCTGCGGGCGAATTATGGTATGGTGCTACAGGAGACCTGGTTAAAGGCGGGCACCATCCGGGACAATATTATAATGGGCAAACCCGATGCTGACGAAGAGGAGATTGTTGCGGCGGCGAAAGCATCTCATGCCCACAGCTTCATCAAGAGACTGCCACAGGGATATGATACCCCAATCGGTGAGGACGGCGGAAGCCTCTCTCAGGGACAGAAGCAGCTTCTGTGTATCACCCGCGTGATGCTGTGTCTGCCTCCTATGCTGATTTTGGATGAGGCAACGTCCTCCATTGATACCAGAACAGAAATCCGGATTCAGAAGGCCTTTGCCACTATGATGAAGGGCCGCACCAGTTTTATCGTGGCCCACAGACTGTCCACCATCCGGGAGGCGGACGTTATCTTAGTCATGAAGGATGGTAATATTATTGAGCAGGGAAATCACGAGACATTGCTCGCGGAAAAAGGTTTCTATGCGAAACTGTATGAGAGTCAGTTCGCCTCATAATAAGAGGCGTCCTGATTGTAGTCCATGGATTCGGAGCGGATGTCAGTGATGACGCCGCTTTTCCAGGTAAAGACAAGGTAGCGGTAGATGACCTTGTGCTTGGCCAGATAAGATGCATCGGTCAAATAGGAGAGAATATCTGCTTTCTCAATTTCATTGTCCTCACAGAACTGGTCCATGTCCACAGGGAGCCCGTCGATAAAGAAGGTGGGCAGGATGATGGACGTTGCAGTATCAAAGGGGATTTCTTCTACCGGCAGAAATTGATAATCTGTTTGGGCTTCGCCTTCTCCTATGGCGGAAAACATCATATCATCCTGATAAGCGGCTAGAAAAGCCTCGGCATCGTCACCAACTTTGACGCCCCGGCTCGTGGAGCCGCTTTCTGCATCCAGTATATAATCTTCTGTGGCAAGAAGCGGCGTTTCTTTGCCGCAGGCACATAAGAAACAAGAGGCCAGGCAGAAAAGCGCCAGGCTTACAATCATCTTTTTCATAACAGATTCAGTCCCTTCGTTATTTTTCCTGTGTGAAAAAATTTAAAAACCCGTGAGTTATCACTCACGGGTCGATGACAGGGGCAGTAGGAATCGAACCCACATCGATGGTTTTGGAGACCACTGTTCTA
>CAJUFU010000008.1:0-285 GCA_910585555.1 uncultured Lachnospiraceae bacterium
CTTCAATCAATATCTTTAAGCGATTTGATTTCCGCGAAAGCACATCCAGATATTCTCTGCGCTGTTCTTCTGTGACACCTTCTTCCTGTAAAAGTTCAATGTAAGTCGTGATAGCCGTGAGCGGTGTCTTCAAATCATGAGAGACATTGGTAATCAGCTCGGTACGCATCCGCTGGCTCTTGACCTCCTCTTCCACCGCCTTGGAAAATCCAAGCTGAATCTGTGCCAGTTCGCTCTTATAGGATTCAAACACTCCCCAGTCTCCCGTAAACAGATCGGAAGAGC